>NZ_CM009578.1:1835750-2168829 GCF_002993885.1 Sphingopyxis lindanitolerans
GTCGCCCGCCGTCGACGACGGGCAGGTGGCGGATGCGCTTTTGCGTCATCTGCGACAGCGCGCCCATCACCGCCATGTCCGAATCGCAGGTGACGGGCGATTTGGTCATCACCTCGTCGAGGCTGCGGTCGAGCGCTTCGGGGCCATAGGAGGACATAAGTCGCACCAGGTCGCGCTCCGAAAAAATGCCGACGATCAAATCATCTTCCACCACGGGCACCGCGCCGATGCGATGCTGGGCGAGCAGGTCGATCACCGCGCGCACCGTATCGCCGGGCCGCGCCAAAATCACCGCGCCCGTACGCCCGTGAAGAATCGCTCCGATCGTCATAGGTGCCGCTCCCTTGTCCATTTTCCGTTGCCGACAAAGCCTATCATGATTCGCGGCAATGCCGAAACCGACATCTGACGCTAGGTCCCATACCCCTTACCGGCGCGTTCGAGGTTTGAAGCGATTTTGTTCAGCGCGAGAAGGCAAGGCGAAGGAATATGTCGATATTTCAAGACTTGCTGACGAAGCAATGGACAAAATCGGTCAAATCGCGAAGCGACGCCGAAATGGCTTCGATCTCGGCTCCGGTCGGCCTTGCGGGTAGAACCACTACACGCTGCGCCCGCCCGAACCCGATATCTTCGCCATTTCGACGCCTCGAACGCGCCGGTAAGGGGTATGGGACCTAGCCCCATTGCCCCTTGGCCTTCGCGCTCGCTTGGTTCATGGAAGGCGCATGGTCAAACACTCGCCGCTCGACGACCGCACGACGTCGGATATCGCCTGGGCGCGCTATCGCCGACTGATGCGCGGCATGGCGCTCGTCTCGTTCGTGGCGGTGATCGTCGCGCTCGCCTGGCTGCGCTACACGCTCGGCGACCAGTTCACGATTCACATGGTCATCGCGACCGCGGCGGGCGTCGGCCTGTCGGTGATGCTCGGCGCGGCGCTGATGGGGCTCGTCTTCCTGTCGAGCGGCAGCGGCCATGACGAAGCGATCGACGACCCCTTCGCCGATGACCCAGACATGAATCATGACCGATAAGGCGGCCGATTCGGCCCCGCGCGACCCGATCCTGCGCATCGTCCCCCGCCCCGCCGACATCAATGCCAACGGCCATATCTTCGGCGGCTGGGTGCTCAGCCAGATGGACATCGCCGGCGGCATCGTCGCGGGCCGCGAGGCGCAGGGCGCCGTTGCGACGGTCGCGATCGAGACGATGGAGTTCATCGCGCCGATCCTGCTGCGCGACATCATATCGGTCTATGCGCACCTCGAACGGCGCGGCCGCTCGTCGATGGGAATCCGGATCGAGGTCGTCGCGACTCGCGACGGCGGCCGCACCGAGGCGCGCGTCACCGAAGGTCTGTTCACCTTCGTCGCGCTCGACGAAAACCACCGCCCGCGCGCGCTGCCGCCGGCCTAATCCTTCGCGCGATAGTCGAGCGTCCGGCTGCCATTGGCGGGCACGGTGACCATCCAGGTCGGCAGGCCATCCTTGCGCGGCAGCTTGCGAAGCCGCGAATCGACTCGCTTCAGGTCATCGATTTCAAAGCCGAGTTCGAGCGCGACCGCAAAGGGGTTCGCATTGGTCACCGTCAGGCGATAATCGTCGCCTTCCTTGCCCGGCGCATAATAGTTATCGGCGGTGACGCGCACCTGGCTGCTTTCGCCGATGACGAGGTTGACCGTCTCGCCGACCGCATGGTCGCGCATCGCGCCCTCACCCGCGAGCAATTCCTCGCCCAGCGCCGACTCGAACACCGCGACCTGCCCGCTCGGCAGCGGTATGCCGAGCTTGCCCGACTCCTTGTTTTCCATCCGCAGCACGATCTCGGTGCCTTCACTCTTCGGCTCGCAGGTCGGACAAAGGCGCAGGCGATAGATGGTGCGAAAGGGCACCTTGTCCTTGACCAGCAGCGCGACCTGCTTTTGCGCATTGGCCGCGACCGTCACCCGCATCGGCACCCGATAGAGTTTGAGATCGCCCAGATCCTCAAGCTCGGCGGTGCTGACCACCGTGATCGCCGTCGGCGACGCCATCAGCGCTTCGCGGCGCTGCGCGGTGACGATGATCTCGTCATAGCTCGCCATCGGGGCGGGCGGAGGCGGTGGCGGTGGGGGCGGCGGCGGGATTCCATAGCGCCCGCTGCCGGTCGGAAAACAGGACAGGCGAAGCTGGGGCTGCGGCGGCGGCTCGACCAGCTCGTCCATATCCTGTTCGATATGGAGCGTCCCCGCGAGCGCCGAGAGATTGGCGTCGGCGAAGCTTTCGCCATTGCTGTTCGCGACGGTCAGCCAGGCAAAGAGGTCGAGCGTCTTGCCATCGCTTGCGACGCGCGCGACATAATTGCTTGCCCAGTCGAACCCCGTCGACAAATAGGTGAGCGTCACCGTCACCCGCTGCGCGGCGGGGCTGCGCGTCGTCACCGACAGCGTCGGCTTCGCGGTCAGCCCCTTCGGCACCCCGTCATAGGTCAGCGTCTCGGGAAGGCCCGAGCAGCGCAGCGCCTCATAGCCGGCGGCGGTGCGCAGCACGACGGCGCCGTCGGGGCCCGATCGGATGAAGGCATCCTCTTCGGTGACCTTCCCCGTCGCGCGGCTGGTGCGGCGAAGATGGACGCGGTTGCCGAGCGACCCGTCGAGCAGGCTGGCCGGCGAGAGCAGCGCGGCGTCGCGATTCTTCTGCACCACCCCGCCCGGCAGGCCGGTGACGATCGCCGACACCGCGACCATCCCTTCGGCCACCCCCTCGAACCGCAGCACCGATTCGCCCGCGGGCAGGTCGATCGTGCGCTGTTCGGAAATCAGCGCGAAGCCGTTCAGGCTGTCGAGGTCGATCTCGCCCCCCGCACCGCGGCCGGGATCGCGAAACGCGCTGACCGAAAGCGAATCGGGGGCCGTCGAGGTCACGACGCCCTGCGCCATCGCGGGCGCGGCGGCGAAAAACAGCGGGAGGACCAGCGACCGGCGCATCGCGGCGCGGATCAATAGCGCGTTTCGAACGTGGCGGTGATCGTCGCTTCGCCGTTGGCGGGCACCGTCACGCGCCATTTGGTCCCGTCGCTGTCGAGCCGTTCGCTCTTCTGGCTTTCGGTGATGATGCGCGTGTCATCCCAATACCAGTCGAGCCCGCGCTGGACGAGGTCGACCGTCACCGGCTGCGGCCGCGCATTGGTGAGCAGATAGGACATCGACGAGCGCCAGGTCGATGGCGATCGCCGCTCGCGCGACACCAATGTCGCCTTGATCTTGACGTCGAAGGCTTCGCCGGTCTTGAGCCCCAGCTCGCTGCCCATCGGGGTATGCCCGATCCGGCTTTCGCCGATGAATTGCGGGTCGCCGCGCAGGTCGCGCTGGTAGAAGCGCACCGTCCCGGCGGGCAGCGCATCGCCCAGCCCGCCCTCGGCGCTCGAACTGAACTTGATCACGCTCGCCGCGCTCTTCGGCTCGCTCATATTGTCGAAGCCGCCGACCGTATATTCATAGATTTTCTGCGCCGGCACCTTTGCCACGTCGAGGAAGCTGACCTGCTTCGTCTGCGCGTTGGCGATCGTCGTGCGCTCGGCCAGCGGATAGAGATAATAGTCGCCAAGCTGCTCGCGCGGCGCGGTTTCGGTGCCCGCACGGCGCAATTCGCCCGGCGGTGCGGGTCTCGATCGATAATAGGTGCCGCCATAGCTCGCCATACCCGCCGCCGACGGCGTGCCCGCCACCAGCAAGGTACGCGCCTTGTCGAAGGTCGTGCCGCTGTTGTTGGTCAGCGTCACCCAGCCCTGGACGTCGATCGTCCCCGCCTTTTCATCGTAGAGCGAGACATAGTCCGCCGACCAGCCGAGCCCGCTGGTCAGATAGGACAGCGTCGCCGGCCGCGTTCCGGCGCTTTTGCTCTCGACGGTGATCGACAGCGTCGGCTTGGCGCGCAGGTTCGGCGGAATCTTGTCGAAGATCACCCGCACCGGCAGCCCGTCGTCGCGCAATATCTCGATGCGCGACCCGATTTCGAGCACCACGCCGCCGTTGACCGCGAGGACTTTCGCGCGCTCGCGCGTCTCGGCGCCGGTCGCGGGGTTGATGCGGAGCAGCGTCACCATCTCGCCGACCGCCTTTTGCATCAGCGCATTGGGCGACAGCAGGTCATAATCGAAATTCTGTTCGACGATCGCGGTGCCCGCGGCGCTGAACGACACCGTCTGCGGCCGGATCTGCGCCGACACGTCGGGAAATTCCTGCCGCGTCCGGCCGGCGGGAAAGGATATCTGCCGGATGTCCTGCACCAGCGACTGGCCGCCATTATAGATGGTGACGGCCACGTCGCCCTGCGCATTGCCGGCCGCCGGATCCTGCGCCGCGGCGGGAACGGCGCCCAGCGCCAGGGTGAGAAAACAAGCACCAGCCAAAGCCCGCATAAAAACCTCCCCCGAACCCTCGTCCGGGGGAGGCTATGGCATGCGCTTTATAAAAACCAGTGCGAAATCGCGGGCTTATTCGGCCGCTTCGACCCCAGTATCGCGCGCCGCCAGCGTGCGGCGGGTGCGGCGCGGCTTCGGGGCGGGCGCTTCGTCGCCGGCATCGGTGGCCTCGGCCTCGCTTGGTTCGGGGCTCGGTTCGGGACGGCCGATCGCCGGCGGCAGCACCGCCGTGTCGATACCGGCGTTGCCGCCGTCGTCATTGGCGTCGGCCGGACGGGCGCGACGCGGGCCGCGGCGATTGGCGCGCGGCGCGGGGGCTACTTCCTCGGTCACCGCTTCGCCGTTATCCTCGGCGTCGGGCTGTGATGCACGGCTTTCGTCACGATCGCGGCGGTTGCCGCGTTCGCGCGGCGGACGATTGCCGCGATTGTCGTCCTCGTCGCGGCGTTCGCCGCCCTGGCGTTCGTTGCCCTGACGCTCACCGCCCTGACGCTCGCGATTGTCGCGATTGCCCTCGGCCCGCTCGGCCCGCTCGGCGGGCGCCTCGGCCTCGAAGTCGCTGTCGTCGTGGCCGTCGAAATCCTCGACGCCGCGAATTTCGCGATGACGGTCGGGGCTGCGTTCCTGCCCGTTCGCCGCCGCCTTTTCTTCCTGGCGAATGCGAAAATCGCTCAGCACCCGGAAATAATGGTCGGCGAATTGCAGATAATATTCGGTCTGGACCCGATCGCCCGAAAGCTGCGCGTCGCGCGCGAGATTACGGTATTTCTCGATCATCTGGGCCGCATTGCCGCGCGCGCGGCTATCGATCCGGTTGGCCTGATCGGCGCCACCGCGACCGCCGGACTGCGGGCGATTATTGTTGCTGCCGTTGTTGTTGCGGCCGCGACGGCGACCGCTCTGTCGGTTGTTCATGTTCAACTGAGACATCCTGATAAGCTAATAAGCTACGCCAACCCCTTTTGGCCGACCGCGCCATCTGCGCGTCGCGCCCGCGCTTCCAAGCGCGGTTCTTGCCCTTTACCGCTTGCGCCGGGCCCCACGGCCCCGCACCAGCATCGTAAGTGGGAAACAGACCAGCCGGACCCATCAAGGGGCCCCGGTCGGGCCTGTGAGCCGCCCCTACCGCGCTTTGCGGCGGAAACCAAGAAAATAATTGCGGGCGATTCAGGGGCGGGTCAGCACGACCGCCCTGTCGCGTCCGCCCAAATCCCGACGGCTTCGGGCCGTAAAACCGGCGGCTTCGGCAAGCTCACTTACCAAGATAAGCTGCCTATGGCCGATTTCAAGGATCGCAGCGCCCCCGGGCGCCAATAGCCGCGGCAGATCGGGAAGGATGCGGCGATAATCGTCGAGCCCGTCGGCGCCCGCGAACAGCGCGCCCGCGGGTTCGTGATCGACGACGTCGGGCATCAAGGCTTCGGAATCGGCGATATAGGGCGGGTTGCAGAGGATCAGGTCGAACGGGCCTTCGAGTCCCGACGTCCAGTCGCCCAGCCGGAATCGCGCGCGTTCGTCCATCGCCAGATCGGCGGCATTGCGCACCGCCCAGTCGACAGCCGTTGCGGATTCGTCGATGCCGACCCCCGTCGCCTCCGGCCACTCGGCCAACGCGGCGAGGAGCAGTGTGCCGGGCCCGCTTCCCAGGTCGAGAATGCGGCGCGGCGCATCGGCCCCGAAATATGCGACGGCCGCCTCGATCAGCGTCTCGCTGTCGGGGCGCGGGATCAACAGGCCCGGCGCGACCGCCAGCCGGATCGTCCAGAAATCGCGATGGCCGACGATATAGGCGACGGGCTCGCGGCGCATCCGCCGCTCGACGAGCGCCGCGAAGCCTTCGGGCACCGCGAAGCGCGACGGGTCGAGCAGCAGTGCCTGCCGCTCGACGCCCAGTGCATGCGCCATCAACAGTTCGGCGTCGAGCCGCGGCGTTTCGGACACGTCTGCGAGCCGCCGCGCCGCGTCGCGCAGCGCCTTCTGAATGTCACCCACACCAAATTCCGTTCGTGTCGAGCGAAGTCGAGACACCCATCGCAATCACGCCAAGCCAAAGGGCATCTCGACTTCGCTCGATGCGAACGGATTCTATTGGATCACTCACCCAGCCCCGCCAGTCGCTGCGCCTGATCCTCGGCGATCAGCGCGTCGATCAACTCGTCCATCTGCCCTTCCAATATCTCGGGCAGGCGGTGGAGCGTCAGGTTGATGCGGTGGTCGGTCACGCGGCCTTGCGGGAAATTATAGGTGCGGATGCGTTCGGAGCGGTCGCCCGACCCGACCATCGACTTGCGCGCCGACGCTTCTGCGCTGTGAATCTTTTCGCGCTCGAGGTCATAGAGGCGCGCGCGCAGCACCTGCATCGCCTTGGCGCGATTCTTGTGCTGGCTGCGCTGGTCCTGCTGGATCACGACGAGCCCCGACGGAAGATGGGTGATGCGGATTGCCGAATCGGTGGTGTTGACGTGCTGGCCGCCCGCACCCGACGCGCGATAAATGTCGATCTTGAGGTCATTGTCGTTGATCGCGACGTCGACTTCCTCGGCCTCGGGCAGCACCGCGACGGTCGCGGCGCTGGTGTGGATGCGCCCGCCGCTTTCGGTGACGGGGACGCGCTGGACGCGGTGGACGCCGCTTTCGAACTTCAGCTTGGCAAAGACGCCCTGCCCCACGACGCTCGCGACGACTTCCTTATAGCCGCCGACCTCGGTCTCGTTCGCCGAGATGATCTCGACCTTCCAGCCCTGACCATCGGCATAGCGGCTGTACATGCGCAGCAGGTCGCCCGCGAACAGCGCCGCTTCGTCGCCGCCGGTGCCGGCGCGGATTTCGAGCATCGCGGCGCGTTCGTCGGCGACGTCTTTGGGCAGCAGCCTGATCGCGAGGTCGTGCTCGGCGGCGGGCAGCGCCGCGTCGATCGCCGCGATTTCCTCGGCGGCCATCGCCTTCATCTCGGGATCGGCGAGCATCTCGGTCAGCGACGCGAGTTCCCCGCGCAGCCGCACCACCGCGCGCGCCGCCACCGCGACGGGCTCAAGCTCGGCAAACTCCTTCGACGCGGCGACGAAATCGGCGGGCGCCATATCGCCCGTCGCCATGCGCGCCTGCAGCGCCGCGTGGCGTTCGATGATCGCGTCGATCTGGCGTTCGGGAATGGAGGTCATCTACTCGCTATCATTTCAATTCTTCGTCATGCTGAACTTGTTTCAGCATCCATGGTCGAACATCGCGTCCTCAGGCCATGGACCCCGGATCAAGTCCGGGGTGACGAAAAGAAGGATTCGAAAATGTCGTGAGCCGCAGGCGAGCGGTTATAGCGATCATCCAGAAGCTTGATGCTCCGCGTGTGCACTCCTTCGCGGACGTCGAGCGAAACGATCAAGGCCGGTTCAAGTTTACGCGCACGATCAAATCGTTTTCGGGGACTGCCCGTCGCCACAAGTTCGGCCCAAAAGCCCGAGCGGCGAAAAGCGGACGTCAAACTGGAAGCCGTCAGTTCGCAGTCCGCGTTTTCGGCAACCACCGCGACGTCCGGCACAAAAGTTCTGAACGCACCCGCCTCTTCCACCAGCATCGCCAGCCGCTCGATCCCCGCCGCCCAGCCGACCGCCGGGGTCACGGGGCCGCCGAGATTTTCGATCAGCCCGTCATAACGCCCGCCGCCGAGCACGGTGCCCTGCGCGCCAAGACGGTCGGTGACGAATTCGAAGGCGGTGTGGCGATAATAGTCGAGCCCGCGCACGAGCCGGGCATTGCGCTCCCACGCCACGCCCGCGGCGTCGAGGCCCGCGGTCACCGCGCCGAAGAAGTCCTGCGCTTCGCTTGTCAGATAGGCGTCGATATCGGGGGCGCTGTCGGCGATCGGGCGGTCTTTTGGATCCTTGCTGTCGAGGATGCGCAGCGGATTCTTGTCGAGCCGCGCGAGGCTGTCTTCGGACAAATCGCCGCGATGTTCCATGAAATGCTCGACCAGCGCGCCGCGCCACGCCTCGCGGCTTTCCACGTCGCCAAGCGTGTTGAGCGTCAGCGTCACCCCCTCGGCGACGCCCAGTTCCTTCAAAAGCTGGTCGGCGAATATCAGCAATTCGGCATCGGCGAGCGGGCTATCGCTGCCGATGATTTCGGCGTCGAGCTGGTGGAACTGGCGGTAGCGCCCTTTTTGCGGTCGCTCGTAGCGGAACAGCGGGCCGTGCGTCGCGACCTTGAGCGGCGCGAATTGCTGCCAGCCATTCGTGATGTAAGCGCGAGCGATGCCGGCGGTGAATTCAGGACGCAGCGTGATCGATTCGCCGCCGCGATCCTCGAAACTATACATTTCCTTCGACACGACGTCGGTCGTCTCGCCCAGGCTGCGCGCGAACACCGCGGTCGGTTCGATCACCGGCACCTCGACCCGCTTGAAGCCATAGAGGCGGCGCACCCGATCGAAGGCGTCGACCACATGCAGGAAGCGATCGGCGAAATCGCCGAGCATATCCTGGGTGCCGCGCACCGGCTGCGGGGCCTTGATCTTTGCGGATTTGTCCTTGCTCATGCGCCGCGCGTCTAGTCGATTTTGCATATTGCGCAAAGCCCCCTCTCCCCTTGCGGGAGAGGGATGCGAAGACTTGGCAGCTTGCTGCCTAGTCGAAGCTGGGTGAGGGGTTGCGAGCCACTGGCTCGCGCGGTCGCTGAGCGACCGCAACCCCTCATCCAACTGCGCCTAGGCGCTTCGCGCCAAGGCTGCGTATCCTTCTCCCGCAAGGGGAGAAGGTTGTAGAAAGGAGCGTTTCCCGGCAGAGAGTCCTCATGAAAAAGACACGCTTGATCGCAGCCGCTCTCATCGCTCTCGCCACCCCTGCACACGCCCAGGACGGCAACAGCCGCCCGCAGCCGGTGGTTCAGCCGCACATCATCCCGCTGCCCGCCGACAAGCCCTATCCCGGCACGATGCAGCTCAAGGTCGATGCGACCGATTATATGCGCGGCATCTTTCATGTCCGCCAGACGATCCCGGTCGCCAAGGCGGGCAAGTTCACCCTGCTCTATCCGCAATGGCTGCCCGGCAAGCACGCCCCGCGCGGGGCGATCGCCGAGATTGCGGGCTTCCGGCCAAGTGCCGGCGGCAAGCCACTGAGTTGGACGCGCCAGCCGACCGACGTCTACGCCTTTGACATCGACGTGCCCGCGGGCACGAAAAGCATCGACGTCGCCTTCGACTTCCTGTCGCCGACGCGCACCAGCGAAGGCCGCGTCGTCGTCACCCCGGCGATGATGAACCTGCAATGGGAGCAGGTCAGCCTCTATCCCGCCGGCATTTTCACCCGCTACATCCCGGTGCAACTCGACGTGACGCTCCCCGATGGCTGGACGGGCGCGGCGGCGCTCGACGGCCTCAAGGTCGCGGGCAATCGCTACAGCTATGCGCCGACGAGCTATGAAACGCTGGTCGACAGCCCGATGTTTGCGGGCAAATATTTTCGCAAATGGGATCTCGGGCAAAATGTCACGCTGAACGTCGTCGCCGACGAGGCCCAATATCTGGAGGCCAAACCCGACCAGATCGCCCGCCATGCCGCGCTGGTGGCGGAGGCGGTCGCGCTGTTCGGCGTCCGTCATTTCGACCGCTATGAATTTCTGCTCGCGCTGACCGACGAACTCGGCGGCATCGGGCTCGAACATCATCGCAGCAGCGAGAACAGCAGCGATCCGGATTATTTCACCAAATGGGACGATGGCGAGACGCTGCGCGGGCTGCTCCCGCACGAATTCACGCATAGCTGGAACGGCAAATACCGCCGCCCCGACAAGCTGTGGACCCCCGATTTCCGTACCCCGATGCAGGGCAATCTGCTGTGGGTCTATGAAGGCCAGACGAGCTTCTGGGATCTCGTCCTCGCCGGCCGGTCGGGGATGCAGTCGAAGGATATGATCCTGTCCGAATGGGCGACCAACGCCGCTTATTTCAGCGTCGAGGCGGGGCGCGACTGGCGCTCGGTCGAGGATACGACGCTCGACCCCGTCATCGCGGGGCGCAAGGCGCGCGCTTTCCCCAGCGCGACACGCACCGAGGATTATTACAACGAAGGCTCGCTGATGTGGCTCGAGGCGGACATGATCATCCGTCAGGCCACGAACGACACCAAGAGCCTCGACGATTTCGCCAAGGGCTTTTTTGGCGGCAAGAATGGCGACTGGGGCGAGGTCACCTATAATTTCGACGATGTCGTCGCGGCGCTGAACGCGGTCCACCCCTATGACTGGGCGACATTCCTGCGCGATCATATGCAGCGCCCCGGCCAGCCGGCGCCGGTCGCGGGGATCGAGCGCGCGGGCTACCGCCTCGTCTGGCGCGATGCGCCCAACGCCTATGACCGCGCCCGCATGGCGCGCGCGAAGACCTATGATCTCACCCATTCGCTCGGGATGGTAATCGGCAAGGACGGCGTCGCGGGCAGCATCCTGTGGGACGGCCCCGCCTTTCAGGCCGACATCGTCAATGGCACGAAGATCGTCGCGGTCGATGGCGTCGCTTATACCAAGGACCGGCTGGAAGCCGCGATTCGCGCCGCGACCGACGGCAAGACTCCGGTCCGCCTGCTCGTCGAGCGCGACGGGCGCTATCGCACCGTCGATATCGATTATCACGGCGGCCTGCGCTGGCCGCACCTCGAAAAGGCGGGCGCCGGGCCGGACTGGTTCGACCGCCTGCTCGCGTCGAAGCGCCAGCTCTGATTTCCCCTCGCGCAAGCGGGAGGGGACAAGCTCCCCCCTCGACTTTGCGCCGCTTCCGGCGCTAAAGGCGCGCGCGATTCAAAAACACAAGAGGACATCTCCCATGCGTATCGACCTGATCCCGGCCGGCGACAGCCCGCCCGACAGCCTGAACGTGCTGATCGAAGTGCCGATCGGCGGCGAGCCGGTGAAATATGAATTCGACAAGGCGTCGGGAGCGCTGTTCGTCGACCGTTTCCTGCACACCCCGATGCGCTACCCCGCCAATTACGGTTTCATCCCGCACACGCTGGGCGACGATGGCGACCCGCTCGACGCGCTCGTCGTCGCGCGCTCGCCGATCATCGCGGGCGCGGTGGTCAAGTGCCGCCCGATCGGCGTCCTCCTGATGGAAGACGATGCCGGCGGCGACGAAAAGCTGCTGTGCGTGCCCGTCAACAAGACCTTTCCTTATTATGACAAGGTCAAGACCTACAAGGACATGCCCGAGATCGTGCTCCAGCAGATCGAGCATTTCTTCACCCATTATAAGGATCTCGAGCCCGGCAAATGGGCGAAGCTCAACGGCTGGGGCGATGTCGACGAGGCGAAACGCATCATCGTCGAATGTATCGAGCGTGCGAAGACGACCGGGCTTTAACGTCCGCTTGCGGGCGCCGGACCCTCATCCGGCGCCCCGACCATCCGCAGGTCGGTGCGCGGATAGGGGATGCGGATGCCCGCGTCCCTGAACCGCTCCCAAATTCCCAGAAACACCTCGCCCTGGATGTTGCCGAGCCCCGATTCGGGGTCCGAAATCCAAAAGCGCAGCTCATGCTCGACTCCGCGTTCGCTGAAGGCGGTGATCCACACCACCGGCGCGGGGTCGGCGAGGATGCGCGGATTGGCCTTCGCGACCTCGACGATGATTGCCTGCGCCGCGCGCAGGTCGCATTCATAGGCGACGGGAACCCGCATCCGCACCCGCACGTCGCGGCTCGAATAGCTCCAATTCTCGACCGGCTGGGTCATCAGCAGTTCGTTCGGAATCAGATGCTTCTTGCCGTCGCGGGTGATGACGTTGACCGCGCGTACCCCGATCTTTGCGACGCGCCCGACATTGGGCACCCCGCCAGGCAGCGGCCCGGCGCCCATCGACGCGGCGTCGCCGACGACGATCACGTCGCCGGGCTGGATCGATCGGTCCATCAGCAAGATGATTCCCGCGATCAGATTGCCGACCGTCTTTTGCAGCCCGAAACCGATCGCCAGCCCCGCCGCGCCCGAAAAGACCGCGAGCGTCGTCAGGTCGATGCCGAGCAGGTCGATGCCGAGCAGCAGCGCGAAGGAGGCGAGCGCGATCGCGATCAGCTTTTCGGTGAGCAATCGCTGCGCCTGGTCGATCTGCGTATTGCGGCGGAGCAGCCATTTGATCGCGCGCATCACCAGCTTGACCCCGATCCACAACAGGACCGCGACGATGATCGTCGAAAAAAGGCCATAAAGCGACAGGCGGTAGGAGCCGACGTCGAGCCCGATCGCCTGCATCGCCTCGACGACGCGCGTGACGCTTTCGCGAACCCCGCCGCCGCTCATAGCGCCGCGAAGCCGCGTTCGAGGTCGGCGATCAGGTCGGCGGGATCCTCGAGCCCGATCGACAAACGGACGAGCGCGTCGGGATCGATCCACCGCGTCGCGGTGCGGATCGTCTGCGGGTCGCCCGGCACGGCAAGGCTTTCATAGCCGCCCCAGCTAAAGCCGATGCCGAAATGCGCAAGCGCGTCGATGAAGCGCGCGCGCGCCACGTCGTCACCGCCCTTCAGCGTGAAACCGAACAGACCGCTCGTCCCGGCAAAGTCGCGTGACCACAGCGCGTGGCCCGGATCGCCCGGCAGCGCCGGATGCAGCACCCGCCCGACCTCCGCCCGTCCGGCGAGCCAGGTCGCGACCGCAAGCCCATTGTCGCCATGCCGCGCCAGCCGCACGTCGAGCGTGCGAAGGCCGCGCAGCACCAGCGCGCAATCGTCGGGCGAAACCGCCTGGCCGAGCTGATAGGCCGCGTGGCGCAGCTTGGGCCACACCGCTTTCGTCGCGGTCAGGCTGCCCATCATCGCGTCGCTGTGCCCGCCGACATATTTGGTGAGGCTCATCATCGTCACGTCGACACCATGCGCGAGCGCGGGAAAAAGCAAGGGCGTCGCCCAGGTGTTGTCGAGCATCGTCAGCACGCCGCGCGCACGGGCGAGTGCGGTGATCGCGGGAATATCCTGCACCTCGAAGGTCAGGCTACCCGGCGATTCGAGAAAGATCAGCTTCGTCGCGGGCTCGATCAGATCGGCGATGTCGGCGCCGACCAGCGGATCGTAGAAGCTCGACCGCACGCCCATCCGCGCGAGCATGCCGTTGCAGAAAGCGCGCGTCGGCTCATAGGCGCTGTCGACCATCAGCAGATGGTCGCCGGGCGAAAGCAGCGCGAGCAGCCCCGCCGAAATCGCCGCGACTCCCGAGGGATAGAGCAGGCTGCCCTCCGCGCCGGGCTCCATCATCGTCAGCGCATCGGCGAGCGCCCAGACGGTCGGCGTCCCACGCCGGCCGTAATAAAATTTGTCATGCGTCGAAGCCCCACGCGCTTTGAGGTCGGCGATGCTGTCATAGAGGATCGTCGAGGCCCGCCACACCGGCGGGTTGACGACCCCACCGCCGAGCCGTGGATCGCCCGTCCATTCGGGCCGCCGCCCGCCCTGCACCAGTTTCGTCGCGGGGCGGAGGGTCTGATCGTCGTTTTTGCTCATGCCCGCCTTGTTAGCGCAGCCCTAGCCAAAATCCAGTAGCAGGCCACCCGCCGAACAGATCGCCAGCAGCGGAATAATCCCGATGCGGACGCGAAAGAGCAGCACGAAGGCGAGAATCGCCAGCAGCACGGCCGAAAGGTCCATACTCGACGGCACCGGCACGTCGATGCCCCACGACGCTCGCCCGATCCGGCGAAAAAGAGTGTGAAGCGCGAACCACAAGGACAGGTTGGCGATCACCCCGACCACCGCCGCCGTCACCGCGGCGAGTGCGCCCTTCAGCCCCGCCGCGCGCTCGAGCCGATCGATCCACGGCGCGAAAGCGAAGATCCACAGGAAGCAGGGCGCAAAGGTCACCCACAGCGTCAGCAGGCTGCCGAGCAACGCCGCGACGAAAGGCGTGAAGGGTGCGGCGTCGCGCCACGCGGCGAGGAAACCAACGAACTGGGTGACGAGAATCAGCGGCCCCGGCGTCGTCTCGGCCAGGCCCAGCCCGTCGGCCATCTCGCCGGGGTGCAGCCAGCCGAAGCCGCTCACCGCTTCCTGCGCCATATAGGCGAGCACCGCATAGGCGCCGCCGAAGCTCACCACCGCAAGCTGCGAAAAGAAGGCGCCGATATCCCACAAGACATGCCCCCGTCCCAGCGTTGCGAGGATCAGCACCATCGGCGCCGCCCAGACCGCGCTCCACAGCAGCACCGCCGACAGGCTCTGCCGCCAGGCCGAGCGGGCGGGCGGCAGCAGCCCAGCCTTTGCGGGCACCAGCTTCATCCAGCCGGGCCGCCACCGCGCCGCGGCCCAGCCGAGCAGCAGCGCCGAGAGGACGACGAACGGAAAGGGCAGCGCGAACAATGCCAGCGCGGCGAAGGAGGCCGCCGCGATGCCGCGCAGGAACGGCGTCTTGAGCGCGCGGCCGGCGATGCGGATGAGCGCCTGCACGACAACCGCGAGCACCGCCGCCTTGATGCCAAGGAACAGGGCTGCAAACCAGTCGAGCCCCGCCGCGAGCACATAAAGCGTCGACAGGCCGAACATGACGAGCGCGCCGGGGACGACGAACAGCAACCCCGCCGCAAGCCCGCCGCGAAAGCCGTGCAGCCGCCAACCGATCCAGGTCGCAAGCTGCTGCGCCTCGGGCCCCGGCAGCAGATGGCAGAAGTTGAGCGCGTGGAGAAAGGTCGACTCGTCGACCCAGCGCCGATCGTCGACGAACTCGCGGTGCATCAGCGCGATCTGCCCGGCAGGCCCGCCGAAGCTGAGCCAGCCGATCCGCGCATAGGCGCGAACAGCCTCCGCGAAGCTGGGTTGGGCGGGAGCGAGAGTTTGGTCGGGCAATCCGGTCATCGGTCATACTTCCCCATCCGGCGGAGCCGGGTGAAAAAGCAACGCTTGGGCGACGGCCTGACCGGGGGGTTGCCTCACCCCGATGCGCCGAGATTAACGCGGCGCAGCGGGGTACGACAAGACAGAAAAGCAGCGCGGCCGCAAAGCCGCGCTTGCGTGGCGATCAGGCGGCGCCGGTCGCCTTCGGGGTCGCCGGGTCGGCACCCCATTCGGTCCAGCTTCCGTCATAGACCGCGACATCCTCCTTGCCGAGAAGATGCGCGCCAAAGGCGACGACGGTCGCGGTCATGCCGCTGCCGCAGGTGGTGATCAGCGGCTGGTCGAGGTCGACCCCCGCCGCATCGAACGCGGCCTTGAGCTCGTCGCCGCGCTTCCACGTGCCGTCGGCGTTGAACAGCGCCGAATGCGGCAGGCTGACCGAGTCCGGGATGTGGCCGGGCGCCATGCCCGGACGCGGGTCGCGTTCCTCGCCGGTGAAGCGCGCCGCGGGGCGCGCGTCGACGACCTGCTCGCTGCCGAGCGCCAGATTTTCGAGAATCTGCTCCTTGGTGCGGACCGCTTTCGCATCGCGCCACACGGTGAAATGGCGATGGCGGAGCGTCTGCTTGCCCATTTCGAGCGGCCGTCCCTCGGCCTTCCACTTGGCGAGGCCGCCGTCGAGCAGCGCGACGTCGTGCGCGCCGAACAGTTTGAGCAGCCACCAGGCGCGCGCCGCGCTCTTCAGCGGGCTGTCGTCATAGATGACGATGCGGCTGCCGTCGCCAAGGCCGAGCGACTGCATGCGGCTCGCGAATTTCTCGGCCGTGGGGGCCATATTCTCGATCTTGCTGTTGGTGTCGGCCAGTTCGGCCAGGTCCATGAACACCGCGCCGGGGATATGCCCCGCCTCATATTCCGCGCGCGCGTCGCGGTCGGTTCCGGTCATGAATTTCGTCGCATCGACCACCCGCAGGTCCGATGCCCCCAGTTCGCGTTCCAGCCAGTCGGTTGAGACCAAGGCGTCCATGTCATGCTCCTGTTGCGACCGCGCGGGAACCATTTTGTCCGTCCCTCGCCGCGATCAATCCTGCGTCGCTGTCTTCTTTCCGGGGAGGGTGAGCCTATGCCCCGGCGTGCCCTTTTTCAAGCACGGTCGCGGTCTGCCCCAGTCCATGCTGCGCCGCAACAAAAAAGGCTGGAGCGCGTTCGGTTTTGGTCGCATCGAAACCGGCGCTCCCGATTCCCGCTTTGCCGTGTTTTCCGAGTCGCCCGGTGATTCCACCCGACTTGAAAACGCTCTATTGGCTGCGCCGGATCGCGGTCGTGCGCGCGCCCGGCCGGTTGACGACCAGATTGGGATGATCGAGCGGCAGCGGCGCGAGCTTTTCGCTCCCGCTCGCGCCCTGCTCGCGGCCGAGCACGAAGCTGCCGGCATTCTGCCCAAAGGCGTCGCCCTCGCCATCCCAATGATAGGTGACGTCGAAGACGAGTACCGGGATCAGCATCGGCTTGCCACCGATCATCAGCGGTTCGACCGCGGCGCGCGGCAGCATGACTTCGGTTGCGATCTGCTCGCCCGCGCCGGGCGCGAGAATCATGTCGTCGCGCAAGATGCTGCCGCCCGCGCCGTCGAAGAAGCGCGCCAGCACCGGCTCGGTCATCGCCGCCCCCTGGTTGAGCGCGATACGGATCAGCAGGCCGCTCGCCGCGATCGGCCCCTCGTTCCGCAGATTGAGCGTGAAGGCGACGATCAACTGCTCGCTCGTCATGCGGATACCGCGAATGTCGAGCGCCATCGCCACCTGCGCGCGCCGTTCGGCCATCGGGCGCATGACGAGCGGCGACGGGATCGACGGCGAGGGGACTCGCGGGGCCACCGGCGCGGCGGGCTGCGGACGCGGTGCGGGGACCGGACCGGCGGTGCGCGGCGCAGGCGGCGGCGCCTCGAACTCGCTGGACGCATCATCTGCAAGCACGGGGCGGCGGCGCCAATACCAAAGGCCGACTCCCGCCGCGACGAGTCCGGCGAGCAGCCAGGCCCAGAGCGGCGGATTGCCGTTCCCATCGGTCGCCGGAGCCGCGCCCTCGTCGGGCGATGATCCGGGCACCGGCGCGGTCGGATCGACCGAGAAACCGGGCGTCGCGGGGGACGGCGCTTCGACGGCCGGCGCTGCCGATTCGGGCGCGGCGGTGACGGGAGCCGCCGAAACGGGTGCGCTGGTAGCGGGTTCGGACGCGGCGCGCGCCGTCGCGCCGGGCGCGGGCGGCGGTTCGCGGCGCGCGGCGGGCGCCGACGCCGCCGGGGTGGGCGTCGGCGTCGCGGGCCGGGTCGGAACCACCACGGGCGGTGTGGGCGTGGGAGTCGGCGCCGGGGTCTGCGGGCCGCGCCGTTCGCCGGGCGCGAGGGGCGGGAGGCCGTTGTCGGACGGCCCCTGCACGCCCGAGGCGCGCCCATCGTCGGCGGGCGGCAGGCGGAAGGTCGAGGAAGGCGCGGGCGTCGGCGCCGGAGTCGGCTGATCGGTCTGCGCCGCCACCGGCGGGAGTCCGCCCAGCATCAGCGAAGCCGCCAATGCCGCCAGCGACAGGCCCGCCGCCCTTTCCCTTCGCCCGATTGTCCGCACCGTCATCCTTGAACCCGCAATCCCGAAATGGCCATCGACGCGCGCCGCTGAATCGACGCTGAACTGCGGCCCGCCGTCGTTCGCCCGTGATCCGGGATGACTCCGGGATGACTCTGGGATGACAGGGGCCGCGCTGCGCACTAGACGGTTTCCATGTCCGATTCCAGCCATCCCCCGCTTCGGCCCAAACATCTCGGCCAGCCCAGCGAACTGCCTGCCTCGCCCGAGGCCGCGATCCTCGACTATGTCGCCAATCCGCGCGTCGGCGACCTCTACCTCGTCCGCTTCGCCGCGCCCGAGTTCACGTCGCTCTGCCCGGTGACCGGCCAGCCCGATTTCGCGCATCTCGTCATCGACTATGCACCGGGCGAGACGATCGTCGAATCGAAAAGCCTCAAGCTCTTCCTCGGCGCTTTCCGCAATCATGCCGGATTCCACGAGGATTGCACCGTCGGCATCGGCCGCCGCCTGTTCGACGAGATGCGCCCGAAATGGCTGCGCATTGGTGGTTACTGGTATCCGCGCGGCGGCATTCCGATCGACGTCTTCTGGCAATCGGGCGCGCCGCCCGAGGGGCTGTGGCTCCCCGATCAGGGCGTCGCACCCTATCGCGGGCGCGGGTAATCGGATTTTTCAACAAAATTCATCGAATTTCATCTTTCCGTCTTCGACAATTGACACTAGTGTCAACTTTATGACCAGCGCCGCCCTTCCCCACGATCATGACATCAAGGTCGGTCCCGATGCGATCGACTTCATGGGGCATGTCAACAACGCCCATTATCTGAGCTGGGTGCAGGACGCGGTGCTGGCGCACTGGCGCAAGATCGCGCCGCCCGATGCGGTCGCGGCGCATCTGTGGGTCGCGCTGAAGCACGAGATCACCTATCGCCGTCCCGCCTTCCTCGACGATCAGGTCATCGCGACCGTCATCCTCGAAAAGGTCCAGGGCGCGCGCGCCTTTTACGAAACGATCATCAAGCGCGGCGAGGATGTGCTCGCCGAGGTCAAGTCGAGCTGGTGCTGCATCGACGCCGAAACGCTGCGTCCGGCGCGGCTGGCGAGCGACGTGATCGCGCGCTTCTTTCCGGGCGAGAAGGTCTAAATAGCACTTCGCCGCCGTCCGCTAGGGAGGAGCGCTGCTTTTCAATTTCGTCATGCTGAACTTGTTTCAGCAGGACGATGATGGATAGGTCATCACCCACTTGTCAGCGACCTTCCACCGTCACGCCGCCTCGAACCGGATCGGCAGCCGCTTCAGCCCCCCCACGAACACCGACTCGACCCGCGCTGGCTCGCCCGCAAGTTCGATGCTTTTCACGCAGGGCAGCAATTCCTCCATCAGGATGCGCATCTCCATCCGCGCGAGATGCTGGCCCAGGCAGACATGCGCGCCGAATCCAAAGGCGATCTGCTGGTTCTTCGTCCGGTCGGGGTCGAAGGCGAAGGGGGCGTCGAAGATCGCCTCGTCACGGTTGGCCGAGACATAGTTGAGCATCAGCCAGTCGCCTTCGCGGATCGTCTGCCCGCCGATCTCGACATCCGCGCGCGCACTGCGCATGAAATGCTGGACCGGCGTCGCCCAGCGGATCGCCTCCTCGATCAGCCCGGCCTTCTCGGCCTCGGCATCGCGAAAGCGCGCGAACAGCGCCGGATTCTTCGCCAGCTCCATGATCGCCGCCGCGGTCGACGCGCTCGTCGTGTCGTGTCCGGCGGTCGCGACGATCATATAATAGCCGGCGAGTTCGCGGTCGGGAATCTGGCCGCCGTCGATCGTCGCATTGGCAATCACCGTCGCGATGTCCTCGCGCGGGTTGGCCCGGCGATCGGCGGTGAGTTCGCGGAAATAATTTTCGAAATCGGCGATGACATAATGGAGCATCGCGATCGCCTGCTCGGCGCTCGTTATTTCGACCTTGTTGCGGTTGAGTTCGGGGTCGGTCGACCCGAAAAGCTGCTGCGTCAGCATCAGCATCCGCGGTTCGTCCTCGGCGGGAACGCCGAGAATATCCATGATGACGCGGAGCGGATAATGCGCCGCGACATCGCGCGCGAAATCGCATGTCCCGCCCGATTCGAGCATATGGTCGACGGTATCGCGCGCGATCTGCCGGATGCGATCCTCGACGATCCGCAGATTCTTCGGCATGAACCAGCTCTGCGTCAGCAAGCGATATTTCATGTGATCGGGCGCATCCATCTGTACCAGCGAGCGGATCAGGTGGCCGTCGCCCCCCGGCGTCGCCGCGCGCGCCAGTGCCTCGCCGTCGCGATTGGTCAGCACCGTCGGCCGGATGCCGTTCGCAAAATGCTGCGGATCGCGGCCGATCGCCATGATGTCGGCATGGCGCGTCACCAGCCAGAAAGGATCGTGATCGCTATTCTCGGCGACCGCCAGCGGCGCGTTGGCGCGCGCCCAGGCGAGCTGTTCGTGCAGGCCGTTCCACTCGCCATAAGCGGCCGGATCGACGACGGCGGCGGACACCGCTTTGGGCAGGATAGGTTTTGTCATGCAACCCAAGCTGCCCCAGTTTTTGCCGTCTGTCGAGAGCCATGGACCGCTTGCCGAAAGGGGGCGTTGCGCCGCGCCGGGCATGGGCATAGCCTGGGGCGGATCATATCCGGGGGATCGCAACCATGAAAATTTCGACGCGCCATCTGCTTGTTGCCGCCGTCTCGTCGCTCGGCCTCGCCGCCTGCGCCGCGCAGCCGGGGGTCGCGCCGCCCGCGCCCGCCGCGCTGATGCCCGCGCCGACCGGCGCCCCCCTCGACGCCAGCGTGCCGAGCCAGTTGCCGCGCATCGCACGCCCGCTCCATTATGATATCAGCGTCACACCCGACGCAAAGGCATTGAGCTTCACCGGCGAAGCGGGGATCGACCTCGAACTTTACGCGCCCTCGACCACGATCGTGATGAACGCGCTCGATCTCACCTTTACCGACGCGGCGCTGACCGGCCCCGACGGCAAGCCGGTGCTGCTGACCGCCGCGACCGACGCCGAAGCGCAGACGGTGACCTTCACCGCCCCCGCGCCGATCGCGCCGGGCACCTACCGCCTCGATGCGCGCTATAG
Source organism: Sphingopyxis lindanitolerans (assembly GCF_002993885.1). NCBI lineage: Bacteria > Pseudomonadati > Pseudomonadota > Alphaproteobacteria > Sphingomonadales > Sphingopyxidaceae > Sphingopyxis > Sphingopyxis lindanitolerans. The sequence continues at coordinate 1,856,656 of NZ_CM009578.1, forward strand.
CGGCGTCATCAACACCCAGGCCAACGGCCTCTTCGCCCTCGACTATCCCGACAAGACGACGGGCGCCGACACGCGCGGGCTGTTCACCCAGTTCGAGGCGTCCGACGCACGCCGCTTCATCCCGAGCTTCGACGAGCCGAGCTACAAGGCGACCTTCAGCCTGTCGGCGATCGTCCCGGCGGACGATCTCGTGGTCAGCAACATGCCCGCGGCGAACGAAACGCCGGTCGAGGGCGGCAGGAAGAAGGTGACCTTCCAGATTTCGCCGAAAATGTCGTCCTACCTCCTCTTCTTCGCGACCGGCCCCTTTGAGCGGCTCGCCAAGAAGAGCGAAAGCGGCGCCGAGGTCGGCATCGTCTCGCCCAGGGGATCGGGCGAGCAGGCGCGTTTTGCGCTCGACAGTCTGGCGCCCCTGCTCACTTATTATGCCGATTATTTCGGCCAGCCCTATCCGCTGCCCAAGCTCGACAATGTCGCGGGGCCCGGCCAGTCACAATTCTTCGGCGCGATGGAGAATTGGGGCGCGATCTTCACCTTCGAACGCATCCTGCTCGACGATCCGAAGATCACCAGCGATGCGACACGGCAGGCGATCTATGCCGTGCAGGCGCACGAGGTCGCGCACCAATGGTTCGGCGATCTCGTCACCATGGCGTGGTGGGACGATCTGTGGCTCAACGAAGGTTTCGCGAGCTGGATGGAGACCAAGGCGAGCGACCATTTCCACCCCGACTGGCAGCCGTTGCTCGACCGCGTCGGCGGGCGCGAGGCGGCGATGGGGCTCGATGCCTTTGCGACGACGCACCCGATCGTCCAGACGATCCGCACCGTCGAGGACAGCAATCAGGCTTTTGACGCGATCACCTATCAGAAGGGCGAAGCGGTGATCACGATGCTCGAGGCCTATGCCGGCGCCGACAAATGGCGGGGCGGCCTGCGCGCCTATGTGGCGCAGCATCGATATGGCAACACGCGCACCGACGATCTGTGGCGCGCGGTCGAGGCGGCTGGGGCGACGGGCCTGACAGGAATCGCGCATGATTTCACCAACCAGCCCGGAATCCCGCTGCTGCGCGTCGGCGCCGCGACCTGCGCGGGCGGCACCACGACCGTTTCGCTGACGCAGAGCGAGTTTTCGCGCGACCGCAAGGACAGCATCGATGCCGAGGGGCGCCGCTGGCGGGTGCCGGTGCTGGCGCGCGCCGGCGACGGCGCGGTGTCGCGGCAGGTCGTCACCGGCGGCGCCGGGACGCTGACACTGCCCGGCTGCAGGCCGGTGCTGATCAACGCCGGGCAGGCGGGCTATTATCGCACCCTCTATTCGCCCGCCGCGCTCGCCGCGCTGCGCGGCCGCTTCGCCAGCCTCGCGCCGATCGACCAGCTCGGGCTGCTCGGCGACAATTTCGCGCTCGCTTATGCAGGCTATCAGCCGATGGGGGCCGCGCTCGACCTGCTCGCCGCGGCGCCGCGCGATGCCAATCCGAAACTGATCGGCGACGTCGCGAGCCGGTACGAGGCGCTCTATACGCTCTTCGACGATCAGCCGGCGGTTCAAAAGCAGATCACGATGCTGGGCAGCGCGGCGCTGGCGCCCGCGATGCGGCGGCTTGGGTTCGACGCGCGGCCGGGCGAGCCCGCGCTCGACGGGGTGCTGCGCTCCGAACTGCTGGGCGCGCTCGGGACGATCGGCGACGCGAAGATCCGCGCCGAGGCCCTTCGCCGCTTCGCCTTGCTCGACCGCGACCCCGCCGCGCTCGACGGCCCGCTCAAATCGCGCTGGCTCGGCATCGTCGCGGCGAACGCCGGCGCGGCCGAGTGGGACAGGCTGCGCGCCCTGGCAAAGGGTTCGAAATCGGCGGTCGAACGCAGCGCCTTCTACACCCTGCTCGGCAATGCCAAGGACGCGAAGCTCGCCAAGCGCGCGCTCGACCTCGCGCTGACCGACGAGCCGGGCAAGACGACGAGCGCCGCGATCATCGGCACGGTCGCGCGCCGCCACGCCGAAATGGCGGTCGCCTTCGCGCAGGCGAATCAGGCGGCGGTCGATGCGTTGATCGATGCGTCGGCGCGGGCGCGCTTCCTCGCCGGGCTCGCGGCGTCGTCGACCGACCCGGCGATGATCGCCACCCTCGAAGCGATCGCCGCGCCGCTGTCGGCCGATGTCCGCAAACCCTATGACAAGACGATCGCGGCGCTCAAGGAACGCCGCACCAGCCGCCCGCGCATCAAGGGCGAAGTCGAGGGCTGGCTGAAGGGGAAATAGGCTTGCGAACAACTCTACCGTCATCCCGGCGAAGGCCGGGATCTCGACGGCTCGGCAGGACGGGACGGTGAGACCCCGGCCTTCGCCGGGGTGACGACTACAGAAGGGTAGATCTGCTCCCTATTTGAACAAGCTGCCCAAAATCCCGCGCATCAGTTGACCGCCAAGTTTGCCCGCGACCTGCCGCCCGATGCTCGTCGCCGCCGAGCGCGCCGCCGATTGCACCATCTTCTCGGTCATCGAAGGCTTCGCCGCTTCGCGCGCCGCGACCTTTTCCTGCTGAAGCCGCACGCGCTCCTCGGCGGCCTTCTGCTTCGCCTCTTCCTTCGCGGCGATCGCCGCCTGCTTGTCGGCCTCGACCTGCGCCTTCGCTTCGACCGCGGCGGCCTGCGCCTGCTCGGCCTTGGCGGCGAGCAGTTCCTCGGCGCTTTCGCGATTGATCGGCGTGTCATATTTGTCGGCGACGGGCGAAATCGACTTGATGATCGCGCGTTCCTTGACGTCGAGCGGACCGGCGCGCGAGCAAGGCGGCTTGATCAGGGTGCGTTCGACCGGCGACGGCGCCCCGTCGGCCATCAGCAACGAAACGAGCGCCTCGCCGACCTTGAGCTCGGTAATCTCGCGCTCGACATTCACCTTGGGGTTCGGGCGGAAGGTGTCGGCGGCGGCCTTGACCGCTTTCTGGTCGCGCGGGGTGAAGGCGCGCAGCGCATGCTGGACGCGGTTGCCGAGCTGGCCCGCGACCGCCTCGGGCACGTCGATCGGGTTTTGGGTGACGAAATAGACGCCGACCCCCTTTGAACGGATCAGGCGCACGACCTGTTCGATCTTCTCGGTCAGCGCGGGCGGGGCGTCGTCGAACAGCAGATGCGCCTCGTCGAAGAAGAAGACGAGCTTCGGCTTGTCGGGATCGCCGACCTCGGGAAGCGTCTCGAACATTTCGGACAGCAGCCACAGCAGGAAGGTCGCATAGAGCTTGGGGCTCGCCATCAGCTTGTCGGCGGCGAGGATGTTGACATAGCCGCGGCCATTGTCGTCGAGGCGGATCATGTCCTGGATGTCGAGCGCGGGCTCGCCGAAGAAATGGGCGCCGCCCTGCGTCTCGAGCGTCAGCAATTGCCGCTGGATCGTGCCGACGGTCGCTTTCGACACATTGCCATATTTGGTCGTCAGCTCGTCGGCATTCTCGGCGCACCAGACGAGCATCGCCTGCAGGTCGCCGAGGTCGAGAAGCAGCATATTCTGCTCGTCGGCGATGCGGAACGCGATCGCGAGCACGCCTTCCTGCACCTCGTTCAGCCCCATCAATCGCGCGAGCAGCAGCGGTCCCATTTCGGAGATGGTGGTGCGGATCGGATGTCCCTGTTCACCGAACAAATCCCAGAAGATCACCGGATTGTCGCGATAGGCCCAGTCGGTATCGCCGATCTCCGCCGCGCGCTTGGCAAAGGCCTCGTGCGTCTTCGCGGTCGGGCTGCCCGCCATCGCCATCCCGGCCAGATCGCCCTTCACGTCGGCGACGAACACCGGAACGCCGACCGCCGAAAACCCCTCGGCCAGCCCTTGCAAGGTCACCGTCTTGCCGGTGCCGGTCGCCCCCGCGATCAGCCCGTGGCGGTTCGCGCGCTTCAGCACCAGCGACTGGCGCGGCCCATCGGGCACGCCGCCTCCGCCAAGGCCAATATAGATTTCGGTCGCGTCGCTGCCGTCGCTCACTATGCAATCCTCCACTGTGGGCACCCGGTCAAAGGCTTAGAGCGGCATGCCGCGTCGGGCAATCGGCAAAGCCGCGCGCGGCGACCGCGCGGGGCGATGGTCGGGCAGGAAATGGCGGAGAACTGCGCAACTTCACTCGCAAATCGCGAAAACGCGGCCGGGATGAAGGCGCTTAAGGACACAAAAGCCCCGCATCGACGCGCCCAAATTGTGGCTTTTGTGGCTTTAAGGAGCCGCGAGGCGGCAAGGGCCGATCGGCGGGCAAAATCATCGCATGCGGGGCGGATGAGATCATCCGAAGGGATAGATCATGGCCGCGCATAATAGGAAAGCGATTTCGGGTGGGAGGGGGCGGGCGGGTTTCGACTGGAAGGCGACATCTCTTTCATCGTCACCCTGAACTTGTTTCAGGATCCATGGCCTAGCGTCTCCTTCGGCGCGGCGTTGGACGCGAACTCAGGCCATGGATGCTGAAACAAGTTCAGCATGACGAGGTTTAAAGCCTGCAATCGACTGATTGCGGACGGCTGCTCTCCCCTCCCGCAGGCGGGAGGGGTTGGGGGTGGGCAGCGGCGTCGCAATGGCCCACCCCGCTGCGGCTAGCGAACAAGTTCGCAAGTCTCGCTGCCCCTCCCGCTTGCGGGAGGGCACATCAGCGCCATCCTTCAACGGCCGCTCCCCACCGCCAAACCGACGCCCCTCACCCCATGAGGAAGGCGTTGAGCTTGTTGCCGTCGGGGTCGCGGAAATAACCGGCGTAGAAGCCTTCGCCGCGCGGGCCCGGAGGACCTTCGCAGGTGCCGCCATTGGCAAGCGCGATGTCGTAGAGGCGGTGGACCTGGTCCTTGTCCTTCGCCGCCAGCGCGACCATCACGCCATTGCCCACCGTCGCCGCCTGGCCGTCGAAAGGCCGCGTCAGGCCGATGCCGGCCCCGCCGCCCTCCTTGCCCCAGGCGATGAAGCCGTCATAATCCATCATCCGCGGCACGCCCAATTCGCCGGCGATCGCGTCATAGAAAACCGCCGCCCTGGCAAGGTCGTTGGTCCCCAGCGTCACATATCCGATCATCCTGTTTCTCCCGACTCGTTAAAACAGGAACATTATAGGAACATTTACACCGACCGGCAAAGAAAAAGAGCGCCGGACCCGTAGGTCGCGGCGCTCTTCTGTTCCACCGCGCGATGCGCGGCGAGGATCAGCTCTTGATGCGGATCGCGATGAAGGCCGAGGGGCCGCCGCGGCGCAGGATTTCGAGCAGCACCGCATCGCGGCCTGCCTTCTTCGCGTCGGCAATGACCTTGGCGAGTGCGTCGCTGCTCGTCACCGGCGCGCGGTTGGCGGTGACGATCACGTCGCCGCGACGCAGCCCCTTGCGCCCGGCGTCGCTGTTCGCCGAGGCGGCGCCGATCACGAGTCCCTTGGTGCCCGTATCGACGCCGATGGCGCGCGCGATATCGGGCGTCAGCGTCTGCACGGCGAGGCCGAGTTCGGTCTGGATCGTGGTGTCGGCGGTGCCCTTCGGGTCGTCGGGCATCGCCTGTTCGTCCTCGGGATCGAAGCTCGTGCCCGCGAGCTGCTCTTCGGGTGGGCGCGTGCCGATGACCGCATTGAGCGTCAGCGTCTTGCCGTCGCGCACGACCTCGATCGGGATGCGCGTGCCGGGCTTGGTATTGGCGACGAGATAGGACAGGGTCTGCGACGGGGTCACGTCCTTGCCGTTGATCTTGGTCACGACGTCGCCGCGCTTGAGGCCCGCCTTCGCCGCCGCGCCGTCATCCTCGACGCGCTGGACGAATTCGCCGCGTTCCTTGGGCAGGCCGAGCGCCGCCGCCAGATCCTCGTCGACCGGCGCGATGCCGATGCCGAGATAGCCGCGCTCGATCTTCTCGCCCGATTTGAGCGCGTTGATCACCGGAATCGCCGCTTCGGCGGGGATCGCGAAATTGACGCCGATGTTCGCGCCGACGGGCGAGATCAGCATATTGTTGATGCCGACGACATTGCCGTGCAGGTCGAACAGCGGGCCGCCCGAATTGCCGCGGTTGATCGCGGTGTCGGTCTGGATATAGCGGTCATAGGCGCCGCCGCCGCCAAGGTTGCGCTGGACCGCCGAGATGATCCCCGCGGTCACCGTCGAGCCGAGGCCGAGCGGGTTGCCGATCGCGACGACCCAGTCGCCGACGCGCGCCTTGGCGCTGTCGCCGAACTTGACGAAGGGCATGCCCGTCGCGTCGATCTTGAGCAGCGCGAGGTCGGAGGCGACGTCGCGGCCGACGATCCGCGCCTTATATTCCTTGCCGTTGGTCAGCGTGACCGAGACCAGATTGACCGCATCGCCGCGCGGGCCGCCGGTGACGACATGGTTGTTGGTGACGATATAGCCGTCGTCGGAGATCAGGAAGCCCGAGCCGCCGCCCTGCTGTTCCTGCGTCACCGGTTCGCGCGTTCCCGCGAAGGGATCGAGCCGGACGCCGAGCGTGACTTCCTGCTTGGTCGAGATGTTGACCACCGCGGGCTGGAGCTGTTCGACGAGGTCGGCAAAGCTTTCGGGGGCGCCGGCGCGCGGCACCGCCTTCGCGATCTCGCTGCTCTCGTTCTGCGCGACCTGCGCGATCACGGGGGATTGGGTGACCAGCGCCAGCGCCGTGCCGCCCATCAGCAGGGCCGAAGTGATGCCATAAACATAACGCACGATCGCAATTCCTTTTCTCTTGCGAAAAATCCCAGGGTCGAAACCCTTAATCCCGGCGCGACGCTATCTGCTCGGCGTCGGCTGAACCTCATTTGAACATGAACGGGGCCTGCAGCTTTCGTTCATTCGCCGAAGGCCCCTCACCCGCCCTTGAAATGTCGCAGATATTCATTGTTGGGCGACAGGATCACCGACGTCGTGCCCTGGTTGTTTTCGCCCAGGAAGGTCTGCCGATAGCTCTGCATCGCGCGATAGAAATCATAGAATTCGGGATCCTTGCCGAAACTCGCCGAATAGATGCGCGCCGCTTCGCCGTCGGCGTTGCCGCGGATGATCTGTGCTTCCTTTTGTCCCTCGGCGCGGATCGTGATCGCTTCCTGCTGGCGCGCGGTGCGCATCCGGTTATAGGCCGCCTCGAGCGTCGCGCCTTCGGGCAGGTCGGCGCGCTTGATCCGCACGTCGATGATTTCGGCGCCATATTTATTGGCCTCGCGGTTGAGCGCGACCTGGATATTATCCATCACCTGCCCGCGTTCGGGCGACAGCAAGGTCGCGAAGGTGCGCTTGCCAAGCTCGTTGCGCAGCGACGAGCCGAGGATCGTCGCAAGCTGCTGCTGCAGTTTTTCCTCGGTGCGGATCGCGGTGTACATGCGCACCGGATTGGTGATGCGAAAGCGCGCGAAGGCATCGACCTGCAACCTTTGCTGGTCGGTCGAGAGCACCTGCTGGCGCTCCATGTTGATGCCGAGGATGCGCTTGTCGATATATTGGATGCCATCGGTGAAGGGCACGCGCACGACGAGGCCGGCGCCCGAATGGCCGAAACTCTCCTTCGGATTATAGCGGTTCACGGTGCGCTCGATCTCGCCGAAACGCAGGATCAGCGCCTGCTTGTCCTCGGGAACGATCGCGAGCGTCTGCGACAGGATGACGAGCAGCGCGACGGTGCCGACGAGCAGGCGCAGCGGGTGACGGGTCAGAGTCTCGAACATCACTGACCTCCCTTCGGCGCGGCTTCGGGCGCCGCGGCTTCGGGGGCCGCATTCGCCCGCCGCTGGATTTCGGGCAGCGGCAGATAGGGGACCACCCCGGGGGCTTCGACGATCGTCTTGTCGGTATTCGACAACACGCCCTCCATCGTTTCATAATAGAGCCGCTTGCGGGTCACCCCCGGCGCGAGCCTATATTGTTCATAAATCTTGTCGAACGCCGCGGTGTCGCCGCGCGCGCGCTCGAGCACCTGCTGCTCATAGGCGCGCGCGAGGTTGATGTCCGATTCGCGCTTCTGGCGCGCGGCGGTCACTTCCTTGAACGCCTCGTCGACCTGGCTCGGCGGATCGGCCTGGCGGATCGCGATGCCCTGGATCGTCACCCCGGCGCGATACTGGTCGAGCAGCGCCTGCATCCGCAGTTGCACCTGCCGCTCGATCTCGACCCGCCCCGGGCCGATCGCCTGGACGAGGTCGAAATTGGCGACCGTCGCGCGCATCGAGCTTTCGGCAACCTCGCGGAGCGTTCCGTCGGGGTCGGCGAGCTGGAAGATATAGAGTTCGGGATCGCGGATCGACCAGCGGACCTCATAGGCAAGGTCGACGATGCTCTGGTCGCGCGTCAGCACGAAATTCTCGTCGGTCGCATTGGGCGATCCGATCTGCATCGTGCGGATCGCGCGGACGTCCTCCAGACGAATCCGTTCGATCGGCGCCGGCCAGGTGAATTTGACGCCCGGACCGACGGTGCGCGAATAGCTGCCGAGACGGGTGACGACGCCTTCCTTTTCGGGCGGCACGATGTGGAAGGAGGAAAAGACGAACCACGCCCCGACCAAGGCGGCGATGCCCCATTTCCAGACCTTCGCCGAATCGCCGAAGTTGAAGCCGTCCGATCCGCCCCCCGAACCGCCGCCGCCGAAGCTGCCGCGCCCCTTGCGCAGCAATTCGTCGAGCGCCGAGGGTCCGCGCGGTTTGCGCCCGCGCGCCGAATCGGCGGGATCGGGCGTCACCCACGGATTGCGCGGGCCGCTGCGGTCGCCGCCGTCATCCTTGCCGCCGTCGCCGCCGCCTTTCGGACCGCTGCCCCAGGGACTGTTCGCCATTTGGCTGATCTGATGGAAAAACTGCCGCATCCCCCTCGGGAAGCGGCCTGCCATCCTGCCGTCACTTTTATTGCTCATGCCTGCTTTTATAGGGAGGACCAGCGCGATTAACAGGGGGCAAGAGAAAATGGCTGGCTTTCACTCGCGTCGCGCCTATCTGCCCAAGGCATGACCGACACCGCTCCCCTCGCCAGCATCGCCACCGATCTCACCGCCGGACGCACCTCGGGCCTTCGCTTCCTCGACGGCGACGGCACGCTCGCGATCGTCCTCGACGTCACGGGGCTCGCCGACGAAGACCGCAAACCGCTCGAGGAAAAGCTGCGCGCCGGGCTCCTCGCCCGGCCCGGCGTCACTTCGGTGCGCGTCGCGATGACCGCCGAGCGCAAGGGGCTGACGCTGATCGCGGTCGGCAGCGGCAAGGGCGGGGTCGGCAAGTCGACGCTCGCCGCCAACCTCGCGGTCGCGCTCCAGCGCCGCGGGGTGAAGGTCGGGCTGGTCGATGCCGACATCTATGGCCCCTCGCAACCGCGCCTGATGGACAGCGAGGGCGTGAAGCCCGAAGCGCGCGGGTCGAAGCTCGTCCCCGTCCCCAACGCCTATGGCGTGCCGATGCTCTCGACCGGGCAGATCGCCGCGCCGGGGCAGGCGATCGCGTGGCGCGGGCCGATGGCGGGCAAGGCGCTCGAACAGCTTGTCGATGCAAGCTGGGGCGACATCGACACGCTGATCGTCGACCTGCCGCCCGGCACCGGCGACGTCCAGTTGACGATGATCCAGAAGCACAAGCCCACGGGCGCCGTCATCGTCTCGACCCCGCAGGATCTGGCGCTGATGGACGCGACGCGCGCGATCAGCTTTTTCGAGCAGGCCGATGTGCCGATGATCGGGCTGGTCGAGAATATGGCGGGCTATGCCTGTCCGCACTGCGGCGAGGTCAGCGACCCGTTCGGCAGCGGCGGTGCCGAGGCGGCGGCGAAGACGATGGGGCTCGACTTCCTCGGCCGCGTCCCGCTGTCGATGGGGCTTCGCCTCGCGAGCGACGGCGGCGTGCCCCCGGCGGCCGGAACCGACCCGCTCGGCGAGCCGTTCCACGCGATAGCGGCGAAGGTCGCCGATTGGCTCGCGGCGCGAAAGGGCAAATGATGGCGATCAACGATGAGGCCGAAATTCGTGAACTGCTGGGCCGGCCGCGCCGCATCGCCGTCGTCGGCGCCTCGCCCAATCCGGCGCGCGCGTCGAACGAGATACTCGCCTTCCTGATCCGCCAAGGGCATGACGTAATCGCGGTGAACCCCGGCCATGCCGGCAAGACGATCCACGGCGCCCCCGTCGTCGCGACCCTCGCCGATGTCGAGCCGCCCGCCGAAATCGTCGATATCTTTCGCAACAGCGCCGACGCGGGTGCGGCGGTCGACGAGGCGATCGTTCACGGCGCAAAGGCGGTGTGGATGCAGATCGGCGTGATCGACGAGGCGGCGGCGAAGCGCGCCGAAGCGGCGGGGCTGGTCGTCGTCATGGACCGCTGTCCCAAGGTCGAGATTCCGCGGCTGGGGTTGCTGCGGTAAAGCGGCGCATATAAGCCCGTCCCTTTTCCCGTTCGTGTCGAGCGGAATTGAGGTGATGCCGATTTAACCGGAAAGCCTTTGCCTCGCTTAACCGCGCCGACTATCAGCGTCTGCGATGACGGGCATCAGGGACAAGGTGGGGCAAAGCGGCACGCGGCTGCCGCATGTCAGCCGCCGTCAGATCCTGATCGGCGCGACCGCGACCGGCGGGCTGGCGCTCGCCTGGACCTTCTGGCCGCGCGCCTATGCGCCCAACCTCACCGCCGCACGCGGCGAGCATATCTTCAACGCTTTCCTCAAGATCGGCGAGGATGGCCATATCGCCATGGTCGTCCCGCAATGCGAGATGGGCCAGGGCGTCACCACGCTGCTGCCGCAGATCATGGCCGATGAACTCGGCGCCGACTGGCGGACGATCGCGGTCGAGACCGCGCCGATCAACCCGCTCTACACCAACACGCTGGTCGTCGACGAGGATAGCGCGGTCTTCACTCCGCGCCGCCTCGTCCCCGATTTCGTGTCCGACGTGCGCGGCTGGGCGCGGCGCGAATGGGCGGTGCGCCATGCGGTGATGCTGACCGCGAACAGCTCGTCGGTGCGGATGTTCGAGGGGCCGTGCCGCGACGCCGCCGCGCAGGTGCGCGCACTGCTGATGATGGCGGCGGCGCGGCGCTGGGACGCCGATTGGGAGCAATGCGACACCGAGGGCGGCTTCGTCACCCTTGGCCAGAAGAAACTGCGCTTCGGCGATGTGGCGGCCGCCGCCGCACTGCTCGAACCGCCCGCCGAGCCGGTCTATCGCGCCGCGAGCGCCGACCCGCTCTATGGCAAGGAACTGACGCGGCTCGACCTGCCGTCAAAGGTCGACGGGTCGGCCAATTATGCCGGCGATATCCGGCTGCCCGACATGGTCTTCGCCGCGATCCGCCAGGGCCCGCTCGGCGCGACACGGCTCAAGAGCATCGATCGCAAGGCGGGGATGGCATCGCCCGGCCTGCTCCATATCGTCGAGCATGAGCGCTGGTTCGCGGCGGTCGCGCGCAATTGGTGGGCGGCGAACCGCGCGCTCGACCATTTCGCACCGCTGTTCGAGACCGCGGGAACCCCCATCTCCTCGGGCCGGATCGACAAGGCGCTGGCGGCCGCGCTCAAGGCCGACGGCTATCGCATCGTCAAGAAGGGCGACGTGGCCGAGGCGATGGAGGGGCGGACCAAGGTCGCGGCGCATTATGCCGTCGCCCCCGCGCTCCACGCGCCGATCGAGACGCGCACCGCGACCGCCGCCCCCGACGGCGGGCGGCTGCGCGTCTGGGTCGCGACACAGGCCCCCGCCCAGTGCCGCGACGCGGTCGCGCAGGCGACGGGGCTGGCGCCGTCGGACGTCACGCTGTTCCCGGTGATGGCGGGGGGCTCGTTCGACGCCTGCCTCGACCATAGCGCCGCGGTCCAGGCGGCGATCATCGCTTTGCAGATCAAGCGGCCGGTTCAGCTCGCCTGGTCGCGCGCCGAGGAGATCATGCGCGACATTCCGCGCGCGCCGGCCCGCGCCAGGATGATCGCGACGCTCGACGCCGCGGGCGGCATCGACGCGCTGGTCGCGCGCATCGCGGTGCCGCCGACCAACCATGAAGTCCGCGCCCGATTGTTCGACAACACCCCCGCCGACGTCGCGCAGCGCGATGCCGCCGGCACGCCCGACGCGGTAGCGATCGAGGGGCTGGCGCGCGTTTACGACATCCGCCATTTCGCGGTCGATCATTGCCCGGCCGATATCGGCCTGCCGACGGCGCGCTGGCGCGGCAATGCCGACAGCTACACCGCCTTCTTCACCGAATGCTTCATCGACGAGATGGCGGCGCGCGCGGGATCGGATGCGCTGTCCTATCGCATGGCGATGCTCGGGAAATCGCCGTTGCTCGCGCACTGCCTGCTCACCGCGACCAGCCTCGCGGGCTGGGAGGGCGGGATATCGGGCACCGCGCAGGGTCTTGCCTGTCATTCGATGCGCGGCAGCCATATCGCGCTGGTCGCGACCGCGCGGCCGAGCGAACGGGGGTTGCAGGTCGAACAGCTTGTCGCGGTGGTCGATGCCGGGCGGCTGGTGAACCCGGCGATCGCGCGCCAGCAGGTCGAGGGCGGGCTGATCTTCGGCCTTGCCGCGGCGGTCGGCGCGACGACCGATTATGAAGGCGGCATCGCGACCGCGCGCAAGCTGGGCCAGCTCGGCCTGCCGCACCTCGCGCAAATCCCCGAGCTGTTGATCGAATTCATCGACAGCGACCGCGAGCCCGGCGGGATCGGCGAAATCGGCGTCCCCGCCGTCGCCCCCGCCATCGCCAATGCGATGTTCGCCGCGACCGGGCACCGCATCCGCCGCCTGCCGCTGTCGGCGCAGCCGATCTGATGCCCTGCATCGGCGTCCTGCTCGTCAATCTCGGCACCCCCGATGCGCCGACGGCATCGGCGGTGCGCCGCTATCTCGCACAATTTCTCTCCGACGCCCGTGTCGTCGAAATTCCCGCCTTGCTGTGGCAGCCGATCCTGCGCGGCGCCATCCTGCCAACGCGGCCGCGCAAGTCGGCAGAGGCCTATGCCCAGATATGGACCGACGAAGGATCGCCGCTCGCCGCGATTACCCGGCGCCAAACCGCGGCGCTGCAAGACACGCTCGGTGAAACCGCCCGCGTCGCGCATGCGATGCGCTATGGCGCGCCCGCGATCGGTCCCGCGATCGACGCGCTGATGGCGGCGGGATGCCGCCGCATCCTGATCGCGCCGCTCTATCCCCAATATTGCGCCGCGACGACCGCCACCGTCGTCGACGCAGTGACCGCGCATCTCGCCACGCTCCGCTGGCAGCCCGCGCTGCGCTTCCTTCCGCCCTATCCCGCCGACCCGGCCTATATCGGCGCGCTCAAGGCGTCGGTCACGGCGGGGCTCGCCGCGCTCGATTTCGTCCCCGACACGCTGGTCGCAAGCTTTCACGGCATGCCCGAACGGACGCGCGCGCTTGGCGATCCCTATCACGACCAGTGCCGGGCGACCGCGCGCCTGCTCGCCGAGGCGCTGGGCCGGCCGGTCGAGGTCGCGTTCCAGTCGCGCTTCGGCCGCGCCAAATGGCTGGAGCCTGCAACCGACGCGACACTCGCGCGGCTGGGCCGCGAAGGCCGCGACGTCGCCGTCATCGCCCCCGGCTTCGCCGCCGATTGCCTCGAAACGCTCGAGGAGCTGGCGATTCGCGGCAAGGCGGGGTTCGCGGCGGCGGGCGGGCGGCATTTCGCCTATCTGCCCTGCCTGAACGACAGCGCGGCGGGAATGACGATGCTCGAAGCGCTCATCGGGCGCGAACTCGCCGGATGGCTCTAAGGGTTTACGCTTACCTCCTGTTTAACTCCTTGCATTAGACTGTCCTTTGGCGGTGTCGGATCTGGCCGACGCCGCGCTTTACAAAGGGTGGGCCATGAACGATCTCGATCGGGCGGCATTGATATTGGCCGGCTTAACGGCGGCGTTCCTGTTCCTCCTGTTCGCGGCGTGGCGCGCGCGCCGTCCGCGCCCCGAACCCGCCGCGCCAAATATGCCAAAGATCGCGCGCGAACCGCGCGAAAGCCGCTTTTCGGGCTTCGCGCGCAACAAGGAACCCGCAGTCGAACCGATCGAAATGGCGCCATCGCGGCTCGCCCGGATCAGCCGCGCCGCGATCGACCGGCCGATCGAGTCGGTGTGGGCCGATGACCCCGCCCCGGTCGCCGAGAGCATCGCCGAGCCGCAACCCGAACCGGCGGCCGTCATGCCGCTGGCCGAAGAATCGCCCACCGAATCGCCGCCGCCCGCCCCCGCGCTCGACGAGACGGCGCTCGACGCGCTCGCGACCGAGGTCGAACGGCAGGCCCATTTCGCCGACCCGGCCCCGGCCGGTGGCGGTATCCGGCTGATGCCCCGGATTCCGCCGCGCGATGCGATTCTGCGCAAAAGCTGGATGGGCGGCCGCCCGAATCTTCCCGCCGCGGCCCCCTGGCCGACGATCGACGGCCGCGAAGGCGATTTCATCGCGCAGATCGCCTGCGCCGACCTGCCGCCGATGCTGTGGGACGGGCTCGGCCCGCGCACCGGCTGGCTCGCCTTTTTCACCCACCCCGACAATGGCGCCGCGACCGCGCTGCACATGGCCGAAGACGGCGCGCCGCGCGATCCGCCGCGCGCCGTGGGGGCCGCCTGTTTCCGCCCCCATGGAATCGACGACGCCGAATTGGCCGCGCTGAGCATCAGGGCGCTGCCCGAATGGCCGGTCGATATGGTCCCCGAAGCCGGCGGCCCGCGCGATGACGATGCGGCGGGGGCGCTGCTCGCGGCGGATTATGACATCGCCGACCCCGCCTTTCACCCGTTCGACTGGCCCTCGATGCTCGCGATGGCGCGCATTCTCGAAAGCCGCATTCTCGCGCTGCCCACCGACGGAGTGCCGCCCGCGGACGCCAGCGACGAGCTGGCGCAGGCGATCGCCGACGCCGCCGAAGCCAATCGCGGCGCCGCCGAGCGCACGGCCGAGATCGTCGCGATCATCCGCGAAAGCGCCGCCGCCGACACCGGCTTCCTGCCGAGCGACGCGACCGCGGTGATGGCGGCGCTCCACGCGATCCGCTGGACGCGGGTCACCGCGCGCCCCGATCCCGAATATGGCGCGGACGAGGTCGAGACGCTGGCCTTGCCGCTGACCCGCCGCCGCCCCGACGGCGACCTGTGGATCGACGCCTATCGCGCCCTGTTGTTCGACCATGCGCGGCACGCCTATTGCGCCAATCCCGACCGGCTTTCCGCCCCGGCGCGCGGCTTCTTCGAGCCGCTGTGGACGGCGATGGCGGCGGACGGCGTGGCCCGGATGGGCGATTTCCCCGCGCGCCGCGCATCCGGCTTCGACGCCGAGCGCGACGTGGTGATGCTCGAACTGCCGCCCGGCGCCCTGCTCGGCCTTGCGCACCCCGATGGCGGCTCGCTGATCTTCGCGATCCGCAAGGCCGATCTTGCCGCGGGTGATTTCTCGCGGGTGCGGGCGCTCGCAGGCGACTAATCACCTCTCTCCCTTGACGTTTCAGTCAACTTGCTAGGCGCGACCCCGCGCCTTAGGGTCCATATCCGGGCAAGGACCAGAACCGCTTTTGGGAGACATCGAAAAATGGCACGCATCGCAGTCGTCACGGGTGGCAGTCGCGGGATCGGCGAGGCGATCAGCCTTGCGCTGAAGGAGGCAGGCGCGACAGTCGTCGCCAACTATGGCGGCAATGACGAAAGGGCGCGCGCCTTTACCGAACGGACGGGCATTCCCGCCTACAGGTGGGACGTCGGCGACCATCAGGCGTGCCTCGACGGCTGCGCGCGCGTTACGGCCGAGGTCGGGCCGATCGACATCGTCGTCAACAACGCCGGCATCACCCGCGACGGCACCCTTTCACGGATGAGCTATGACGACTGGCACGATGTGATGCGCATCAACCTCGGCGGCTGTTTCAACATGGCGAAAGCGACATTCGGCGGGATGGTCGAGCGCGGCTGGGGCCGCATCGTCAACATCGGCTCGATCAACGGCCAGGCAGGGCAGTACGGCCAGGTCAATTACGCCGCCGCCAAATCGGGCATCCACGGCTTCACCAAGGCACTCGCGCAGGAAGGCGCCAAGAAGGGCGTAACGGTGAACGCGATCGCGCCGGGCTATATCGACACCGACATGGTCGCCGCGGTCCCCGCGCCGGTGCTCGAAAAGATCGTCGCCAAGATTCCGGTCGGCCGCCTCGGCCACGCGCAGGAAATCGCGCGCGGCGTCGCTTTCCTGTGCAGCGAGGACGCGGGCTTCGTCACCGGCTCGACGATGAGCATCAACGGCGGGCAGCATATGTATTGAGAGGATCGGGAGAGAGGTCAGGATCGCAGCATGACGAACCCCCTCCACCCCCCGGTCAAACGATCGGTGACGATCGCCGGTCACCCGACTTCGATCAGCCTCGAACCGATGTTCTGGGATGCGCTGGAGGTCGAATCCGCGCGCCGGAGGCTGCCGGTCAACGCGCTCGTGGCACGCATCGACGTCGAGCGGATGGACGCCGACGACCCGCCGAACCTGACCTCGGCGATCCGCCAATGGCTGTGGCGGAATCGCGCCGCCGACTGAGGCCCGTCCCTAGGGTCAGGACCCATTAATTGCACGTTCGAGGCGTCGAAATGGCGAAGATATTGGGTTTGGGTGGATGCAGCGGGTAGCATCGCTACCCGCAAGGCCGCACGAGCCCAAGATCGAAGCCATTTCGACGTCCCTGCGGGATTTGATCGATTTTGCCCATGGCTTCGTCGGCAAGTCTTGAAATATCGACATATTCCGTCGCCTTGCCTCCTCGCCCTGAGCAAAATCGCTTCAAACCTCGATCGCGCAATTAATGGGTCCTGGCCCTAGATCGCGGCGTAAACCGCTTGGCCGAACGCCGCGCCCCTGTCGGGGGCGTGGTGCAGGAACAGCGAGGGTTCGATCAGTTCGAGTTCGATGATGTGAAGCTTGCCCGCGGCGTCGCCGACCATGTCGACGCGGGCATAGACCGGGGCGACGGGCGCGGCCGCCAGCGCGGCGGCGGCGAGGGCGCGGGCCGCGGGGCTGGCGTCGCACCCGGTCTCGCGCCCGCCGAATTGTTCCTGCACGCGAAAATCGCCCGCAGCGGGGCGCTTGACGATCGCGTGGCTGAATTGGCCGCCGAAGAAGAAGAGCGACATTTCGCCCTCGCTCAATATCCCCGGCATCAGCGGCTGGACGAGGCGCCGCTGCCCGCGCGCATCGTCGGGGATTGCCGCGCCGAGCGCGAGGCGGTGGGTGCCGTCGGCGCCGCCCGAGATGGCGGGCTTGATCACCACCTCTTCGGCGCCGAACATCGCGCGCGCGTGAGCGAGCTTTGCTTCGTCCAACGCCGCGACCTCGACCGTCGGCACCACCGCAACCCCCTTTGCGCCAAGCTCCGCGAGATAGGCTTTGTCGCTGTTCCAGCGCAGCAGCGGCACGCGATTGGCGACCGGCAGGCCTTCGGCTTCGAGCCGGTCGAGCAAAGCATACCAGGCGGCGACGTCGCGCTGATAACCCCAGGCGAAAAGCGGCAGGATCAGGTTGTAACCCGACAGGTCGCCGGGATCGGTCCACAGGCGCGGCTCGACGGCCAGCCCCGCCGCGGTCAGCGCCGCCGCCTTGCGCGCGAAGGCGGGCTGCCATCGTTCGTTGTAATTGGACACCGGAACAAGGATCGCGACGCGCGGTTGGTAGGGCATTCCACTCACCTCTTAATCGTCATTGCGAGCGCAGCGAAGCAATCCAGAGCGGTTTACGCCACCTCTGGATTGCTTCGCTGCGCTCGCAATGACGCCCTGTTACCGTCCCAGCAATCCGCGCGCCTGCCCGGCGATATGCGAGAGCATCGCGCCGTTCGGGTTCGGGATCGTTCGCGCGCGGTCGACGACGCTGCGGAATTGGGCGACGCGCGGGGCATTGTCGGCCAGCCATTTGGTCACCGTCTTGTCGAGATCGCCCTTCGGCAGCCCGGCGAGGAAGCCAAGGCGCATCTGCTGGAAATCGCGCGCGAGGCTGTTGACGAGCAGGCGCTCCCACGGGTCGGCGGGGCTCATATGCGCCGCCAGCGTCTGCGCCCAGTCGAGCCCGAGCGCTTCACCGAGATGGGTGAAGGCCCCCGTCACCGCAAGCTCGTCGTCGCCGCGCCGCGCGGCGAGATCGACGATCCCGATCGCGCCGTCGGTCTTGAACAATCGCACCACCGCCGTGGCCAGCGCGTCGGGCGCCCCGGCGTCGAGCAATTGCTGCGCGAGCATGTCCCACTGACCGCGCACCGACGGGCTGAGCAACTGGTCGACGGTCGCGGTCAGGCGGTCGACCCCCGGCTCGAGCCGTGCGACGATCGCACCCGGCTGCGCCAGCGCCGGGCTGACGCGGAGCAGGTCGGCCATCTGAGAGGTCATCGCCGCTGCCGCCTGGCTGAACAGCGAGAGGCGGATCGATTCGTCGATCTTTGCGTCGTCGAGCGCCGCCCAGGTATCGCGCATGTCGAGCAGCCGTTCGACCGCGACGAACGCCGCGGCGACTTCGCCGAGCGAGCAGCCTTCCTCCTCGACCAGTTCGAACGGATGGACGACGCCCATGCGGTTGATCATCCGGTTGGCCAGCTTGGTCGCGATGATCTCGCGGCGGAGCTGATGTTCGGCGATCGCAACCCCGAAATCGCGCTGCATTTCGGTCGGGAAGGCCGCGGCAAGGTCGCTGGCGAGCGCCGGATCGTTCGGCAGTTCGCTGTCCTCGATCGCATCCTGCAACGCGAGCTTCGCGGTCGACAGCAGCACCGCAAGTTCGGGGCGCGTCAGACCGCGCCCTTCCTGCGCGCGGCGCAGCAGCTCGTCGTTCGCGGCGAGGCCCTCGACCTTGCGGTCGAGCCGGCCCGACGCCTCGAACGTCTCCATGATCCGCACCAAGGACGGCACCGCCGCCGATCCGCCCTTTTCGGCGATCGACAGCGCGAGCGCCTGGAGGCGGTTGTCCTCGAGCACCAGCGCCGCCACATCGTCGGTCATGCGGACGAGCAGCGCGTCGCGATCGTCCTGCACCAGGCGGCCCTCGATCATCTCGCGATTGAGCGCGATCTTGATATTGACCTCATTATCCGAACAATCGACGCCCGCGCTATTGTCGACGAAGTCGGCGTTGATCCGCCCGCCCTTCGCCGCGAAGGCGATGCGCGCGGCCTGCGTCACGCCCAGATTGGCGCCTTCGCCGACGACGCGGACGCGCAGATCCTCGGCATCGACGCGCAGCGCGTCGTTGGCGGGATCGCCGACCTCGGCATTATTCTGGCTCGCCGCCTTCAGATAGGTGCCAATGCCGCCGAACCACAGCAGGTCGACCGGCGCCTTGAGGATCGCCGAGATCAGCGCGGTCGGCTCGATTTCGGCCTGCGACAGGCCGAGGACAGCCTGCACCTCGGCGGTCAGCGGGATGCTCTTCTGGCTGCGCGCGAAGACGCCGCCGCCCTTCGAGATCAGCTTCTTGTCATAATCGTCCCAGCTCGACCGCGGCAGCTTGAACAGGCGGTCGCGCTCCTTCCAGCTTTTCGCCGGATCGGGATCGGGGTCGAGGAAGATGTGGCGGTGGTCGAACGCGGCGACCAGCCGGATCGATTTCGACAGCAGCATGCCGTTGCCGAACACGTCGCCCGACATGTCGCCGCAGCCGACGACCTGCACCGGGTCGGTCTGCACGTCGATGCCCATTTCGGCGAAATGCCGCTGGACCGAGATCCACGCGCCCTTGGCGGTGATCCCCATCGCCTTGTGGTCATAGCCGTGCGACCCGCCGCTCGCGAACGCATCGCCGAGCCAGAAGTCGCGCTCCATCGCCAGCGCATTGGCGACGTCGGAGAAGGTCGCGGTGCCCTTGTCGGCGGCGACGACGAAATAGGGGTCGTCACCGTCGCGGATCACGACGCTCTTCGGATGCACGACCTTGCCGCCGACCAGATTGTCGGTGACCGACAGCAGCGAGCGGATGAAGATGCGATAGCATTCCTTGCCTTCGGCGAACCACGCATCGCGGTCCTCGGCCGGGCTCGGCAGCGCCTTGGGATAGAAGCCGCCCTTCGCGCCGGTCGGCACGATGACGGCGTTCTTGACCCGCTGCGCCTTCATCAGCCCGAGGATTTCGGTGCGGAAGTCGTCGCGGCGGTCGGACCAGCGCAAGCCGCCGCGCGCGACCGGACCGGCGCGCAGGTGAACCCCCTCGACGCGCGGGCTATAGACCCAGATCTCGCGCCACGGCAGCGGCTTCGGCAGGCCGGGAACCTGGCTCGAATCGATCTTGAACGCCAGCGCCTCGGCGGCGGCGGGCGCAAAGGCGTTGGTGCGCAGCGTCGCACCGATCACCGCGTGAAAGAGCCGCAAGATGCGATCGTCGTCGATCGACGCGATGCCCGCGAAGCCGGCGAGGATTTCGGCATCCAGCGCCTCGGCGCGCGCGGCGTCCTTCGCCTTGGGATCGTGCAGCGCGCGGAAGCGGTCGACCAGCGCCGCGGTCAGTTTCGGCGCGTGGCGCAGCGCCGCGACCACCGTATCGAGGCCATAGGACGAACCGCCCTGACGCAGATAACGGAACCAGGCGCGCAGCCAGACGATCGCCTGCGGGTCGGTCTGCGTCACCAGCACGAGCTGGTTGAACGCATCATTCTCAGCCTGGCCGTCGAGCACGGCGGCGATCGCATTCTCGATCGTCTCGACATGCGGCAGCAGCGCGGTCTCGTCGATCGAGGCGGGCAGGCGCAGCGAGAAATCGTGGATGAAGGTCGGCTGTTCGGGCGCCTCCTCGTCGGCGCCGCGAACATGCAGCTCGGTCGGGATTTCCTCGAGCACTTCAAAGCCGAAATGTTCGAGCGCCGGAACAACGTCCGACAGCGCGAGCGGGCCGGCGGCGCTGTAGACCTTCAGCCGCAGGCGATCGTCGCCGTCGAGGCTCTTCTTCGCGAGGCGGACGCTGCGCGGATGATCGGCGTCGAGGTCGCGCAGCCGCAGGATGTCGCGCGAGGCCTCCTCGGGATTGTAGAGGTTGCGATAATTGGCGGGAAAGAGCGGCGCGAAGCGCGCGGCAAGCGCCGCGGCGCGGCCCGCGTCGCCGCGGCGGGCCAGCGCCGCCTCGACCTCGGGCTGCCAGCCGCGCACCATCTGTTCGAGCTGGGCGCCCAGCGCGTCGGCGTCGGGCACCACCCCGTCACCGCGCAGGTCGAGCGTGAAGCGGAGCAACGCCGCGCCGCCATCCTCGAGCACCATCGTCCAGCCGATCACCCCCGCCTTGGCCTCGCGCACCAGCAGCGATTCGACCGCGAGGCGGCGGCCCGTCGACACTTCGTCGCGCGGCAGCCAGACGAAGGCGAACAGGTGGCGGCCGAGCGCGCTGCGCACCATCACGATCTTCGGTCGCGGCCGGTCGGTGATCGACATCGAGGTCAGCACCAGCTCCTCGAGCGACGCGCTGTCGAAGGCGATCAGCAGGTCGTGCGGCAGCGCGGTGAGCGCGTGGGCCAGCGCCTTGCCCGCGTGGCCCGTCGGGTCGAAGCCGAATTTCGCCATCAAGGCTTCGAGCTGCGCGCGCAGCACCGGCACCTTCGCCGGTGGAGCCGACAGCGCGGCGCTGGTCCACAGACCCGCGTGGATCGACAGCCGCTCGGCCTTCTTCCCGTGATATTCGGGAACGACGACGAGATCGAGCAGCACGCGGCGGTGGACCCCCGACAGGCGGTTCGATTTGAGCAGGAGCGGCGACGCGCCATTCTTGTCGAAATAGGCGAAAGCGGCCTTGAGCGCGTTCGGCGAGAGGAGCTGGCCCGCGCTGCTCGTCGAAACGCCCAGCGCATCGTGGACCGCGCCGTCGCGGGTCCGCCATTCGTGGCCGAGCTGCGTCATCGCGCCGCCCTCGAACCAGCGCAGCAGTTCGGCGGCTTCGCCGTCGGCGCGCATCGCGGCGTCGGCGAGCAGCGCAGCGCGCATCGCCTTCCAGTCGGCGACCGCCGCGCGCACGTCGGCGAGCGAAGCTTCGAGCGCGTCGAGCAGGCGGCGGCGCGCACGCGCGTCGCCGCGCTCGATCTCCATATAGATGACCGATTCGCGGCGGCTGCCCGCCTTGCCGGCATCGGCGCCCGTCAGCCTGCCCTTCGCGTCGCGTTCGACCGAGACGACGGGGTGGAGGATGCGGTGGATCGCCAGCCCCTGCGAACTCACGATCTGCGAGGTCGAGTCGACGAGGAACGGCATGTCGTCGTTGACGACCACCAGCCGCATGCGGCGGTCGGTGCCGTCGACCGCCATCGGTTCGAGAAGCAGCGACGGCTTGCCCGCGCTGCGTTCGAGCGACGCGCGCGCGGCGAAATCACCCGCCGTGGCGAGCATCTTGCCGTCGAGGTCGTCGCCCTCGCCCGGAAGCGCGCTCGCGGCGAGCGCGGCCTGATAGGCCTTGGAGATCTGGGGAGCGATCCTGACAGCGGCGGGCGCCGCCGAAGAGGTTTCGACGTCGGCGGTTTCGGTCAATTTGGAAGACATAGGGTTGCAGCATCCCGAACGAAAAGAGGCGGGCCGCTGCCGGGGGATGGCAATGACCCTTTCGCATCCGCTCCTATGCGCCTGCGGCGCGCGCGGCTCAACCCCTGCGCAAGACCCACGCAAAATAATTTCAATTTTCGGATTGTCTGTTACGCGGCCGCTGCTTGTGCCCGGCGGCATCCCGCTAGATACCGCTGATCGGGATCGCCTTTTTCGCAAGCCGCGCGACCAGCGCCGCATCGTCCGCCGCCTTGGCGACGATTCCGATATGGCCGCCCGGCATCGCGCGCGCGATCAGCACGACGAATTCAGCATCGCCGACGTCATGTTCGAGGATCAGCGCCGGATGGGCGCTGCGCAGCGCCTCGAGCTTCGCGTCGGCGTCGGCCGCGACCGGCGTTCCGGCCTTGCGGCGCGCGCGCGTATCCTTGACGAGGCCCTTGAGGCCGCCGGGATAGCGGTCGAGATAGGTCGCCAGCGCTCCCGCCGCGACCCCCTCGTCCTTGGCATGGCCGAGCACGCAGGCATATTCGGCAAGGCGCGTCTTGTCATAGCCCGCCCCGAAAACCAGCTTGACCACCGGCGTCATCGGCGCGCGCTCCTGCGCCGCGATCCCCGCGTCGGCGAGCAGTTCGGCCAGGGCGCCCGGCTGCGCATCGGCGGCGAGCGCGAAATCCCACGCCTTGCCGACCGCCTGATAGAGGGCGGAACGGCTGCGGCTGTCGGCGGCGAGCGCGCGCGCGGCGGTTTCGCGCGCCAGCGCGAGCCAGTCGGCGAGTTCGGCGTCGGCGCCGGGAAGCGTATCGACGGCCGCACGCTCGTCGGTATCGACCACCGCCATTGCGCCATCGTCGCCGAGCGCGGCGAAGCCCGGAGCGGCGTCCTCCTCGATATGTTCGGAATCGGGGCCGTCGGCCCACACCGGCACCGGCGCGGTGAGCGGCGCGGCGCTGCGCAGCGCCTGCTCGACCGAAAGCTGCAATTCCTCGGCCTGGTCGGCGGGCGCGGCCTCCTTCCAGTTGATCACGCCCATGATGAAATCGATCGTGTCGTCGTCGGACGAAAAGGGCAGCAATATGCCGCGATACATGATCGTGACGCCGCGATCGTTGACGAATTCGGCCTCGAAGCCGATCGGCGCGCGGTTGGCGATGATCTGGAGATAATGGTCGGTCAGCCGCGACAGCAGCGAACGGCCGGGGATCTGGTTGATATAATGGACGTCGTCGTCGATCTCGGATTCCGCGCGCAGCCGGTCACCGATATAGGAGAGGCCCGGATTGTCCATCCCGGCGGTAAAGTCGAGCAGCACCGAATAGGGACCGAAATCGGCACGATCGAGATCGAGGTCCTCGACCGCGGGATAGGCGCGATCGGCAAGCAGCGACGCCCAGTAATTATAGGCCCTGACCTGCATCCGCCGTTCGTCGACCCCGACCACGGGCGGCGCGTCGATCGCGCCCTCGTCCTGGTCGTGGCTGCCCGAAAGCAGTCCGCGCAAGCTGTCCATCACATGTCCCCAGTCGCAAACATCGGCCGTCGTCATGCACCGCGAGTGGTAAAGGCGGCGTAAACGATGCGGCGGACAGGAGGGTCCGCACCCGCCTGCGGAGCCTGATAGCTGAACGAGCGCCGCCGCCTTCAGCGCCGAAAGCCGACTTTACCGTTAACTTTACCGTTAAATTCTGCTTGGTCTGATGTTCGGTTTCGGGACGATAGCGCGCGATGGCGCGGCTCCGGCCGCCAGACGTTAACCTGAAAATACGGCGCAAAATCGGGACTATTCCAATCTCTGTGATGGTCTGGCCTAGTAGTTTCTTTGGCGAGGCCGCATTTTCAGGGTTCCGGTTCAGCGTGAATTTATGTAACTTTATGTTAATAAGAAAAAAGAGGGGGGTGAGTCGGGTCGCGACTCCCCAACGGGCAGATGCCCCACGCTCGCAAGCATTCGAGCAGACGATAGTTCGATTTGGAGGGGGTTTTGGTGCGACTGCTGCAACCACTTATGATGCCTGCTCTGCTCTGCTGCGCGATGCCCGGCGCCGCGGCGGCCAAGGCTCCCGACACGGACACGCTAAAGATTCGTCTTGAAGCGTCGATCGCCGAGCGCTGCGGAATCGCGGCACTCGGCGCGAACGACAAGGACGGCGGGCGCATCGACCGGCCCTCGACGATATCGTTCAATTTCAGGCTCGACTGCAACACGCCCTTCCGCATCGGCGTGTCGGCCGATCAGGGTGCGATGGCGCTGGTTGAAGCCAGCGGCGATCG
The DNA here is from genome assembly GCF_002993885.1 of Sphingopyxis lindanitolerans. Lineage (NCBI taxonomy): Bacteria > Pseudomonadati > Pseudomonadota > Alphaproteobacteria > Sphingomonadales > Sphingopyxidaceae > Sphingopyxis > Sphingopyxis lindanitolerans. The sequence goes on from NZ_CM009578.1 coordinate 1,881,373, forward strand.
GCAAATCCGGCGCGTCGCGAATGCCGAAGGTTTGACGACCGAAGGTTTCGCCACGCGCAAACCCTATGTCGCCAGCCTGCAATTCGCCACCGACCAGGACGGGATGGTCGATGCCGGCGATTGCGATTCGAACGACCTGACGTCGCGAAAAGGCGATTGTCAGTTTTTCGGCAACCGCGCGGGCTCGGGTTTCGCGCCCGGCCGCAAGAGTACGGCGATCGGGCGCGAGGGCTCGCTGACCGTCCGTTGGCGCGGCGAGGAGGAACAGAGCGTTCGCCTCGCTGCCGGCGACTATCAGGAAACCCTCACCATCGTCGTGGGGGCCCGCACATGATCTGAGATTGCTCCGGTTCCGTTCGTGCAAGGTCGAGCGAAAGAAACAGGCGCAAAGGAGTTGGTCTGCTCTCCTTACTAAAAAGCAGGCAAACGATTGAAGTCCTTAGGAGAGAAAAAATGAAAAAGCTTCTTGTTGCTGCCTCTGTTCTGGCAGCCGTTGCAGCGACCCCCGCGTGGGCCGACGGCAACAACCGCAACACTGACACCGAAGTCTTCACGCTCCGCGCGAACAATCCCGCGAAGTGCAACCTCGAAGCGGCTGACTACACGCTCCGCATCCAGGGCAACTCGATTTCGGACAACGACGGCTTCGCACGCACCACGGTTTCGACCGCGGTTGCCAACGAGCTGAACACGGCGGGCGTTTCCGCATGGTGCACCGGCGCCAGCAACACGCTGCAGATGTATCGCACGGCGTTCGTCACCGATACGGGCAAGAAGGAAGCGGACGAGTTCAACCGCGCCGTCATCTATGACGTCACGCTGAACATCGCCGACGCCCTCCGCACCGACGGCTTCACGCCGACCGAAGGCACTTCGGACGGCCAGGGCAATGGCCCGGGTCTCGGCGTTGGTTCGGGTACGACCCTCGGCCGCTTCGGTCCGTCGGGCGCGGGTTCCGCCGTGGTGTTCGCCGCGGAACAGCCCTCGGCAGCCGTGACCGACGGTACGGCCCCCTCGGCCGGTGCGCGTGGCGACTACACGACCGACACCAACCGACTGGTCGCCGGCCAGTATGTCAGCTCGCTGACGATCGAACTGACCCCCGGGGTCTGATCGACTGTAAAACGGGTCCGGGGGGGGCATGCCTCCCCCCGGCATCCACCATGTGTCCGATCGATCCGATCGCTGCAACCAAGTGTGACCTATGTGGAACAGACTAGCGCTCTATTCGATCATCACCGTCGCCATCGTAGCGCTCGTCGCGACGGTCGTGAATGCGATGACGGTATCCCCCGTGGTTATCGACCTGCAAACCTCCGGACAGCGGATGTCGCAGGTCATCACGATCGAGAATAAATACGCCCGCCCGATCATCCTCGAGATGACGGTGCAGGAAGCCGAATATACCGACGACGGGGTCAAGGGCACCGGAAAACCCACCGACGATCTGTTGGTGTTTCCGCCGCAGGCCCAGGTCGCGCCCGGAGGGACGCAGGCCGTGCGCGTGCAATATGTCGGCGACCCAGATCTGCCGAAGAGCAAGCATTATTTCGTATCGGTCAACCAGCTGCCGGTGAAGCTTCCCGAAGGGGAATCCGCAGTCCAGCTCCTCTACAACTTCCAAGTTGTGACCGGCGTCAGCGTGCCCGGCAAGAGGCCGAACATAAAAATCGAAAGCGCCGAGACCTATATGGGCGGCGACAACAATCCGCGACTGCTTCTGGTCCTCACCAACGACGCCGACACCTATGGCTATCTGTCGGGCGGCTCGCTGAAGATCGTGCAGAAGGATTCGAGCGGCAAGGAAATATTCCATCGGACGATGACGGGCGAACAGATTTCCCAGGAAATCGGGTTCGGACTGGTAGGCGCGGGGCAAAAGCGCCGGATGACGACACCGATCATCTTGCCGCAAATGGGGGGGCAAATTGAGGCCAGTTACATCCCGTCGCGGCGCTAGATCGCGGCTATCGCTGATGGGCGCCGCCCTCGCAGCGAGCGTCAGCACCCTTTCCCTTTCGCACGCAGCCTTTGCCCAGACGTCGGCGCCGCTTGGGCAGGCGGCGATCTGGCGCGGGTTCGATCTTCGCGCCGTGACACTGAGCTCGCCTCTTCGCGAACCCGCGCGGATATCGCCGATGCTGATCGAGGGATCGATGCCGACGGTCGGTGCGGTCGAGGATCTGCCGGCCCAGTCCACCACTCCCGCGCAGCCCGCCGATTCCGCAACCTCGGGACCAGCGAGCGAAGCGCCGGTGCGCCTGAACACGACCGGCCGCGACATCATCCTTTCGGCACCGCTGCGCGACGGCGCCTTTCTGTTGGGCGAGGTCGGCTTTCAGCTGAAGGCCGATGATTCGATCCAGGTCGAGACCCGTTCACTCCTCGCCGCGTTGCAACCGGTGATCGCGTCCGAACGACTCGCCTTGCTGCAGAATGCGCTCGCCGGAACCGGCTACGCCCCGATCGAACAACTCGCGGCGCTGGGCTATCCGATCCGCTACGACCCCACGATGATTTCGCTCGCGATCGCGATTCCGGCTGAATTTCGCAGCGCCAAAGACCTCTCGCTGCGCCGCTTCGAAGACCCGACGACCGGCGAATTTTATGCGCCGGCCAATTTCAGCGGCTACATCAATTTCCGGTCGTTTGCGGACTATATCTGGAACGGCAACGATAAAGGCTTTCAGTCGCCCACCGCACTGATCGACAGCGCGATGCGCTACAAGGGTGTCGTGCTGGAGAATGAGGCAACGTTGCGGTTCGATGCCGGCTCGCAGCGCACCTTCACGCGTGAGGCAACGCGGTTCGTCTATGACGATCGCAAGAATTATGTCCGCTATGCCGCGGGCGACCTTCTGACCAGCGGCCGCGGTTTTTCGGGCAGCCCGCAGATCGCCGGCTTGTCCGCAACCCGCATCTATTCAATCGTCGACCCCCTGCGCTATGTCCAGCCGCGCGGCGACCGCTCGTTCACCCTGACGCGGCCATCGACTGTCGATGCCATCATCAACGGGCAGTCGGTCCGGCGTATCCGGCTGGAGCCCGGGGTCTACAATATTCGCGATTTCCCCTTCGTGCAGGGAACGAACAACGTCCAGTTCAATATCGAGGACGATGCAGGCGGGCGCCAGACGATCGAATTCTCGCAATTCTTCGACCGCACGCTGCTTGCGGCGGGGCTCAGCGAATTTTCAGTGCAGGCCGGTGTCTTGAACCCGTTCGATGGCGGGGCGCGCGATTATCAGCTCAACCGGCCCGCGGCGTCGGGCTGGTATCGGCGCGGCATGAGCGACGTGCTGACGCTCGGCGGCAATTTCAACATGCAAAAGGATGGCGCCACCGTCGGCGTCGAAGCCACACTTGCGACCGCACTTGGCATCTTGGGCACCGACGTCGCTTTCAGCAAGATCAACGACATCGGAACGGGCTTCGCGGCCAATGTCGGCCTGCAAAAGACGTTTGGCGGGTCTTTGACGACCGCGCGGTCGATTTCGGCCTCGGTCGAGTACCGCAGCCCCAATTTCGCCAATCCCGGTGCCCTGACGGTCGAGAACCGCATCGCCTGGAACCTGTCGGCCGCCTATGCCCAACCGCTGGGTGAACGGCAGTTCCTTTCGTTCAGCGGAAACTACGGGATTACGCGGGGCGCGTTCCGTAACGAGAAAAGCGCCAGGCTGACCTATGGCTATAGCATCAACTCGCGCCTCAGCCTGACCGTCGATGCAACCTATGACGATCGCGACCTGTTCGGCGAGGAATATGGTGTCCGCGCGAGCCTCCTCGTCCGCTTTGGGCCGCGCTCGACCGCTGTGGCCGAAGTCGATTCGCGCACCAAGCGCGCTCGCGTCGGCTATCAGACATCGCGCGGCGAAGGCGTCGGAAGCTGGACTGCATCGGGGGACGTCGATGTCGGCGAGGATGATGTCGGCTTCAACGGCGGATTCAACTATACCGCCAACCGCGCCGAGGTCGGTTTCAACCATACGACCGTTTATGAATTGAACGGACGCAACACCGAATCGCAGCGGTCCTCGGTGCGCGTGGGAACCGCGCTGGTCTTCGCCGACGGCAAATTCGGCCTGTCGCGCCCGATCTACGATTCCTTCGCGATGGTTGCCCCGCACAAGAGCCTGGATGGAGCAGCCGTCTATATCGATCCGCGCGAAGGCTATTACACCGCGAAATCGGGTGCACTCGGCCCCGCGGTCGAGCCCAATATCGCGGCTTATATCCGCCGCACGCTGACCTACGACGTCCCGAACGCACCGGTCGGTTATGATCTCGGCACCGCGAGCGCCAAGATATCGCCGCCCTATCGCGGCGGCTATCTGATCACCGCCGGATCCGATTATTCGGTCACCGCGCTCGGCACGCTGATCGGCGTCAATGGTGCACCGATCAGCCTGCTGGCCGGCAAGGCGACCGAGATCGGCGTCGATAATCCGAAGACGCTGACCATTTTCACCAACCGGACCGGCAAGTTCGGCGCATCGGGGATGCGGCCCGGCCGCTGGCTCATCGACATGCCCACCGAACCACCAACGTCGATCGAAATTGAAATTCCCGCCGATTCGCTTGGCGTGGTACGCTTGGGCGAAGTCAGGCTTGGAGAACCGCAATGATGGCCGCATTTTTCCGCACCTCGGTGGCGCTCGCCGCTATCGCCTGGTCTTTCCCCGCGCTGGCGCAGAGTCAGTGCGCACAATTCGAATTGATCGGGAACGGTGCACGCAGCGATTATCAACCGTTCGAGCCGAGCCCGACGCTCACGACATTCGACTTGCGCGTGCGGCGGCTCGCCGACGGAGTTAGCTCGGTGCGCTTCCTGCTCGTTGACCAGACGCCCCGACCGACCGGCCCCGGAATCGGCATGAACGGGCCACTGACCTATGACCTGACGTGGCTCGAAGACAGTACGCGCCGCATCCTGGTGGTCGGCAATGAACAGCCCCAGCCAAACACCGGCGCGCAGGTTGATCTGCCCGGCCGTTCGGGGGTGCAGATCACGCGCTTTCGTCTCGCCATCCCGGCGGGCCAGGAAGCAGTGGCGCAGACCCACCGCGAAAATCTTCTCGTCCGCTATCAATGCCTCGATCACAGCGGCGCGATCCTCGGTACGACGCAGGAGCAGCCCGCCGCGGTCGAGCTGGCGATCACCGTCCCGCGCTATGCCGCGGCCTATGTCGGGAGCGTCGGCCAGACGCGCGCGACGATCAGCTTTGGCGAAGTGAGCCGTCCGGGTGCGAATCTGTCAAAGGCCATCAATGTCACCGCACTGAGCACGACGCCCTATGCGATCGCGTTCGACAGCGAGAATGACGGCCGCCTGAAGCGACAGCGCAATGACACCGACGGGATTGCTTATGCCATGCGCTACGGCAATATCGACGTCGCTGACGGCGATACGATGCTGTGTCCCACGACGCCCGCGCCGATGGGGCGCGGGGAATTGTTCGAGGTTGCGCTCGACCGCGATTCGATCGCAACGCTGCCGGCAGGCAATTACGAGGACACGGTAACCCTGACCTTCACGCCGCGCGACGTGGCGAATGTGACGAGCTGCGCGGTTCGTCGTTAGGGCCGGAGCTCCCCCCAGCGAATGCTATCAGAAGATCGCGCCCTTGGGCTCGATCCGGAATGACAGGCTGCTCAGCGGCGCCTGAGCGTTGTTGAGGTGCAGTTCGGCATCGCTCACACGCAGGGCCGCGTGATTTTCGTCGACGATGACGGTTTCGTTGCCATTCGACAGCGGAATCGTCTGGCCGCCGAGCACCAGCGTCGCGCCGCCCATATTGGCGGGGTGCGACATCGTCACGCGATAGCCGGATCGCGAATTGCAAAGCTGCATCAGCTGGCCAAGCTCGACAATGTCGGTCGATTGCGGCGCCGACATGCCGTTGAACTCCAGCCGACAGACCGTTTTCACAACGGCGGTGAGGCGAAACGTCGCGACTTCGCTCGCGGCCGCAGCCAATGCCGGACCGGCAACGACAACCGACAGCAACGCGCCGGACGTGATCAATGCTCGCATACGCATCGGACGAACCTTTCTCTGATTACGTCGCGATGTACCCGCTCCAGCTAAATACTATGTTAATTCGCCGATCACGCGCTCGACCGATCCCGGTCTTCATAAAATCGGCGTCCGAAAAAGCGTCACCCCAGCCGCGTGTCGATCGGCAGGCCGGTCTTCAGCGTCAGCGTCACCGGCGTGCGTTCGGCGATGTCGGCCAGCCGCGCTTTCTGCTCCTCGTCGAGCCCGGCGATGGTCAGCGTCCGCGCGATGCGCTTTTCCTCGACGCCGTGGAGGCGCAGGGCGACCTCGAGCGATTCGAGCGGCCAGCCCTTGCGGTCGGCATACATGCGCAGCGTGATCGCGGTGCAGGCGCCGAGGCTCGCGAGCAGCAGGTCATAAGGCGCGAACCCCGCGCCCTGCCCGCCGAGCGCCGCCGGTTCGTCGGCGACGAGCGCGCGGCCGCCGACCTCGATCTCGGTGCGATAGCGATCCTTGCCGATGCGCGCGGTGCCCTGTGCCATGCCTGCTCCCCGTCCTGCGCACGCCCCGCGTGCCGCGCCACGGGAATGCCCTGCCCGCGCAGGCCGCGCAAGCGCCGAGGCCTGCGCCGGCCGTTACGCAGGCACCCGCGGCGCCGTCCACAGCCCGAAACTTGCAATGATCGCATAGCAGATCAACGGCACCGCCAGCGCGAGCCGGATGTCGCCGCTGATGTCTGCCACCGTTCCGAACAGATAGGGGACGATCGCTCCGCCGACGATCGCGGTGCACATGATGCCCGACCCCTGCGGCGTCTGTTCGCCGAGCCCCTCGGTCCCGAGGCTGAAGATCGTCGGGAACATCAGCGAATTGCAGAAACCGACCAGGATCAGCGCCCAGCCCGACACCGCGCCGGTCGTCACCGCCGACAGGATGATCAGCGAAATCGCCCCCGCCGCGAAGGTCGCGAGCACACGCCCCGGCTTCGCCAGTCGCAGGACGAAACCGCCGAGCAACCGGCCGACGAGCGCGCCCAGCCAATATATCGCGACCAGCTTGCCCGCGGCCTGGAGATCCAGTCCCATCACGCTCGGCTCGCCCAGATAGGCAATCAGGTTCGAGCCGATCGCCACTTCGGCGCCGACATAGGTGAAGATACACAGCGCGCCGAGTTGGACGCGGCGGTTGTGGGTGAGCAGGCCCCAGGTGCCCTCGATCTTCACATCTTCGGTCCTGGCATTATCGAGCACCCCCCGGAACATCCAGAACACGGCCGCGATGGCCAGCATCAGCACGCCAAGTCCCATATAGGCGGTGCCGATCGATGCCCCCTCGGCGACGCGATAGGCCTGAATTTGCGCCTCGCTCGCCATGTCGGCGTCGAGCGGCTGCGAATCGCCAAGCAGGAAGGTTGCGCCGCCATAGATCATCAGGAACACGCCGATCGAATTGAACGCCTGGGCAAAGGTCAGGCGGCTGTGCGCGGTTTCGCTCGGCCCCAGGGTCGTGATCACCGGATTCATCGCCACCTGCAGAACCGTAATCCCCGCGCCGATGCAAAAGAGCGCGGCAAGGAAGCCGGGGTAAGAGGCTGCCGCCGACGCCGGAATGAAAAGAAAAGCCGCCGCCGCGACGATAGCGAATCCGAGCACGAAGGTGCGGATATAGCCGAGCTTCGACATGATGATGCCCGCGGGGATCGAAAAGGCGGCATAGGCGATGAAGAACGCCATCTGCACCAGATTCGCCTGCGCGTGCGTCAGGTGGAACATCGGCTTGAACTTGCCGACCAGCAGGTCGTTGATGTTCGTCACGCCGCCCAGCAGGAAAAACACCGCAAAGGCGAGGATCAGCACGACGCGCGTGCCGCCGCCGCTCTTGCCCCCCTCACCGCCCGGGTTCGGGTCCATGTTCGTCGCGACATTCGGCGCCAATGCCATGGCTTTCTTCCCAGCTTATCTCTTGAACCGGCGACGCGACCCTTATCTTATGCTTAGCCACGCACCGCCAGCGGACAAGCCGGATTTTCGCCGATCGCTTCGACATTCGTATTCACCAGCGTCACCGCGAACCCCTTGTCGCCGCTCAATGTCACCGGGGCACCGACGCGCGCGAGGTCGGCGCCGGCGTCGGCGAAACAGCGTAGCGGGATTCTGATCGTCGAAACCCGGTCCGCGGGCGCTGCGCGGACGCGCGCGGTCAGATCGACACGCGCGCCGCCGAACGCCAGCGTGACCGGCGCCGAACCCGCCGCGTCGATCCGCCAGTCGATCCGCAACGCGAAGCTGTTGTTGAGCTGGCGCGTCAGGTCGGCGGCCGGTCCCGCGAGGCGGACGGAGGCGGGACCGGTCCAGATGAAGCTCTTGCCATCCTCCTGCGCCGCGACGTCGACCGAGCGCGTCGCGAGCAGGCCATAGCTGCTGTCCACCGGCGCCGATTCGACCTGCCGCGAGCCTCCGGCGTCGGTGATCGACAACAGCCATGGCGACCGCGCGCGGCCACCCGAAAAGAAATTCGCGACATTCAGCATGCTCGCGACGTCGATGCCCGGCTCTTCGGACAGCGTCGGCACCTTGCTTCTGTCGGCGTAGGTCAAGCCATAGCCGACCGCGAATTGCGGCTTTTCGACCGGCGCGCGCGCGTCGGCGGGCCAGGCGAAGGGCAGCCTGCCGGTGAAATCCCGCGCGGGCTTGCCGTCCTTGCCCGCAACGAGCACGTCGGCGACTCCCGCCCCCTGTGACCCCGGCAGCCACGCCGCGACGAAAGCGTCGGCGGCGTTGATTTCGGGATTGGTGAACAGCGGCCGGCCCGACAGAAAGACCGCGACGACGGGAATCCCCGCCGCCTTCAGTGTTTTCAGGACGGCAAGATCCTTTGCCCCGGCAGGCTGATAATCGAGCGTCGGGACGTCGCCCTGAAACTCGGCATAGGGATGCTCGCCGAAGACGACGACCGCGACGTCGGGCTTTTCCTCGTAGGCACCGCCCTCCGACAGCGTCGCGGTTCCGCCCGCGTCGCGCACCGCCTTGTCCATCGCTTCCCAGATCGTCTGGCCGTTCGGGAAGTCGGCGTGGGTCACGTCGGTGCCCTGCCAGCTGATCGTCCAGCCGCCCGCCTGCATCGCCATGTCGTTCGCGCCGGAGCCGGTCACCAGCACGCGCGCACCCGGCTCGATCGGCAGCACACTGCCATTATTCTTGAGCAGCACGAGCGACTTGGCGACCGCCTCGCGCGCGATCGCCAGATGTTCGGGCGCGCCGACGGCGGCGACATTGCCGCGGTCGATGTGCTCGACGTCGAACAGGCCGAGCTTATATTTCACGCGCAGGATGCGCCGCACCGCGTCGTCGAGCCGTTCGCTCGTGATCCGCCCGTCCTTCGCCTCGGCGAGCGTCGATGCGTAAAGCCCCTTCCAGCTATCGGGCGCCATGACCATATCGAGCCCTGCCATGATCGACTGCGGGCAGTCGGTGACGCTGCATCCCGCGACCTGACCGTGGCCGTTCCAGTCGCCGACGACGAAGCCGGCAAAGCCCATCCTGCCCTTGAGTGCATCGGTCAGCAGCCCCTTGTTGCCGTGGTTCTTGACCCCGTTCCAACTCGAAAAGCTCGCCATCACGGTCAGCGCGCCGGCGTCGATCGCGGCAGGATAGCCCTGCGCGTGCTTCGCGATCAGTTCGACCTCGCCGATCTTCGCGTCACCCTGATCCTTGCCCTCGAAGGTGCCGCCGTCGGCAAGGAAATGCTTGGCGGTCGCGGCGACGTGCGTGCCGTCGATCGAGCGTCCGGCGACGAGCGGACCCTGTAACCCAAGCACCATCGCCCTAGCATAGTCGGCGACGAGCTGCGGGTCGGACGAATAGCCTTCATAGCTGCGCCCCCAGCGCAGGTCCTGCGGCACCGCGAGCGTCGGGGCGAAGGTCCATTCTATGCCGCTGCCCGCGATCTCAGCCGCGGTGACCTGACCGATGCGGTGGATCAGTTCGGGATCATGTGCGGCGCCGAGGCCGATATTGTGCGGGAACAGCGTCGCGCCGGGGACATTATTATGGCCGTGGACGGCGTCGATCCCGAAGATGATCGGGATCGCGACGCCATTGGCCTGCGGGCGCAGCGACACTGCCCGGAATTCGCCGACGAGCTTCGCCCAATCGGCGGCACTCGACCGCTCGTTGCCATTGGGACCGCTGTTGCCGCCCGCGAGGATCGAACCGAGCGGGTAGGTTTCGAGATCCTTGGGCGTCACGGTGCTGATGTCGGCCTGGACCAGTTGGCCGACCTTTTGTTCGATCGTCATCTTCGCGATCAGCGCGTCGATGCGCGCTTCGGTCGCGGCGTCGGTGATCGTGGAGGGGCTTTTCGCGGCGGGCCAGAGGTCGGGATGGACCACGGCCGACAGGGAGGACGAAGCCGGTGCGGGACTGTCCGCCATCGCCATACCGGCGGTTCCCGCCAGCAGCAGCGCTGTCGCCATGGCCATCGCCTTCCGCATCGTCTCTCCCATCCTCTATCCCATGAATATCGCATATGTGAACGTTATCAAATTCTCTCTCGCACAGCCCCTCTGCGAAATCAAGCATCCAGTTCGGCAGGAGAAATCAGGCGGTGCGGGGCATGGTGGCGAGCAGCACGACCGCCGCCGCCGCGAGCACCGCGAGCAACAGAAACAGCGCGCCGAACCCGAAACCGGGGACCAGCGAGATCGTCAGCCACGGCATGATCAGCGACGGAATCGTGTTGGTCAGGTTGAAGAAGCCGAGATCGCGCCCGCGATGGTCGGCGCGCGGCAGGACGCGCAGCGTCTGCCCGGCGTGGAGCGACAGGAATGCCGTCGTCGCGATGCCGAACACCAGATAGGCCGCCTTCGCCGAAGCCGGATCGGCGGCCAGCGCCATACCGATCAGCCCGGCGCTCGTCAGCGCCGCGGCGGCGGCCAGCGGCACGAAGGGGCGGTGGTGGCGGTCGGCCCAGCGCCCGGCGAACAGCGCGACCGGCACCGCGATGGTCAGCGCGAGACTGAAAAGTCCCGCCTTCGCGTGATCCCCCATCGTCGGATCGATCGACCGGAACCAGAAATAGAGATAGGCGAACAGCGCCGCCTCGGCGATCTGGATGAGCAGCCGCGCCAGCCACATCCGCACCGCGGGCCGCGCGGCGGCGCGCACTGGTCGTTCGCGGCGCAGCGCGACCTGCATCAGTTCGGGAAAGGCGCGCGGCCGACCGAACAGCAGCGCGGGCAGGATCGCCGCCGCGACGAGCAGGGCGATCGCCGTCACCCGCTGCTCCATCGACGCGAGCCCGGGCAGGGTGATGAGCGCGCCCGACCAGGCGCCGAGCGCGGGCGAGAAAGCGAGCAGCCCGCCAAGCAGCCCTTTCTGTGCGTCGGGAACGACGTCGCCCGCCCATGCCGACAGCGGCCCGAGGATCATGTTGAGCGCAAGCTGCCACGCGATGAGTACCGCGAGCAGGGTCGGCACATCGCGCGCGCGCGGCACCGCAAGCAGCAGCGCGATGGTGAGGATCAGCCCCGCGAGCACCCACGGACGCCGACTTTGCGTGCGGTCGCTGAGCGAGCCGAAAAGCACCCCGCCCGCACTCGCCGCGAGCGCACCGAAGAAGGTCAGATAGCCGAGCCAGCGCACGTCCTCGGCTCCCGCAAGTTCGGCCATCCGCGCGGGCAGCAGCAGCGTCAGGAACGGCACATAGGCGATCGCGCCGCCCGCGGCGGCGAGCGCATAGAGCAGCAGGAAGCGCGTCGATTGGCGTTGCGCCGACGGCGCCGACGCTTCGCCGTCAGCCATCTGGGGGCGCCGTCGACCCGCGCTCGACCAGCCCGCCGCTGACGACGGTCGGCTCAGTAGGTCGCGGCGCGCCGCGCTGCGCCGCGATGATCAGTTCGACCGCGCGCGCCACGGTCTCGGCAACCGGCTGGTCGACCGCGGTCAGCGGCGGCTGGCTGAAGCGGACGATCGGGGTGTTATCGAAGCAGACGAGCGACAATTGCCGCGGCACGTCGAGCCTGATTTCGCGCGCAACCTCGAGCGCGGCGAGCGACATCTGGTCGTTGCTGGCGATGATCGCGGTCGGCCGGTCGTCGCCGCCGAGCAGGCGCCGAGCCGCCGCATCGCCCGAGGCGTAGCTGAAATCGCCCTCGGCGAGCAGGCCGTCGACCGGCAGTCCCGCCGCCGCCATCTCGGCTTTCCAACCGTCGATGCGCCAGCGGCTGAGGTCATATTCGACCGAACCGGAGATGAAGCCGACGCGCCGGTGACCGAGCCCGATCAGATGCCGCGTCGCGCGCGCCGCCGACCCCTCGTCGTCCATCGTCAGCGCGATCCCTGCCGCGCCGCCGTGCGAGCCGATCCGCGCGAAAGGAATCTTCTGTTGATGGAGCAGGCCCACGATCAGCGGATTGTCCGAATGCGGCGGGGTCAATATCACCCCGTCGGGCTGGAGCGCCGCGATCGTCGCGCGCAGTTCGCGTTCGACATGGTCATTGTGCGTATCGACCAGCTCGAAGATCATCCGATAGCCATATTCGGCGCATTTCAGCATACCGCCGAACAGCATCTGGTCGACCCAGTCGGTGCCTTGTCGCGCCTTCCAGTCGGCGATCGTGCGTTCGCGGTCGTTGATCGCGAGGATCAGATAGGAACGCGACCCGCTCATCCGCTGCGCCGCGATCGACGGGACATAGCCCAATTTGTCGATCGATGCCTGCACCCGCTCCTTCATTTCGGTGCGGACATTGGGCTCGTTGTTGATGACGCGGCTGACCGTTTGCAACGAGACGCCCGCATCGGCCGCCACATGCTTGATCGTCACCGATTGCCGCCGACGTCCCATCAGTCCGTTCCGCTCCCCCTCAGGCTACTCCCGGCCGTGCTAGCGCCGTCGCTGGCGCAAGGCCATATGCGAACCCGCACGATTTCCATCTTTTTCGCCATGATCACGCCGCCTGTGGCGCCTGGGCACCGCAATAGCGCGCGACATAGGCCTGATGGTCGGGCAGCGTCGCGGCGGTGCGCGCGGCGCTCTCGCGCAAGCCCTCCATGAAGCGTTCGAGTTCGTCGGCCGACAGCTTCTCGGCAATCGGGTGCCAGCTCTGCGGTTCGATCCCCTGCCCCATCATCACCTGCACCCAGCTATTCTCGCCGAACAATTCCTCATTCTTGCGGAACACCCGGCCGGTTTCGCGGAACAGCTCGATCTTCTGCTGCAGGCTGTCGGGGATCGGCATCGCCGCGACATGGCGCCAGAAGGGGCTGTCGCGGCGCTCGGTCGCCTTATAATGCAGGATCACGAAGTCGCGGATCTGTTCGATGTCCCGCCGCTGCTGTTCGTTGAATTCGATGGCGTCGCGCTCGCTGACCCGGCCGTTGGGCATCAGGCGGATGAAGCGCAGGATCGCGCGCTGGATCAGGTGCACCGTCGTCGCCTCGAGCGGTTCGACGAAACCGCCGGCCAGCCCGACCGCGACGCAGTTGCGAACCCATTGATTGCGCCGCACTCCGCCCTTGAACTTGATGTCGATCGGCTCGACCAGCGGCTCGCCGAGCGACGACAGCAGGCGGTCGAGCGCCGCGTCGCGCGACAGGTAACGGCTCGAATAGACGATCCCCGCGCCCATCCGGTGCTGGAGCGGGATGCGCCATTGCCAGCCGGCATCGTGCGCGATCGCGCGCGTATAGGGCATCGGCGGCCCCTGATGCTTCGACTGGAGCGCGACCGCGCTGTCGTTGGGCAGCCAATGCCCCCAATCCTCGAACCCCGCATGGAGCGCACCGTCGATCAGCAGGCCGCGAAAGCCGGTGCAGTCGACGAACATGTCGCCCTCGACGCGCCGCTCGCCGTCGAGCAGCAGCGCGGCGATATTGCCGCTCTCGCCATCGAGCTCGACGGTCTGGATCTTGCCCTCGACGCGCTTCGCGCCGTCGGCCTCGGCGAGCTTCCGCAGGAAGCGACCGTAAAGCGTCGCATCGACATGATAGGCATAGTTCATGCGGTCTTCGGGCAGATGCGCGAACTTGCCCTGGAGCCCCGCGACAAGCTCGAGGCAATATTCGTCATAGCTGTGCGGATAGCCCTCCGCCCGCGCGCGCAGCCAGAAATGCTGGAACCCCGCCGACCAGTGGTCCTTGCCGCTGAGGCCGAAGCTGTGGAAATAGCTGTCTCCGTCATATTTCCAATTATCGAACAAGATGCCGAGCTTGAAGGTCGCCTGCGCCGCGCGCATGAATTCGGGCTCGGCTATGCCGAGGATGCGGTTGAAATTGACCAGCGGGGGGATCGTCGATTCGCCGACCCCGATGGTGCCGATCGCCTCCGATTCGACGAGCGTCAGGTCGACCGTCGCCCCCATCGTCCGCGCGATCGCCGCCGCCATCATCCAGCCCGCGGTCCCACCACCGGCGATCACGACGCGGCGGCGCTGCCTGTTTTCGCTCATCGGCTCAATGTCCTTAGCAAGAAGGCGCGCAGCCGCCCCGCGCTCTCAGGCGTGAGAGGAGCGAGGATGCCGCGCGCCGGTTCGGGAATATGGCCGGTCGCCCGGCCGTCGTTGTCGAAGACATAATGGTCGAACAGGTCGCGCCAGATCGCCTTGTCCTCGCCCGCCATGTCGCGGATCGCGAGGATCGCATGATGGAGCGCGTCCTGCGGCTGGCCAAGCCACGCCGGGGTGCGGCGCCACCAGTAATTGACCAATATGTTGAAGTCGGCGAGCGCCTCGACATGGTGCCACCACATCGAGGGGATGAAGATCGCATCGCCGGGCTCCAGCTCCGCTGTCTGCGCGTGGGCCATCGCGTCGGCGAAGCGCGGATAGGCGGCAAGGTCGGGCGCGGCGAAATCGACCATGCTGACGGTGCGGCCGGCGGGAGTGTTGTCGATCGGCCCCAGATAGAGGTTGCGGTACTGGTCGGGCGGAAACAAAGTGAAACGCCGCCGCCCCGCCGCGCAGCAGGCAAGATTGTCGGGGTAATCATTGTGCGCGGCGATGCGCGTCCGCGTCCCGATCCAGATGCTCTTCAACAGGTCGCGCGCGCCGAGATCGATCGGGTTCGCGTCGTCGAGCCCGTCGAAATGCGTCGGAATGTCGATCGAGGCGAGATAGACGGTGCGGATGTCGCCGAGTATCTCGCCCTTCTCCAGCCCCGCGAAGATGTCGGCGAGCTTGCCCGTCCCGGTGCGAAAATTCATCGCCATGTCGGCGTCGTAGAACAGCCGCCCATCGTGCCCCGGCGGGCCAATCGCGACCTTGAAGGCGCGGTCGCGCGCATGATCCAGCAGATAGCGGCGCGCCACCTCCGCCGAGTCCCGGCCCGCAGCGACGAGCGGCCAGTCGGCGACGAGTCCGCGCAGCACGAACGGTTCGCGCGCGCCGTTCAGTAGCGCATCCAGCCCCGTTTCCCGCCATTCGCGCTCGGACACGCGCGCGATGCGGTCGTCGATCGGTGCGTCCCGCTCAGCCATCGCGCCGCCTGCGGTTCTTGCGCCGGGCGAGTTCCGCGAGTTGCGACAGCGAGGCGAGCGCCATGAAGATCGGCATCAGATGCCCCGCCGCGTGCAGCGCACCGAGCGCGGCGGCATCGAGGGCGCGCAGCCGCGCCTCGTCGATGATGTGAAAGCCGACGAGCGAATGGAGGGATCCGTCGTCCAACATTACCTCGAAAGTGAAGGGCTCGAGCAGTTCATGTTCGGCCAGCGCATCGAAGAAGGCGCCGCTGCCGCGATAGCCTTCGTCGAGTTCGCCGAGCCGGTCGGCGATGGCGTCGAGGAACGGGGTTGGCCGGCCCTCGGAGTCGAACAGTCGTACGCCCTCGTCGCCATCCTGCGCGATGCGCGGATGGGCAAGGTCGATATGCACCTGCCCCGACCCCTCGCCGCCCGGCGGCCGGCCGATCAGGAAGGGCTGGATCGCGAGCGACAGCGGCCGGTAGCCGCCGTCCCAGCGCGCGCCGTCGAGAAAGAGATTCTCGCCCGTCTCGAACCCCAGCAATGCAACCGCGAAAAAAAGCTCCCGCCCCGTCTCGCGCCGGAAAAGGATCGGGAAATCGGCCTGCACGCGGCGAAATTCGGACGGCACGACCAGCGTCGCCATCACCCCGTCTCCCAGGTCCGCCCCCGCATCAACGCATATGCGAAGGTCGCGGTGGGTGTTGCTGTCAAGGAGCGTATGGCTGGTCATCCGGTCTGTCTTCTCCTGTCTGGCAGTGGACATTTTCGCCATTGGGAACGTTCCTACGCCACCCGCCGCCGCCCGTCACGCAAAAGAGCCGCGCCCCGAAGGCGCGACTCTCTCACCAACAGGCGGCAGGGAAGGTTGCCGCACTTAGAAGTTGAACCGGATCCCGGCCGCGTAGCGGGCATAGCCCGGCGACACGAAGGTCACATTATTGTTGCTTCGCATATGCGCGCGCCGTCCCTGCCCGGTGAGGTTGATCCCCTCGACAAAAGCGGTGAAGCCGGGGATGAACTCATAGCTCGCGCTGGCGTCGACCTGCCAATAATCCTCGACATAGGTCGGGTTCGGCCCGGTGGACTGAAGGAACTGGTCGCGCCAGTTCCAGGCGACGCGCGCCTGCAACCCATTTTTGTCGTAATAGGCGACGGCGTTGGCGCTGTCGCTGAGCCCGGTCAGCGCGAATTGCGGCACCGACGCCGGTTGCGTGTTGTCGTAGACTGCGTCGCCGTTGACGATCGTATAGTTCAGGATGACGCCGAAGCCGGTATCCCAGAAGCTGTGCTGGATCGCAAATTCCCATCCGTTGAGCGACGCGGTCTGGTCGCTGTTGATCGGCTGGGTGATCTGGAAATTGAGCAGAGGGTCGCCGGGCGCGCTGTTGATGACGCCGACATAGGTGCCCGGACCGCCGCCGGTGATCGTCACGGTGTCGGGGTAATGTTCGAAGATATATTGGCGGATCTGCGACACCGTCGCGCCCTGCCCGACTGCGGCGATCGCCGCATTCCAGCGCGGCCCGTTGACCGGCGTGGTCAGCCCGAAAGCCGGGGTATCGACGCGGGTGGTCGAGATGAAGTTGCTGACGTCCTTGTGGAACCAGCCGACCGACACATAGCTGCCGGGTGCATAATAATATTCGGCCGACAGGTCGATATTCTTCGACTTATAGGGGACCAGCCCCGGATTGCCCTGCGCGCCGGTGCCGCCGCCGACGCGGAACAACGTGTCGAGCGTGCGCCCGCCCTGCATATTGGCATAGTCGGCGCGGGTGATGGTGTGGCTGTATGACGCGCGCAGCTTGAGGTCCTCGAGCGGCGAGACGTCGAAGTCGAACGCCGGCAGCCAATTCTCGTACGATCCCTTGAAGCGCGTGAAATCGCTGTCGCCCGACAGGACGATGTTGAATTCATTCTCGCCCACCCACCGCGTGTCGACGGGCACCGGCACCAGCGCCGCCGACGAAATGTCGGTCGACTCATAGCGGACCCCGGCGACGAAATGCGCGGGATTGCCCAGGACGTCGAACTGGGTCGCGACCTGGAGATAGGGCGCCAACGTCTTTTCGGTGATGCGCCGGTCGGTGTTATAGGCCGCGATGCAGGTGCCGGGAATTGCTTGCGCGCCGGTCAGCGGATGGCTGCAGGTGCCGTAGAGGCCTTCGATCAGATCGGCCATCCGCTCGAAATCGAATGTGTAGAAGCTCTGGATCATTCCCGGCTGCGCGAGCCCCGGGAATTTGTCAGGGATGGTCTCGAGCGTGAAAATGTCGTCGGGAATGTCCGACGCCGGCCCCGCGCCGCCCCAGGTATCGTTCTGGATCGTGCCGAAGGCGGACCGCACATTGTTTTCGACATAGGAGACGCCGAAATCGATGCTGTCGAGGAAGCCGCCCTCATGATCATAGCGGCCGTGCAACTGCACCTGGTTGATCTCGTCGCGGAAATAGGCGGCGCGGAACGCATTGCCCGTCGGCTGGATCAGCGCCGCGTTCAGCGGATCGATCCCCGGATACATTTCGTAGGACAGCACCGGCATGTCGTTCTCGAAATTCACCATCTGGTTCTGGATGCCAAAGATCGCGTTGCCGACCGACATGCTCGACCCGAACCGGTTAACCGGCTTCACCGTCGCGGTCGAATGATGCGCGTCGAGGTCGATCGTCACGCCGTTGTCGCCCTGCCAGGTCAGGTTGAAACCCAGCGACCGGTTGTCGGCGCGGTTGTCGGAGAGCGCGCCGCTGTAGGACAGATCCTTGCCGCTGTTCAGCGTCGTTTCGCTCGGCGGCGCGTTCGGCGCCGCAAAATGTTCGGAATAGAAGATCGGCCCGGCGACTGGACCGTCGGTCCACGCGCTCGTCGTGTCTTCGTGGTTGAACCAGATGCCGACATTGCTGTTCCGCGTCTGCACCGTGTTACGCGAATAAGTGTAATCGAGCGTCGCGGTCAGCCCATCGACGGGACGGAACTGCAGCACCGCCTGGCCGTTGATGCGCTCGCGGTCGATGTCGTTGAGATCGTAGGAAGCGTTCTGCGGCACCTGATAGACGTCGGCCGGCCCCGGACGATTGGTGATGTTGGCGAAGCGCGGATCGCCGGGAAAAGCCAACCCGCCCCACATATTTTCTTCGGCGCCCAAATAGCCGTCGCGCCAGCCGACATTGGCCTGGTTCGTGCTCGACTTGCGCTTTTGATAGGATCCGGTGATCAGGATACCGATCCTGTCGTCAGCAAAGGTGGTGCTGAAGATGCCCGAGATTTCGGGTGTGATCGGATGGCCTTCGTTGCGCGAACTGTCATAGACGCCCTTGACCGACAGGCTGCCGCGCATCCCCGGCCTGTCAAGCGGGCGCGGGGTGCGGATGTTGATCGTCGAGCCGATGCCGCCCGATTCGATCGTCGCGCGACCGCTCTTGTAGACCTCGACCGCGGCGATGCCCTCGGACGCGAGGTTGGCGAAGTCGAACGAGCGCGACGAGGGCGCGCTGCCGCCGTCGCCGATGATCGCGGTCGGCATCTGGCGGCCGTTCAGCGTCACCAGGTTGAATTCGGGGCCGAAGCCGCGAACGGTCACGGTCGAGCCTTCGCCGTTCGAGCGGTCGATCGACACGCCGGTGATGCGCTGAAGCGATTCGGCGAGGTTGGTGTCGGGAAATTTGCCGATGTCTTCGGCCGAGATCGCGTCGACGACGCCCTGCGCATCGCGCTTGATCGTGGTGGCCGATTCGAGGCTGGCGCGGATGCCGGTCACGACGATTTCGTCGCCGCCGCCGACAGTATCCGCCGGCGCCTCCTGCGCCACCGCGGTCTGCGCCGCCCCGATCAGCGACAGTGCCGACGTGCCGACCAAAAGCTTGGCGAGCCAATGCCTGTGCGAAGCCTGCATCCCTAACCCTCCCGATTGAACCGTTCTGATGACGGCGCTTTTCATGTGAACGTTCACCTAAATGATAACGTTCTCTTTGTCAACGCATTCGCGGGTCCGTTACAGAGCAGACACCGAGGAAGATGGATCGTTGCATGCGATGAAAAATCCAATCGGCCCCGCTCGAAGACCAATCATAAACGTTTTGAATTAAAATGATTTTTTACAGATTGTCCAGCCCCGCACCCGCGACTGGGTTTGGCGCGGAAAGGCAGCCGCGGGAGGGCTGCGATTACGAATGCAATGCCCGGCCCGCCGCCACGAGAAGCGAAAAACATGGACGGCGCTGGCGATAAGAAATGCGGCGGTATCGCTCCCCATCGGACACGCTGCGGTTGCCGATATCCGATGAGGCATTCGGCATCGGCGCACCTGTGCGAGCGGTTCGCCTGCCCGCGCCCGAGGCGGAACGGCAATCGTATCATTTCCGCAGGCGCTCGTGGCCGACCAAGCGGCCGATCAAGGCCTCTACACCGAAATTTAATCGCTTCGCGCTAGGCATCGCCCGGAACTTTGAAGGTGATCGGCCAATGAGGCATTCGTCAGCAATGGCAGCATGCGTCCTGCCACTAATCGGGTTGCATATGCCGGCCCATGCGCAGGATTTGGGCTATTCCTCCAGCGGAACGCTGGGCGTGACGGTTATCATCCAGCCGTTGGGCGATGCCGCGCGTGCGGATTCGCAGCTCGGCGCCGTGGGGCTATGGACCTTTGCCGGCGCGAATCCGGGCATGATGATCAGCGGCCCTTCGGCGACCGTCGCGGGCGGAACCGCGACCGTTTCGCTTCTGGCGCAGACCGTATCGGCGCTGACGGTGCGATCGACGGTGACCGGCAGTCCGCTGGCGGTGAGAACCGAAAGGTTCGGCAGGGAGTTGCGCCGCACGAGCACGACCCTGAATGTGGCCTCTTCCTATGCGGAACTGGGGGATCGCAACTCCCAGATGTACATAATCGGGACGATCTGATCTGTTAGCCAGTTGAATTCTGCCTCGGTTTGGGACAGACGCCGAAAAACACGGATTCGGCGGAGGGACAAGGAATGTTTCGCAAGGCGTTAACTGCGGCTGTCGCGATTCTCTACGCCACGACAGCGCAGGCTCAGGCGACGGGAAATCTCTCGATCGACAAACTGTGGGTCGAATTTTCGGGCGAGGGGACGAACCGCGGCGACGTCCTGATCCGAAACGACAGCAAGGATCGATATTACGTCACCATCACCACGTCCGAGATACTGAATCCCGGATCGGCCGAGGAAACGCGCGTCGCGCGCGCAGACCCGGAGGCCGCCGGGCTTCTCGTCACCCCCAATCGCCTGATACTCGATCCGGGGGTCATGCGCGCCATTCGCATCGTCTCGCTCAACGAAGCGCCGCAACAGGATCGGATTTACCGCGTCCTGGTGTCGCCCGAGGTCGCGAGCGAAGCCGCCGCGGCCCCGGCGGACAAGACGTCGACGCTGCAGATTCGCCTGATGGCCGCCTATGATATCCTGGTCGTGGTCCGTCCCAAGGGCGCCAAACCCGACCTGCACGCCGATCGCAGCGCGGACAAGATCATTCTCAGCAACCAGGGCGGCACCAATATCCTGCTTTCGGAAATGTCGGCCTGCCCCGCGCAACTGACCGAGGCGGATGCCACGAAGTGCCGTCACCTGGACAGCGTCAGACTCTACGCCGGCCAGGCGACCACGGTGGGCCTGCAAGCCCCGGACGAGAAGATTTTTCTCAAGACCAGAACCGGCCCCTCCGACGATCTCATCCAGCGGTCGTTCTAACGCTGCGAATCGGAAGCGCGCCCCTTTGATGCGGCGGGGCTGAACGCCCTGCCGATTCCTCAGGGCTACCAGCGGCCCCATGATCCTCATAGGGTTGTGGATCGGGCATCCGCGCTCCAGGCAGCCTGATGCGGCGTCTTTCCAATCCAGGGGGGCCTCTCGGAGCGATCGACCTTGGACGTTGGCGGCTGGCGCTTGGCTCTCCCCGCGCCGTCGGCGTGCAGACCCCGTCACCTTCCTTGCGCTATCCTTGATCTTTGCGGCCCGGGGCGTCCTCGACGCCGGATCGCCATCTTCCGATGACCGACCGCTCCCGAAATCCGGTCGCGGGCCAGGCCGGTCCCGGCAGGACGAATATCCTGTGGACCGCAGGCCCGCGAGGCCCCCTTGCACGCGCCTCGCAACTTCCTTAACATTAGGTGATAATTTTTGTTAATAAATAAGCCATGCCTGCCCCAAAACGGGCCATGGTGCAATTTTGCGTGGGAATTCAGTTGACGAACCGTAACTATTATCTAACCGGATGTTAAGGGTCGCTTAACCCTTGATCAACGGTAATCTGGAGATTTTCTCATGAAGGCATTCGCTGTTCTGGCCGCCACCGCGGCCCTTATCGCTTCCCCCGCACTCGCGCAGTCGACCGATGGTCAGCTGAGTTCGACCTCGAGCACCGGCACGTTCGACGTCAATGTCACCGTCGTTCCGATGGTGAAGGTCAGCGGTCTCGACCCCATCACGCTGAACATCGACCCCGCCACGATCGCCAGCAACTTCGGCACGACCAGCGGTCGTACGCAGTTCTGCGTCTATTCGAACGTCAACGCCGCGGGCGACTATAATGCTCAGGTGACCGGCGTCGCTTCGGGCGACAACGGCAACCCCTATGGCCTGACTGGCGCGACCACCGGCACCATCTTGCCGCACACCGTCGGCTATTGGGACAACGCCAACTACAGCTCGACCGGCGCGCTGTTCATGCGCAACAGCATTGTCCGCCCCAGCATCACGACGAAGAACGGCCAGGCGCGCGCGACCACGCTCGACTGCACCAACGGCGGCCTGGGTGGCAGCAACGCCTCGATCCAGGTAGCTGTCCGCAATCCGGTCGCTCTCGCCGCGCTGGCCGACACCTACCGCGGCACGCTCAACGTGACCGTTTCGGTTCCGTAAGCCATTAGAGCAAATTGGAAGGAGGGCGAGGATGGTTTCCTCGCCCTTCGATCCATTCGGTTTGTTGAGAGGGAGGCGGCGAATGTTCATGACGATACTGGCCTTCCTCGGGGTCATTGGCGCGCAACCTGCGCCTGTTGCTGCGGATTCCCCGGTCGCCAGCGCGCGACTCGTGTCCCAAGACCAATTCCAGCTCCGCTGGCACGGCGTCGGCGATCTGCGCGCCTCGGCGCAGCTGTGTGTTTCCAGTTCCACCGGTCGTTTCCAGCTGGATATCCAGCCCATGTCGACCAGCTTCGGCACTTCCGAAGCGCCGCCCTTTGAAATCGCCATATCGACCAGGGCGGGCGATCGACTGGTCCAGCCGGCGAAGGCGACCGGATTCACGACATTTGAGGGCCGCGTCCTGCCGGACGATTGCATGGGCACCGGCAATGTGACGATCGAACTGCGCTTCCAGCAGTCCGGGCTGACCGAGGCAATCGCAGGCGCGTATTTGGAACGAATCCATCTCAGCGTTCGCCCGTTGTAATCGGATCGACCCTCCGTGCCACTCCGATGCCGTCATCTGCTGCTACTCTCCGCCGCTTGGTCGGCGACCCTCTATACGCCCTGCGCCAATGCGCAGGCCATCGAGGCGGCGCCTCCCAGCGCGACATCCCCTCCCGCGCCAGAGCGTGGCACGCCGCCACCGGGTTTCGAGGATCTCGAACAAGCCACCGACACGCTGTTTGATGTTGTAGTTCTCGGTCGGCGCATCGGGTCCTTTCGGGCGACTCTGTCCGACGGAATGGTCACCTTCGCTTCGCCGGAATTGCTGGCGGATGCCTTGGCGGGCGTCGTCGAACGGCAGGCCGTTCTGGACCTGCTATCCCGCCCCCTGCCTGCCAATGAGCAACTTCGATGCTATCCGGGGCAGACGGTCGGCTGCGGCCTGCTTCCGCCCGGCAAGTTCGGCCTGATCGCGGATTCGCAACGCTTTTCGATCGAGATCTTCTTTGATCCGGTGAGCGTGAAGCAAGGCCGGGAGCGTCGACTGGAATTGGGGCCGAGTTCGGCCGAGGGTTTCGGGCTGGTTCAGAATGTCGCGATGTCCGTCGCAACCAGCGGGTTCAACGGACGAAATCTCGAACTGGGCGGCACGCTGGATACCTTGGCGAGCGTCGGCCAGACGTCCTTCGTCGCACAGACCTTTATCGGGACGGGCTTCGGCGCGCGCCTCAACCAGGGGCATCTGCAGCATATTTGGGGCAACCGGGTAGCCAAGGCGGGGCTGATCGAAGATTATAACACCGAGCTTCTGTCCAACTATCGCATGATCGGCGCCGAGTTCGGAAGCTTCTATCCGCGGCTCGCCTACGACACCGACAGCCAAGGCTCGCCCCTCGACATCGTCCTGCCACGCGACGCCGATGTCGAAATCCGCCGCAACGGCGTACTGCTTTCGGCGCGACGCTATGGCGCGGGTCCGCAGCGGCTCGATACCGCGGGACTGCCGAACGGCTCCTATACGGTCCAGATCGTCGGTCGCGCCGACGGCATGGTCGTGCTCGACGAAATACGCAATTTCTCGCGAAGCGGGGGGCTCCCGATCGTCGGCAAGACCGAGTTCAGTTTCCGCGCCGGGCTCTATGTGGAAGACCGGTTCAGCGTATCACAATCGGGATACACTTTTTTCCCCGATCTCAGGCAATCGCCGGTGTTTGGGGCGCGAGTGGCTCGTCGCATTGCCCCGACCACCAGCGTCGAAGCGGACGTGATGAACATCGATGGCCTGACGGTGGGCGAAGCGACGGTCCGGACTTTCATCGGGGGCGTCGAAGGAAGCGCCTCGTTCGCCCTGGCCGACGATGGCTCTTACGGCGCGTCTGTCCTCGGCAGCGCGGTCTTATGGGGGGTGCGCTTCAACCTTGCGGCCCGGACGATACAGACCGACGCGCGTTTCGACCCGACCAGCAGCGGCTTTGGCCGATATCAGCCGTTCCTGCGCCGCGAAAACAGCATCGTGATGTCGACGCAATTTCCCCTCGCCGGCGGAACGCTCGGCCTGTCGGGCGGCTATTCGAGCACGCCGGGGTTGAAGGATCGCTATACCGCCTCCGCCCGCTATTCCCGGGCGGTCAAGCTGTTCCATCGCCCGGCCTTCCTTTCGGCCTATGCGCTGCGTTCGGATGCCGAAACGCGCGTCGGTTTCAGCTTCGCCTTGAACTTCGGGATCGGGCCGCGGACGACGCTCTCCGTGGGGACGGGCGCCGAAAATGTCTCCAACTCCACGGGCTCGAGCCGCAACGGGATCTCGCCCGTCGTGAATGCCAGCATCTCGCACCGGGACCGCTGGCAGGAATTCGATGTTTTCGGTCAAGCCAACGCTTCGACCAGCGCCGACGGCGAACGGCTCGGCGGCGGCGTCAACATCTCCTCCCCTTATGGCGTTGCCGACCTCAATGCGCAGCATGTCCGCAACCGTTCGGGCAATTTCACGACGCTGGTCGCCAATGCCCAGAGCGGCTTTGCGATCGGCGGCGGCGCGATGAAGCTGGGCCTGGCGCGGCCGGGTGAAGCGGTGATCCTGACCGACCTCGACGTCGCGGCGGATGACAATGCCGCGCGCGCGGCGAACAGCGGATACCGCGTCCGCATCGACGCGCAATCCTACGACTTGCTGCAACCCGGAAAGATTTCCGCCGCCGGCGTGGCGGCGCTCGACGAATATGAAATCACGCTGAGCCCCGAAAATGCTCCGCCTTACGACGTCCGGATCGACCCCCGCACGGTCATCGTATATCCGGGGAATGTCGTTCGCCTGCGCTATGAGGCGCGGCGCGATTTCACCATCTTCGGACAATTGATCGGAGAGGACGGGCATCCGCTCGCGGCGGCGACGATTCGCGGCGGAAATGACCTGATCGTCACCGACCAAAACGGATATTTCACCCTCACCGTCCCAAGCGATTCCCAGATCCGAGCCGTGCTGCCCGGCGGAACGCAATGCCGCGATGTCAATATAAAGGACATCGTCAAGGATATGGGGAAGCGCGAATTCTATCGGGTCGGCAAAATCAAATGTGACATCGAATAGCGCGCACGACGGGTTCCAGCATGCACCCACGGGGCGAGGACCGGACGCAGGCCTGGAATTTCAAATCCGTCGCCGTCAAATCACGAGCGTGAATCAGAGAGCTTGGCACCGCGATAGAATCGCGGCTCAGGTCGACCGGACAATGCTCCCCGTCCCGACAACCCGTCCGCAACCGGACCAGGCCACCAGCTTCGCCGCCTTTCGCAACGGGAAAAGCGGTTCCTCGCCAACGGCAAATCAAACCGCTGCGGACATTTGCAGGCCGTGTGGTGCCCAACCTCGGTCCCAAGGTTGGACACGAAACAAATTTACCAAGTGAATCCAGGGGGTCATTCGGAATGGATGGAGGCCCGAGCCGGAATCGAACCGGCGTGCAAGGATTTGCAGTCCTC
Source organism: Sphingopyxis lindanitolerans (assembly GCF_002993885.1). NCBI lineage: Bacteria > Pseudomonadati > Pseudomonadota > Alphaproteobacteria > Sphingomonadales > Sphingopyxidaceae > Sphingopyxis > Sphingopyxis lindanitolerans. Next base: position 1,907,176 of record NZ_CM009578.1, read on the forward strand.
TGCGTAACCACTCCGCCATCGGGCCTCAGACGCAGATTTGCGTGGAGAAGGCGCCCCTAGCGACTTCGCCGCTCACTGGCAATGCGATTGTTGGATGATGGTCGGGCGATTTGACGGTGTCACGCCGCGATGCGGGCTTGGCGGCTCCTTCGTTGCCAGCTATTGCGCGGCGCAGGTTGACAGCGTTGCTGTATTACTATTACAATACAGCGCGGCATCGGTTACGGCTGCGCGCGACGCTTTGGGTCCAGGGAATCGGAATCGGATGATGGCGACGAAATTGAGCGAGATGGGGGCGGCCGACATGCGCGCCGCGATGATCGACAGCCAGCTTAGGACGAACGACGTCATCGACCCCGCCGTGATCGGCGCGATGGGCGCGGTGGCGCGCGAGGCGCATGTGCCCGCGGCGCTGGCCGGTGTCGCCTATATGGACCGCGCGATCGATCTTGGCGCTGGCCGCGCGCTCAATCCGCCGCTCGTCACCGGCCGTCTGCTCGTCGCCGCCGATATCCGGGCGGGTCAGCGCGTGCTGCTGATCGGCGCCGCGACCGGCTATACCGCCGCGCTGCTCGTCCGGCTCGGCGCCGAGGTGCACGCGGTCGAGGAACAGGCCGATCTGCTCGCCGCGGCGCGCGCCGCCGTCGCCGACGCGGCGATCCACTGGACCCACGGCCCGCTGGCCGTCGGCGCGCCGAACGCCGCGCCCTTCGACCGCATCGTCATCGACGGCGCGATCGAGACGCTGCCCGACGCGATCGCCGCGCAGCTTGCCGAAGGCGGGCGAATCGTCGCGGCCCGGCGCGACGGCAGCGTGACGCGCCTTGTCCAGGGCGTGAAGACCGGCGGCACGGTGGCGATCCGCGCCTTCGCCGACATGGACGTCGCACCGCTTCCCGGCTTTGCGGCGCCCAAGGGCTTTCAATTCTGACGGCTCCCTCTTCCTCCCCCGTTTCAGGCTGAACATCCGATGCACGATAAAAATCCTGTCGAGACCGGTCGCCGCACCCGCTGGCTTGCCGGACTGGCGCTGGGCGCACTCGTCGCGGCGGCACCTGCGCACGCCGAAACGCTGCAGGGAGCGCTCGCCAAGGCGTATGAGAACAACCCGACGCTGACCGGCGCGCGCGCGGGCCAGCGCGCGAATGACGAGAATGTCCCGATCCAGAAAGCCGCGGGGCTGCCGTCGGTCGGCGCCAGCGTCGATTATCAGGAAAATCTGGTCGTTCCCGGCAACAGCTTTTTCACACCGGGCCGCTCGCTGTCGACCGGCGCGCAACTGTCGGTTCCCATCTATCAGGGCGGCGCGGTGCGCAATGCGGTCAAGGCCGCCAAATATCGCGTCGAAGCAGGCCAGGCCGACCTTCGCGCGACCGAGGCCAGCATCTTCGCGCAGGTCGTCGGCGCCTATATGGACGTCATCCGCGACATCGCGATCGTCCAGCTCAACCAGAAGAATGTGTCGGTGCTGCACACCAACCTGCAGGCGACCAGCGATCGGTTCGAGATCGGCGACCTGACGCGCACCGACGTCGCCCAGTCGCAGGCGCGGCTCGCGCTGGCCGAGGGCGATTTGCGGACCGCCGAATCGAACCTGATCCGCAGCCGCGAAACCTATATCCAGCTCGTCGGCGAAGCACCCGACGATTTGCAGCCGCCGCCGGTTCTGCCCAACCTGCCCACGACCGCCGAGGAGGCGGTCGCGATCGCGCTCAACACCAATCCCGACATCGATGCCGCCGACCAGCGCCTCAACGCCTCGCGCGCCGACATCGGCGCCGCGCGGGCGACGCGCGCGCCCAAGCTGTCGGCGACGATCAGCGGCGGCTATAACAATAATCTGAATTCGATTCCGGCCGGGAATGCGGGGGCCGACAATACGACGACAAGCGCCATCGCAGGGGTGTCGATGACGCTTCCGATCTTCCAGGGCGGGCGCCCCTCGGCCCGCGTGCGCCAGGCGCAGGCCCAGACGAGCCAGGCGATCGAAAATTATGTCGCGGTCGAGCGCGACGTGATCGCACAGACGCGCGGCGCCTATGCCGCGTGGCAGGCGAACGAGCGAATCATCGCGGCGACCGAACAGGCGGTCGGCGCCAACGGCCTGTCGCTGGAGGGCGTGCGCGCCGAAAACAGCGTCGGCACCCGCTCGATCCTCGACATATTGAACGCCGAGCAGGAATATCTGAACGCGCAGGTCCAGCTCGTCTCGGCGCGCCGCAACTCCTATGTCGCCGCCTTCTCGGTCCTCGCCGCGATGGGCAAGGCCGAAGCGCGCGACCTGGGGATCGAGGGCGGCGCGCTCTATGATCCCGAGGCCAATTACCGCCGCGTGAAGGGCCAGATCTTCGACTGGGCCGACGATCCGAAGCCCCAGCAGGTGGCAACCGATACCAAGAGCGTTCCGGCCGCCGACGCGGCCGTCCCGCCGTCGATCGACACGGCCTTGCCACAATAAGCTTGGCAAAGCCCGCTTCGCACCGGTAGAATGATGGTTAACCGCCCTTGAAGGGCAACCCGCGATGGCGCGGGGCCCGGAATTTCGTGGGGTGAAAGGGGCCAATATGGGCGATCTGTCGCGAGAGCCGTCTATGGAAGATATCCTGTCGTCGATTCGGCGGGTGATCGCCCGCGACGAGGCGCCGAGCGCCCGCGTCCAGCGCGGCGGCGAGGACGTCCTCGATCTTCATGACGAAGAGGCCGGGCACGCGGACGAGGCCGGCGATCCCACCCCCGCGATCCCGACCGAAGAGGAATTGGTGTCGGCGGCAAGTGCCGACGCGGCACGCCAGTCGCTCGAAGCGCTGAACGCCGCGGTCTCGCCCGCCGCCGCACCCACGGCGGCCACCCCCGCAAACGGCCGCACGATGGAAGAGGTCGTCCTCGAGGCACTCCGCCCGATGCTGAAGCAATGGCTCGACACCAATTTGCCCGCGATGGTCGAAGCGATGGTGGCAAAGGAAATCAGCCGGATTACCGGGAAGCGGCTTTAATCCGCTTCCTCTCCCCCTTGATGGGGGAAGGATGCGCAGCCGTGAGAAGAAATTACCGCGCCCAATCCTCGAGCAGATAGCGCGCGATCGCCAGCGGCGGCGGCGCCACGAAGCTGGCGCCCATATCGCCCGCAAGCGCGCCCAGCACTTCGGCACGATCGACCCACATCGCGGCTTCGATCTCGGTCGTGTCGAGCGTCAGCGCGGGATCGCGCGCGACGGCGCGGCAACCGATCATCAGCGACGACGGGAAAGGCCAGGGCTGGCTCGCCACATAGGTGACGTCCGAGACCTGGATGCCCGCTTCCTCGAACAATTCGCGCGCGACCGCTTCCTCGAGCGATTCGCCGGGCTCGACGAAACCCGCGAGCGCCGAGAAGAAACCGGGCGGAAAGCCCGGCTGGCGCCCGACGAGCACCCGCCCCTCATATTCGGCGAGCATGATCACCACCGGATCGACGCGCGGGAAATGTTCGGCGTTGCAATTCGCGCACTGTCGCCCCCAGCCGCCGCGAAAGATCGCGGTCGGCGCCGCGCACACCGCGCAAAACCCATGCCGCGCGTGCCAGTCGACGAGGCTGCGCGCACCGCCATAGAGCGCCGCTTCCTCGGGCGACAGCAAGGGCAGCAGCCGCATCACGGTGCGCGAGCGCGCGTCGATCCGCGCCCCCGGCGCAGGCGCGCGGGCAAAGCGCGGCGCCCCGGCATCGTCGATCCCCAGCAGCAGCAGCGGCCGCTCGTCGGCCGGATCGAGCGGCTCCCAGATGAGTCCGCCACGCTCACCGGGGACCGGGTCGATCCCGTCCATCGCGAGGCAGGTCGCGCGCGGATCGGCCGTCGCCGCGGCGAAGGCGTCGGCGTCGGTGCGGACCTGATCGGCGCGGTCGAGCCGCGCGCCCGTGAACCCCAGAGGCAGCGGCATCAGGGCGCCCCATCCGTGTGGAGAGCCTGGCTGAAGATGTCCTTGTAGAAGGCCTTGCCGAAGTCGCGCTGGAAGGGCAGCGCCTCGGAGGGCATATATTGGGTATAGCCGCCGACGCGGTAACCGCGCTTGCGATCGACGAAAGCGATCGTCCCCGCCGCCCCGCCCCAGCCATAGACGCCCTCGCCGGTCGGCGACGACGCGAGCGACACGCGCCCGCCGGCGCCGAACCCCTCGCCCTCGACAAAACTCCCCTTGCGATCGACCGTATCGGACAGCAGGTTCGACATCGCGAGCCGCGCGGTTTCGGGCTTCAGGATGCGCACGCCGTCGATCGCGCCCTCGCCCAGCAGCATCGCGAGGAAGCGGTCATAATCGCGCGCGGTCGAGACGAGCCCGCCGCCGCCATAGGGGATCGGCGGCTTGTCGAGATAGATCGAACTGGTCGCGGGATCGATCGGCAGCAGCGCGCCGCCGAAGGGCGCATAATTGGTCGAGAGTCGCCCGACGTCGGCCGCCGCGACCTGAAAGCCCGTGCTGGTCATGCCGAGCGGGTCAAAGAAGCGCGCCTTCAGGAATGTGTCGAAAGGCTGGCCCGACACGACCTCGATCACCCGGCCCATCAGGTCGAGCCCGACCGAATAGCTCCACCGCGTGCCGGGTTCATAGACGAGCGGCAGCTTGGCGAGCCGGTCGGCGAATACAGCGAGGCTCGGCGCCGAACTGCTCTGCGGAAAGCCCGGAATCGGCAGTCGGCTGACTTGCCCGCCCAGGATTCCCGCCGCATTATAGGCGTCGCGGATCGGCCCTTTCTGGATGATATTATAGCCGAGTCCGGCGCTGTGGGTCAGCAACTGGCGCACCGTGATCGGCCCTTTCGCCGGGCGCACGTCGGTGATCGATCCGTCGGGGGTATTCTGGACGGTCATGTTCGCGAAAGCGGGCAGGAAATCGGCGATCGGCTGGTCGAGCGCCATCCGCCCTTCCTCGATCAGCAGCATCGCCGCCATGCCGGTGACCGGCTTGGTCATCGAATAGAGCCGCCAGATCGTATCGCCGTCAACCGGCTTCGCCGAATCCATCGCCTGCGTGCCCGCGCCAAAGACATCGAGCGCCGCCTGCCCGCGGCCGATCGCGGCGAGCGTTCCCGCCAGTTCGCGCCGGTCGACAAAGCCCTTGATGAAATCATCGGTCGCGGGATAGAGCGCCGCGCCGTCGGCCTTCCACGCGAACGCCGCGCGCGGCAGCAGCATCCCCGCGCCGCCCAGCGCCATGCCGCCGAAAAACCCCCGCCGCGAAACCATCATGGTCATGCAATGTCCTCCCGCATCCTGTCGGTCAATTTTCGATAGAGCGTCGGCAATCCGGCCGCGTCAAGCGCCGAAAGCGGCCACCATTCGCCTTCCCCTGCGGCATGCGCGCTTTCACGGCGCACCAGCGTCAGCCGCAGGTCGAAATGGGTGAAGCCATGATCGACATGGACGAGACCAGACTCGGTCGGCGCCTCGCCCGTCCATTCGCCGCCGGGCAGCGCCCGCATCCCGCCGAGCATCCCCTTGCCGGGACGGCGGACGAGCCAGACCGCGTCGCCCTCCTCGATCCACCAGGCGAGCCCATAGCGTTGCGGCTTCGCCTTCTTCGGCGGCTTGACGGGCAGCTGGTCGATGTCGGAGCGTCCGCGCGCGCGGCAATCGGCGCTCACCGGGCAGCGGGTGCACGCGGGGGCGCGCGGCGTGCAGATGGTGGCGCCGAGGTCCATCAGCCCTTGCGCGAAATCGCCGGGGCGATCTTGTGGGACGAGCGGCGCCAGCGCGGTACGAATCTCGCGCTTCGCCGCGGGAAGCGGCGTCTCGATCAGCCGGTGCCGCGCGATCACCCGCTCGATATTGGCATCGACGACGACCGCGGCCCGGCCAAAGGCGATCGCCGCGACCGCGGCCGCGGTATAGTCCCCCACGCCGGGCAGCGCGCGCAGCGCGTCCTCGCTATCGGGGAAACGCCCACCATGCTGTGCGACCACCACGCGCGCGCAGGCGAGCAGGTTGCGCGCGCGGGCATAATAGCCGAGCCCCGCCCATGCCGCCATGACGTCGGCATCGTCGGCCGCCGCCAGATCGGCCACCGTCGGCCAGCGCTGAACGAAGCGAGTGAAATAGCCCGCGACCGCGGCGACGGTCGTCTGTTGCAGCATGATCTCGGCCATCCAGACGCGATAGGGATCGGGGGTCGCGGCGCTGCCCGGCGGGTGTCGCCACGGCAGATCGCGCGCCGCGCGGTCGTACCAGCCGAGCAGGCGTTCGGCGAAACTATCGATACTCTGGACGCTCACCCCCCGCCTATGGCATGGCCTTGCGCATGACGAAAGACGCGAGCGAGGGCGGCGCGGGCAAAAAGCCCAAGGCCAGGGCGAAAGTCGCCAAGGCCCCGGCGCGCCCCTATGAGCGGCCGCGCGGCGGCGAGGCGCGGTCGATCGCCGACCTCGTCCCCGAAATCGGGCGCACCGCCTTCCGCAAATTCGGTTTCATCCAGTCGTCGGTGGTCAGCCGATGGCGCGAGATCGTCGGCGACCGACTCGCCGACGTGACCCAGCCCGCGATGATCCGCTTTCCCGTGGGGCAAAAGGCGGGGGGCACGCTACACCTGACGATCAGCGGCGCGCACGCGCCGATGCTTCAGCATGTCGCGCCCGACATCATCGCGGCGGTCAACCGCTTCTTCGGCTATGCCGCGATCGCCACCGTGCGCATGTCGCACGGCCAGGTCACCCCCGCCGCCCCCGTTCAGCCGCCGGCAATGCTGAAACCCGTACCCGCCGAACTGGGCGATAGTCTGCGCGACATCGGCGACCCGGAACTGCGCACCGTGCTCGAACGCATGGCGGCGGGGCTCGCGGGACCGGCAAAAATCCCCAGGATCAGTTGAAGGTTCGTCATGCCCGCATTTCGTATCACGCCGCTTGCCCGCCGCTCCGCGATCGCCGCCCTGACCGCCGCCGCGCTCACCTTGTTCGTCGCGGCCACCCCGGCCAAGCCGCCGCTGTGGTCGGCGAATATCAGCACCAGTTCGATCGGCGCCCATATCGTCGGAAATCCCAAGGCAAAAGTGAAGCTGGTCGAATATTTCAGCTATACGTGCAGCCATTGCGCCGATTTCGCGAAACTCGGCTCGGCGCCGCTCAAGACCCAATATATCGACAAGGGCCTCGTCCTCTTCGAATATCGCAACCTGGTTCGCGACCCCGTCGACATGACCGCCGCGCTGCTCGCGCGGTGCGGCCCGGTCGGCGCCTTCGCCGGCAATCATGAGGCGATCTTCGCCGCGCAGCCGGTGTGGCTGAACAAGGTCGTCAAGGCGAGCGACGCGCAAAAGGAAAGCTGGTATCAGGGCGACACCAGCGCGCGCGCGCGCAAGATCGCCGCCGACGTCGGCCTTTCGGCCTTGATGCAGAAACGCGGCTATTCGGCGGCCGAGGTCAACGCCTGCCTCGACAGCGAAGTCGCGCAGGCCGAAGTGACCGGCATGACCAATATCGGGCTTTCGGCCGATCATGTCCGCGGCACCCCGACCTTCTTCGTCAACGGCCACGATGTCGAGGTCACCGCCTGGTCGGCGCTGAAAACGAAACTCGACGCCGCGCTCAAGGGCTCGTAAAAGCCCGCTCCTGTCGCCACCACCCTATCACTGCCCAAGGAAAGCCTGACCATGATCCAGCCCAAGCTGCGCATCCTCCTCCTCGCCTCGCTCGGCGCGCTTGCCCTCACGGCGTGCGGCGAAAGCAAGACCGACCAGACCAAGGAACAGGACGTCATCGCCAAGGTCGCCGCGCCCACGGGCAAGATCTGGTCGCAGACGGTCAGCAAGAATGCCGACGGCGGCTATGTGATGGGCAACCCCGACGCGCCGATCAAGGTCATCGAATTCGCGTCGATCACCTGCTCGCACTGCGCCGCCTTTTCGCAGGAAAGCCACGAGGAGCTTCGCCGCGACTTCATCGACACCGGCCGCGTGAGCCTGGAGGTTCACAACTTCATCCGCGACCCGCTCGACGCCACCGCCGCCGCGATCATCCGCTGCGCCCCGGTCGACCGCTATTTCCCGCTCCAGGACAATGTCTTCGCCTCGCAGGAAGAATTGTTCGCGGGCGTGAAGGGCAATGAAGCCGCCGCCGAGGCCGCGATGAAGCTGCCGCCCGCGCAGCGCTTCGCCGCCTTTGCCAAGGCGCTGAAGCTCGACACCTTCTTCCAGTCGCGCGGCGTGACCGGCGAACAGATCAACGCCTGCCTGTCCAACGTCGACAATATCTCGAAACTCGAGGCGGGCACCAACGCGGCGGCCGAGAAATATTCGATCCAGGGCACGCCGACCTTCGTCGTCAACGGCCAGGTTCTCGAAGGCGTCGCCGCCTGGGGTCCGCTGCGCGACCACCTGCGCACGATGGGTGCACGCTGACACCCTGATCCTCCCCGCCGCGGAACGGTGGAGAGGGCAGCTTTCCCGGCCGCCGCTTTCTTCCCCCATCATTCCCGCCAAGGCGGGAATCCCGCTGCCTCCTTCTTTCGTCATTGCGAGCGAAGCGAAGCAATCTCCAGCCATCGGCCCTGCGCAAGGCCGATGGCTGGAGATTGCCGCGTCGCCTACGGCTCCTCGCAATGACGATGCAGGGCAATATCTTCAAGGCTTAAGCCCTTGCGACTCCCCCCTCGCCGCGCCATGACGGCGTCAGGGGGATATGTGACACCAACGTTGCAACAGCTCCGATTCGACCGACTGCACGAGGTGGCCTCGTGCAGATAAAGCGGCTGCGCCTGACCGGTTTCAAAAGCTTCGTCGAACCCACCGAATTGCGCATCGAGCCTGGGCTGACCGGCGTCGTCGGCCCCAATGGCTGCGGCAAGTCGAACCTGCTCGAGGCGATCCGCTGGGTGATGGGCGAATCCTCCCCCAAATCGATGCGCGGCGGCGGGATGGAGGATGTCATCTTCGCGGGCACTTCGCAGCGTCCCCCGCGCGATTTCGCCGAGGTCGCGATCCATTGCGATACCGAGGGCGGGGTGGTCGCGGGGCTGTCCGACGCCAGCGAAGGCCGCGAGCTAGAGATCATCCGCCGCATCGAGCGCGGCACCGGCAGCGCCTATCGCGCCAACGGCCGCGACGTGCGCGCCAAGGATGTCGCGCTGATCTTCGCCGACGCCGCGACCGGCGCGCACAGCCCCGCGCTCGTCAGCCAGGGCAAGATCGCCAATGTCATCGCCGCCAAGCCAACCGATCGCCGCGCGATGCTGGAGGAAGCCGCCGGAATCGCGGGCCTGCACGTCCGTCGCAAGGATGCCGAACAGAAACTGCGCGCGACCGAGACCAACCTCACCCGCCTGTCCGAAATCGTCGCCGACATGGAGGCGCGCGCCAACGCGCTGCGCCGTCAGGCGCGCGCGGCCGAAAAATACAAGAAGCTGTCGGAGGATATCCGCGTCGCCGAAGGACGGCTGATCCATGCGCGCTGGCGCGATGCCGCCGCCGCCGCCGATCAGGCGCGTCGCGACGCCGATGCCGCCGAAGCCGCGGTCAAGACCGCGCAGGCCGAACTCGAAACGGTCTCGGCGGCGCAGGTCGCGGTCGCGACCCGCGTCGGCGCCGCGCGCGCCGACGCCCAGGCCCAGCGCGACGCCATCGCCGAGGCGACCGCGACGCTCGTCCGCCTGCAGGGCGAGGAGCGCGCCGCGCGCCAGCGGCTGGGCGATCTGGCGGCGCAGCAACAGCGGCTGGCCGAAGACCGCGCGCGCGAAGGCGAACTCGCGCGCGAAGCGCACGCAGCCCTGACCGCGCTCGATGGCGAGACGAAGCAGCTTGCACGGGACATCGCCGCGCACGATGCAGGCAAGACCACGCTCGTCGAGGCGCACCAGGCCGCGCAGGCGCATCTCCGCGATGCCGAGGTCGCGCTGGCGCATGCCCGCGCGCGCGCCGCGAGCGAAGCGGCCGACCGCCGCATCGCGGTCTCGGCGCGGGACAGCGCCGAGACCGCCGTCCGCCGCGTCGGGCAGGACCAGGCGCGCGTCGATGCCGACATCGCGGCGCTCGGCGACAGCGCCGCGCTCGCCGCCGCCCGCGCCGAAAGCGTGCAAGCCGCCGCGAACGCCGAAGCCGCGATCGCCGCGGCCGAAACCGCGCTGCAGGACGCCGAAGCCGATCGCGAAGCCGCCGCCGCCGAATTGGCGCGCGGCGAAGCCGGGCTCGCCGAGGCCCGCACCGCGCTCGCCGCGCTCGACGGCGAGACCGCGACACTCGAACGCGCGCTCGCCGCCGCGCGCAGCGGCGACGACCGCATCCTCGACCGGCTTCGCGTGACCCCCGGCTACGAAGCCGCACTTGCCGCCGCGCTCGGCGACGATCTCGACGCCGGCACCGACACGCAGGCCGCGCGCGCCTGGGGCGGCGCCGAAGCGGGCAAGGATGAGCCTGCGCTTCCCGTCGGCACGAAAGCGCTCGCCGATGTCGTGCAGGCCCCCGCCGCGCTTGCGCGCCGCCTCGCGCAGGTCGCGGTGGTCGGCGAAGATGGCGGCCAGCCGCTGGCGGTCGGCCAGCGGCTCGTGACGACCGACGGCGTGATGCGCCGCTGGGACGGCTTTGTGACGCGCGGCGACGGCGCGACCGCGACCGAGCGGCTGCAACGCCAGAACCGGCTCGACGCGCTGGCCGCGCAGCGCCCGCAGGTCGAACTGGGCGTGCAGGATCTCAAGGATCGCCGCGATGCCGCCGCCGCCAGGGGGGCAGAGGTCGCCGACGCCGCCGCCGCCGCGCGCAAGGCCCTCGCCGGGGCCGACGAGGCGCGCCGCACCGCGCTGCGCGCCGCCGACCAGGCCGAGGCCGCGCTCGACCGCCACCGCGATGCCGCCGCGCTCTTCGCCCGCCGCCTCGCCGAGATCGCCGACACCGCGCGCGACGCCGCCGAAACGCTCGCCACGCAGGAAGCCGCGCTCGCTGCGCTCCCCGATGAACGGCTGGCCCGCGCCGCGCTCGACGCCGAGGACGCCGCGACCGATCGCGCGCGCGCCGGTGCGAACGAAGCGCAGGCCGCGCTCGCTGCGCACGATCGCACGCTCGCGGCCTTGAGCGAACGCCAGGCCGTGGTCAGCGCCGAGATCAAGAGTTGGAAAGCCCGCGCCGGTGAGGCCGCGCGCCGCATCACCGACATGGACAAGCGCGGCGAAGCGCTCGCCGCCGAAGCTGAGAAGCTCGCGGGTCTCCCTGACAAACTCGCCGCCGACCGCATGGCCGCCGACGCACGGCAGGCCGAGCTTCGCGAGCAGGTCGCCGCCGCCGAAGCGCGCGAGCGCGAGGCCGAAGCCGCGCTCCGCGAAGCCGAAGCCGCACTCGCCGCGATCCGCGAGCGCGTCGCCGCGGCGCGCGAAACCCGCGCCGGGGCCGCCGCGCGCTCCGAAAATGCCGAGCTTCGCCGGATCGAGATGGGCCGCCTGTCGGGCGAACGCTTTGAATGCCCGCCGCCCCTGTTGCCGCAAAAAGTCGGGTTCGACAGCGCGAGCGTCGGCGATGCCGCGCAGGAATCGGCGCAGCACGACCGGCTGATCGCCGAACGCGAGCGCCTCGGCCCGGTCAATCTCGTCGCCGCCGACGAACTCGCCGAACTCGATAGCGAGCGCGAGAAAAGCGCCGCCGAGATCGAGGAACTGGCGCAGGCGGTCCATCGCCTGCGCGGATCGATCGGCAATCTGAACCGCGAAGGCCGCGTCCGCCTGCTCGCTGCGTTCGAGACGGTGAACACCCATTTCCAGCGCCTCTTTGCCACCCTGTTCAACGGCGGGCAGGCGCATCTCGAACTCGTCGATTCGGACGACCCGCTCGAGGCGGGGCTCGAAATTATGGCGCAGCCGCCCGGCAAGCGGCTCGGCACGCTCACCTTGCTGTCGGGCGGCGAGCAGGCGCTGACCGCCATCGCGCTGATCTTCGGCCTCTTCCTCACCAACCCCGCGCCGATCTGCGTCCTCGACGAAGTCGACGCGCCGCTCGACGACGCGAATATCGAACGTTTCTGCGACCTGCTCGACCGCATGAGCCGCGAGACGAACACCCGCTACCTGATCGTCACCCACAATGCGGTGACGATGGCGCGCATGCACCGATTGTTCGGGGTGACGATGATCGAAAAAGGCGTCAGCCGCCTCGTCTCGGTCGATCTGGGCGGCGCGGAAGACCTGCTCGCGGCGGAATAGCCTCTAAGGCGCGCTGCCGACCACCAGCATCGCCGCGAACACCAGCAGTCCGGCAAAGCGGTTGCTGCGGAATTTCGCGAGCGCATCGGCGCCGTTCGCGGGGGCGAGCGTCACCACCTGTCCCGTCAGATGCAGCGCCGCCGGCACCAGCGCGACGAATATCAGCGGATCGGGCCGCACGCTCCACAGCGCCCCCGCCCAGCAGGCGAGCGCCGCACCATAGCAGGCGCCGACCCCGCCCCGGACATGGCGGCCCATCGCGCGCGCGCTCGATTTCACGCCGACGAGCGCGTCGTCCTCGATATCCTGAAGCGCATAGATGGTGTCGTACCCGATCACCCACGCGATCGACCCGGCGTAGAGCAAGGGCAGCGCCAATCCGTCACCACCGCCGACCGCGATCCAGCCGACCAGCGCGCCCCAGCTGAACACGAGGCCCAGCCACGCCTGCGGCCACCAGGTGATCCGCTTCATGAAAGGGTAGGCCGCGACGAGCGCAAGGCTGGCGACCGCGACGATCTGCGCTGCGAACGGCAGTTGCCACAGCACGACCAGCCCGACGAGCGACAGCAGCGCCGTCCATAGCAGGGCCGCCCGAACCGACACCGCGCCGCTCGCGACCGGGCGCGACGCGGTGCGCGCGACCTTCGCGTCGAGATCGCGGTCGACGATGTCGTTATAGACGCACCCCGCGCCGCGCATCGCGATCGCGCCGAGCAGCATCCACAGGAACAGCGGCCAATGACTGCGCGCCCCACCGCCCAGCGCGAGCCCCCAGGCGCAGGGCCAATAGAGCAGCCACCAGCCGATCGGCCGGTCGAAGCGCGCGAGCAGCGCATAGGCGCGCAGCGGCGCGGGAAGCAGGCCGAGAAAGCCCTGATGCTGGCTGTCGGGAGGATGCGTCGCGGCGGTCATCGGTGCCGCGGGCGATAGCAGCAGTCGCGCGCGGGATAAATGCCTATCGGCGCCGCGCGCCGACTCAGGTGGTGCAGGTCGACGCGGTTACCCCGGTCGAGGGATAGATTTTCGTCAGGTCGCGCGGCTCGCGAATGTTGAAGGCGGCGGCCGACCGGATCGTCTTCGGCCCCAGCCATTTGCCATAGAGGAGCGGCTTATATTGATAGACGACCTCGACGAACATCACCGCGGTGCCGCTGACCGCGGTCACCTCATGATCCTTGGGGCCCATGCCCTTGAAGTCGGTGCCGGTGATGCCCTTTCCTTCGGGACCGAAGGCCGAGGCGACCTTCATATTGCCATAGCAGCGCTGCCAGTGGATCCACTGGCCGCCTTCCTTGTTCTGCTCGAGGCTCGACAGGATGATGCGGCCGCGGCTCTTGAAGTCGAGGCCGCCCGACTGTTTTTCAACCCCGGTGAACACCTCGTTGACGTCGCTCTCGCGGATTTGCGGCTGCGCCAGGTTGCTGCCCGCCGCGATGCGCGAGGCGTTGTCGGCGGTGTTGAGCCCGATCTGGCTGATGCGCGTGTTGACCAGCGTCAGATTGGCGATTTCCAGCCCCCCAAAGCCGAGCAGCACGAGGAGCGGGATCGAGAAGGCCATCTCGATCAGCACGGTCGCGCGGACGCTGCGGGCAAGGCGCCGCGCCGGGCGCCGCAGGCGATGCAGCGAAAGGCTGGGAAGCGAAAGGCCGGTCATCCGCATGTCTCCGCCGCTATTTCACTGCCCGCCGCAAAGGGCTGGTTGCGCAGCACCGTCGTCGATGACAGCGTCGTATATTCGGACTGTCCGAGCATCCGCCACACCGGCAGAACGCGCTTGAAACGCATCGACGCGGTGTAGAGAATCACGTCGTCGGCGCCGCCGTTACCCGCTTTGCCGCCGTCTTCGACACAATCGATCACGCCATCGCCGTCATAATCGACCGCGCGCGGTTCCACCATCTTGCTGAAATCATCATAGGCGCGGCGCTTGAAGCTGACCTCGGCCCCCTTGAACACCTTGCGAACCTGCGAACTGACAAAGGCGTCGAGTTTCGACTGGTCGTTGGCATAGATTTCGATCGTTGCGTCGCGGCCGGCCTTGGCGACGACGCCTTGCAGCACCTGCTGCGCGTACATCTGCCAGCAATAGTCGAAGATCCCCATCAAAATGAGGAGAAAGACCGGCGCGGTGAGCGCGAATTCGACCAGCGCCACGCCGCGCTCGTGGCGGCGAAGGCGGCGAAGCAGGGCGGACACCGGGCTCATTGCGACAGTCTCAGCTTGGAGATCTGGCGGGCGATCGCCTGGAACTGGTCATTGAGCTGCGCCGCGTTGGCGGCCTCGAACGCCTGGCCCGACGACGCGCAGCTGTTGAGGTTGGCATTGCCGCCGACCCCGAACGACACCACCCAGATGGTGATCGCACGCTGCCGCGCCGCGCGGCAAAGCTGGACGAAGCGGTTGTTGTGCCGCGCGATCGCGTCATCGTCGCTCGTCGCGCCGATGCGCGGCATCGAACGTTCCTGCCCCTGGTGCGACAGATTGTCGCGCGGCGTCATCATGTCGCCGTCGGTCATGAAGATGATATGGCGGCTGACCGGGCGGCCGTTATAGGGCCCGTTCTCGTCGGCGAACAAGCCGGATGGCGACAGCAGCCGTGCGCCCCACGCCATGCCGGCGTCGTGATAGGTATAGCCTTTGGGTTGCAGCGTGTTGATATAGGCCGCGAACTTGTCGTGGTCCGTCTTCGTCATCGTCTCCAGCTTCATCGCCGCCGCCGGACAGGCCGCATAGTCGCCGCCCTTTTCGGCGAAATTATTATAGTCGCTCGACGATGTGAAGGGAGTCTCCTGGCCGCGGTTATAGGTCACGTTGGGCAGGAACAATTTCCATTGGGTATCAACGTCGCCAGTCGTCGGCGCGGTGTCGATATCCATGTCGAGGGCATCCGAAGGCGCGGTCTCGTTGGACGCGAATTTGGTGGTTGCCCGCTCGATGATGCAGCCGCCCCAACTGGTGGTGATCAACGCAGCCGCGTCGCCCGTGTCCGATTCGATCGCCGATCCCGCCTTCAGCGGACGCGTATCGAAACTGCGATTGTCATAGGCATATTTGCCGTCAAATACCTTGGTCGGGGTCTCTGAGACCTTCGTTTTGCTGGTTCGCTTGAAACTCGCGACCCACCGCCCCTCGCGACATTTTTTGTCTGAGTTGGTGAACTGCGCGTATTTGTAATAGCTGTAGGTGCGTTCAACGTCATAATAGGATGTGCGATTGCCATCGGCATCGACATATTGCTCGGTCAAATTAGCGTTGGGTTCACCCGGCTGCGGCGTGGTGTTAGTCGGCAGCCCATCTTTGCATTTGCCCAGATCCTTGTCGAATACGTCAGGGTTGGGCGTATCGACGATGTCGGTTTCGTCGAAATCGGTCGTCGTATAGACGATCTTGGTTTTTGGCGTGCGCGACGGCAGCGTGACCTCATCCGCCAGCCAACTTGGATTCTTCGCGATCAATATCTGCCCGACATTGACCGACGAGCTGTAGGGAACCACGCCGAAACGAATCCGTCCGTCGCCGACATCGGCGTTGGTCAGCGTGTCGAAAAAGTCGACCGCCGCCTTGCGCAGCGCCTCGATCTTGGTGTCGTCGTCGTCGCTGTCGGCCTTGCGTGCCATCGACCCGGTGACGTCGAGCACCATCATCACATCGACGTTCGAGATTTCGAGCTTCGCGGTGCAATTGGCCGCCAGGTCGAACTGGCTCTTGCCGAAAATATACATGAGCGCGGTCGGCAGGATCGCGGTCGCGCGGCCGGCGACGTCGGACGACCCGACCCCCCACGAGGAAAAGGCGACGCCGTGGCTGCCGTAATTTCCCGCCGGGAAGTTGAAATTGAACATCTTGTTCGCTTCGACCTTCGCGGGGTCCGTATAGAGCGCACCGGCCATCGCGCGCCGCCCGGCGAGGACGCCGGCGTCGCACGCCTGCTGCAGGCGTAGCTGGGTCATATAGGCGCGCCCGATATCGACCGCCGACCCGACAATGCCGATCATCGGCACGATCGCGGCCGCGGTCAGCATCATCGCGTTGCCGCGCTGATCGCGAAACAGATTCGAGGTGACCGTCCGCAGACGGCTCAAAATGGTCCCTCGCATGGTCAAAACCCCTCTAGCCAGAGGCGCCACCCACCCAGATGCGCCACTGGTAATCTTCGCACCTAGGGGGAAACTGCTTACCAAATCGCTAAGCGCGCGCGGCGGTGCGCCCGGCCCCGGCGGCATTTGACCCGAATCGGGACAAGGGAGCCGCATCACGGCGGCAGGTGCGCAGCAAAGGCCGGTCTGCTATCGCCCGGCCATGCCCGCGACTCCCGCCTGGCCGCCCGCCAGCACGCCCCGCCTGTTCGTCGATGTTCCGCTCGGACCCGACGCCGCCCCGGTCATCGAGGGGGCGGCGGCGCATTATCTGCTCAACGTCATGCGGCTGCGCCCCGGCGACCCGCTGCTGCTGTTCGACAATCGCAGCGGCGAGTGGCTCGGCACCGTCGCCGACGCGGGCAAGCGGGCGCTGACCGTGCGGATCGAACGCCAGACGCGCGAGCGCGAGACGGTTCCCGACCTCTGGCTCTGCTTCGCGCCGGTCAAGAAGGCGCGGCTCGACTGGATCATCGAGAAAGCGACCGAACTCGGCATCGCCCGTCTCCAGCCGGTGATCACCGAGCGGACGATCGTCGAGCGCGTGAAGCGCGAGCGACTCGAAGCGCAGATCGTCGAGGCGTGCGAGCAATGCGGCCGCACCGCGCTGCCCACGCTGGCCGAGCCGGTGAAGCTGCCGCACTTGCTGAAGGACTGGCCCGAAGAGCGCGCGCTGCTGTTCGCCGACGAGGCCGGCGGCACGACGCTCGCCGGGCTCGACACCCCCGCCCCCGCCGCGATCCTCACCGGCCCCGAAGGCGGCTTCACGCCCCGCGAGCGCGCGGCGCTACTCGCCGTTCCCGCGGTGCGCCGCCTTGCGCTCGGCCCGCGCATCCTGCGCGCCGAAACCGCCGCGATCGCCGCCACCGCTTTATGGATGGCGACGCACGGCGACTGGAACGGCGGCGACCCGACCCGTTGATGCAATCACCCTCTGGTAAGACGGCGCGGTCGTCCCTAAATGCTCGCCCATGAGCACGCGGACGGTTTCCGATCATAATGATCCCATCATCGAAAGCCGCGACCAGCTCGCGGTTCCCATGAGCAACGGCGAAAAGCCCAAAGAGCGCTGGCGCATCGGCACCGAGCACGAGAAATTCGTCTATCGCACCGCCGATCACCGCGCCCCCTCCTATGACGAGCCCGGCGGCATCCGCGACCTCTTGATGGCGCTCACCCGCTTTGGCTGGGAACCCGTTTACGAGGGCGATAAGGTCATCGCGCTGTCGGGCAGCGACGGCGCGGTCAGCCTCGAACCCGCGGGCCAGCTCGAACTCTCGGGCGCGCCGCTCGAAAATCTTCACCAGACCTGCGCCGAGACCGGCCGCCATCTGAAACAGGTCAAGGAAATCGGCGCCGAACTCGGCCTCGGCTTCCTCGGCCTCGGCATGTGGCCCGACAAGACGCGCGCCGACCTGCCGCGCATGCCCAAGGGGCGCTACAAGATCATGCTCGACCATATGCCGCGCGTCGGCACGATGGGGCTCGACATGATGCTGCGCACCTGCACGATCCAGACCAACCTCGACTATGCCAGCGAGGCCGACATGGTGCAGAAATTCCGCGTGTCGCTGGCGCTCCAGCCGCTCGCCACCGCGCTGTTCGCGGCCTCGCCCTTCACCGAGGGCAAGCCCAATGGCTATATGTCGTATCGCAGCCATATCTGGACCGACACCGACCCGGCGCGCACCGGCATGCTGCCCTTCGTGTTCGAGGACGGCTTTGGTTACGACCGCTATGTCGATTACATGCTCGACGTGCCGATGTATTTCGTCTTTCGCGACGGACAATATATCGACGCCGCGGGGCAGAGCTTCCGCGCCTTCCTGAAGGGCGAGCTTCCGGCGCTGCCGGGCGAGCTGCCGCGGCTGTCCGACTGGACCGACCATCTGTCGACCGCTTTCCCCGAGGTGCGGCTCAAAAGCTTCCTCGAAATGCGCGGCGCCGACGGCGGCCCGTGGAACCGCATCTGCGCGCTTCCCGCTTTGTGGGTCGGGCTGCTCTATGACCAGGGCGCGCTCGACGCCGCCTGGGATCTCGTCAAGGGGTGGAGCATCGCCGAGCAACAGGCGCTGCGCGACGCGGTGCCGCGCGAAGGGCTGGGCGCGCCGGCGCCGGGCGGCGGCACGGTCGGCGACCTCGCCACCCGCGTGCTCGACATCGCGGCGGCGGGCCTTGCCGCGCGCGGCGAGGTCAATTCGATGGGCGACAATGAAGTCGGCTTCCTCGAACCGCTCCGCCGCATCGCGGCAAGCGGCAAAGCCCCCGCGCAGGACCTGCTCGACCGCTACGAAGGTCCGTGGGGTCATGATCTGTCGAAAATCTATGACGAGCTGAGCTTCTGAACACGCTTCTCCCCTCCCGCGTGCGGGAGGGGAGATGAAGAGTCACGCCACCGGCCCCACGCGCGGGTCGGGTTCCAGCCGGATCAGCGGGCGGTCGCGCCCGCTCAGTTTCGCGAACAGGCGCGGCACCGGCGCATGGCGCTGCGCCCAGCTCCAATAAGCGACATAGGCGGGATCGGCGAGGAGATGCTTCTCCTCGGTCTTGGCGCGCCAATAATAGATGCCGCTGACCGCCGCGAGCAGCAGCGTGTTGCGCAAGCTCTCGGTCCAGCCGCCCGCGGTCACCAGGAACGGCAGCGACCCGACCCACCAGCTCAGATTCTTCGACACATAGGCGGGGTGGCGGGTCAGCCTGTAGGGGCCGTGGGTGATCACGCCGCGGTGCGTCAGGTTCGAAAAGCGGATGCCAAAGGCCATCGTCGCCCAGGCATAGACCGCGACGAGCCCGAACAGCAGCGCGCCCCACAGCATCATCAGATTATCGTGGCCGCTGAGCCAATAGCCCCAGTCGGCGCCGTTGACCTGATAGTCGAGCGGCCCGCCGCTCATCAGGATGAAGGGCGGGTAGCAGACAAGCGCCGCGATCCAGCTCATGAAATAGGGATTCGCGGTGCGGATGTGCGAATCGAGCGGCTTCATCGTCAATATATAGCCGACGGTCGCGATATGGACGTCGACCAGATAGAGCAGGTTGAGCGCCCACAGCCCGGTCATATAGGGGTTGGCGAGCACATCGCGCATCGGGACCGAGACGAGCGCCGCGAAATTGCCCGGCACGATCGACAGCATGAAAGCGGTGAAAAAGCCCTTCACCGCCCAGGCGCGGAAATGATGCGCGATTGCGCGGCCGTCGACCGGCTCTCCGCCATTCCGATTTCCGGGCGCGATCAGCCAGCGGCCGAAAGCGTAGCAGCCATCGCGCGGTTCGACCGAGCGGCGATCGAGCCAGAGCATATAGGGGATCGACGCGAGCAGCAGCCACGGCGCGGCGCGCTCGAGCAGGTCCATCGAGAAGGCATAGCGCCCCTCCCAATAATAGCGCATCGTCAGGTAAAAGCCCGCGATCAGCGCCCAGGTCGCCCACAGGCCGGTGAGCTTGGTCAGGCTGATGTCGACCGTCTCGCGCCACGGGCGCCGCCGCGACCAGTCGATTCCCGTCGTCGGATTGCGGTGGACCTTGTCGACGAAGACCGACCAGAGCACCATCGGCACCCCGCAGGCGAGGACGCTGGCGATCGCCGAATTGGGTCCGTTCATCGGCCCGCGCTGCCCCCAGTCGATGCCAAGCCAGCCCGCGATCGCGGGCGCGTGGCGCGCGACGAGCAAATAGGTGAAAAGGCCGATCAGGCCGACCCACCCCACCCCCGCGCTGACCGCCGAGCGCGGCCGCGTCGCGGACGCGGAATCGGGGGCTTCAACGGGCTGCGCCCCTGCGGGCGGCACGATATCGGACATATGGGTCACAGCGCCCCCTTAGGCGGAAATGGTAAGCAAGGCGTCAATGATATTGCGGTGACGACGGAGATGGAAAGCGTCTTTGCGACCCCCGACCGGGTCCGGGGAAAGCAATCTCCGGCCTGGCTTTCTTCAGGATCATAGCGGGAGACGGCTTCGTCGCCACGCTCCTCGCCATGACCACGTGTATCGCGTCGGGGGCGCCTCGCTCGCCCGCTCAAAACAGCCGAGTCGCGGCGCGATTTCCGGCCAAAATGGCAGCATTTCCGGCCGCTGGCACCGTTCACCCCGAGTCATGTTCGATTCGGCGCGACTCGCCGCGCAAAGAGTCGCCCCCGTCCCCACCCCCTGTTACACGCGCCACCAAGTCGGGGCGGAGGGCTCCACAAAAACAAAAGACGGGGTCGTAGCTTGTCTTCGCAATCATCGGGTCTGCGCCATTGGCGCGAGCGCTTTTCGGCGCTGTTTCAGGACCATGAAATCTTTATCCGCACGCACGGCCATGTGCGTTTCCTGCGCATCAGCGCGGTGTGGCAAAAGCGCGTCGCGTTGATCGCCGGGCTTGTCCTCTTCGCTTGGGCGGGGGTCACTCTCGCGGTGTTCGTCAACCAGCTCCTCACCTCGGGCGAGCGCGCCGAAGTCGCCGCCAAGCAGGCCGCCACCGCGGCTTCCGAAGCCCGGATCGCCAAATATCGCGACCGCGTCGCCGAGATCGCCGCCGACCTCGACGAGCGCCAGGGCCAGCTCGAGGAATGGAAGAAGGATTATTTCGGCGACGAACCGCTGCCGACCGACGCCAAGAGCGCGGCGGCCGCCGACGCCCCAGCCGACCCCGCCGCCAAGCCGCTCGAAACCAGCGCGATCGACCCGCGCCTGCCGCCCGAGGCGCAGGCGCTCGCGCGCCTCGAAGCGCGACAGGAAGCCTTTTCGGCGCACCTGCTCGCGGCGGTCAAGGGGCGCGCCGCCAAGGCGGAGGTCGCGGTCGCGCAGCTCGGGCTCGATCCGACCGCGCTCGTCCGCAACGCCGCGGCCGGCCGCGGCGGCCCCTTCATTCCCTTTCGCGGGCGCCCCGGTCAGGCCGACGCGCTCGGCAAGAGCTTCGCGGCGCTCGAGGGCGCGCTGTTCCGCATGGAGGTGCTCGAACGCACGCTCGTCGCCATCCCGTCGGGCCAGCCCGCGCATGTGCTGATGCTCTCGTCGAGCTATGGCTATCGCAGCGACCCGTTCACCGGGGCGGGCGCGATGCACGCGGGGCTCGACTTCCCCGGCCCGCTCGGCACCCCGATCCTCGCCGCCGCGCCCGGCCGCGTCACCTTCGTCGGGCAGAAGTCGGGCTATGGCAATGTCGTCGAGGTCGATCACGGCCAGGGCATCCTCACCCGCTACGCGCATCTGTCGGGGTTCACCTCGCGGGTCGGCGAGCAGGTCGCCGCCGGTCAGCAGATCGCCAAAATGGGCTCGACCGGCCGTTCGACCGGCAGCCATTTGCATTTCGAAGTCCGTCTGAACGGCGTCGCGGTCAACCCGCGCCGCTTCCTGGAGGCCAAAGCCGATGTTCTTGAAGTCAAAGCCGACGCCCGACAGCGAGTCGGCGCCCTCGCTGCCGCCGCCCCCGCCCGCCGCGGCGCCCGCTAAGATGGCGACCGGCGCGCGCCATACCACCTTCTCGATCATCGGGTCGGACGTCGCGATCACCGGCAATGTCGCGGCCAGCGTCGACCTGCATGTCGACGGCAAGATCGAGGGCGACCTCAAATGCGCGAACCTCGTCCAGGGCGAGGCGAGCGAGATCAAGGGTGCGGTCACGGCCGAGACCGCGAAGCTCGCGGGGCTCGTCGACGGATCGATCGAGGCCAAGACGCTGATCGTCCACGCCAGCGCGCGGATCACCGGCGACGTCTTTTACGAAAACATCACGATCGAAAATGGCGGCAAGGTCGAAGGCAAGCTGTCGCACCGCCGCGCCGGCGCCGCGAAAGCGCCGCCTCCGCTCGAAGTGATCGAGAACAAGTCGGTCGGCCTTTAGGGCATCGAGCCTTACACCTGACCTACCATCCCGTTCGTGTCGAGCGACGTCGAGACACCCATCGGCATAGCTCCATATGGATGGGTGTCTCGACGTCGCTCGACACGAACGGACAAGGGGCGGTGCAGGTTAGCCATAACCGTCAGTTCGACAGCGCTGCCGCCTCGCTGTCCCCGGCCGCGCCCGCGGCATCGGTGAAATGGCGCTGCACGACGACGCGATCGCGCCCGGCGCGCTTGGCGTCATACAGCGCTTCATCGGCGAGCCGGTATAATTGCTGGAAATCGCTCGCCGGACGCACTTCGGCGACGCCGACGCTGGCGGTCACCGTTCCTTCGCCGATCACCGCGCGATGATCGCAGGCGGCGATGCCGCGCCGCACGCTTTCGGCGAAGCGCGCGAGGACGAGCCCTTCCATCCCCACCGTCAGCAGCCCGAATTCCTCGCCGCCGAGCCGCGCGACGGTGCACATCGGCCCCTCCCAGCGTTCGATCCGGCGCGCGACCTCGCACAGCACCGCATCGCCAATGTCGTGGCCATGGACGTCGTTGATCGACTTGAAACGGTCGATGTCGACGACCAGCAGCGCCGCCGCCAGATCGTCGGCATGCGCGCGATCGAGAAGCGGCGTCACGCTTTCGACGAAGCCGCGCCGATTGAGCAGGCCGGTCAGCGGATCGCGACGCGCCAGTTGCTGGGCAAAGGCTTCGGAGGCGCGCGCGCGGTCGCGCTCGACCCGGAGCAGCGCAAGCCGCCGCGTCGCCGACGCCGACAGCCATAGCGCCTGCCAGGTCGCGGCGAGCAGCACCATGATCTTCGAACCCCCGCCCCACAGCCCGTCATCGACATCGACGACATGGACAAAGGCCAGCACCGCCATCGGCAGACACCAGGCGGCGAGGAAATCGCGCGCCTCGACCGAGCCGCGGCGCCAGGCCAAGCCCAGATAGGCGGCGACCGCGAGCAGGTCGGCGAGGATGACCAGCGCCAGCATATCGGCCCATTGCGGCAGGCTTTCGCTGCGGATCAACGCCAGCGGCACGCCGACCAGGCCAAGCAGCGTGCCGAGCAGCAGCGCAGCGGCGCGCAAGCGCCGCGACACCAGCCCCGGTTCGACCGCCAGCACCGCGCTGGCCGTCGCGATGGCGATCGCGCTGCACGCGAGAAAGGTTCCAATCTGCGCCGACACCGTGCCCGCAAGGCCGGGGAATAAGCCGAGATGCGCCTGCGACCAGACCGCGCCCCACAAGAGCATGACCGCCGACCAGCCCGCCTGCCACGCGAGATATTGACGGCGCACCGCGACCGCGAGCGACAGGCTGTAGATTGCGCTGACGAGCAGCAACGTCAGCGCGGCGCCGACCGCGACCGCCATCCCCGTCGACTGCACGACGGCATCGGTCTTCGGGATCAGCCGCGCGCGCAGCAGGCCAAGGCTGGCGAGCCGGTCGAACCGCATCGTCACGCCGGCGAGCGGCACGTTCCGCTCGGGCGCCTCGAACACGATCTGCCCGCCGGCGCGCCAGTGCGATCCATAATCGCCCTGCCGCACCTCATCCCAGCGCACCACGCCATCGGCATAGGCAAAGGCGACCGCGAGGCGATCGAAGCGCGACTGGTGGACCATCAGCGCCAGGTCGCTCCGCGCGATCGGCAGGCGCGCGGGGTCGGTTCGCAGCCACAGCGTGGCGTCATGATAGTCCGTGGGGGTTCCCGTGCAGGAAAAGCGAAGCGCGGCGACGCTGTTGTCGGGAACGCTCACCGCGCTTTGCGCATAGCAAAGCTGGCGATCGACCCTCAGCGTTTCGGCCTGCGCCGACGCCGCCGACAGCGCGAGGACAAGCATCGCGAAGCCGAGCGCAAGCCGGCCGCCCAGCTTCGCCAGAAAAATGCTCCCCCCAGTCATGCGTCCCCTATCGCACCAATATCTTTGGAAATCTTTACCGTAGCGAAGCGACCCAGACCAGCGTCCGATTCCTACCCCTTGTCCTTCCCGCTCTCGCACGAAGGACAAGGGGCGATAGCCCCCGCGGCAGGCTCACGAGCGCTCGCGATCCTCCACCATCGGCGAGCCGAAGCCCTCGACATATTGCGGCGCGTCGTCGGTAAGGCGCACCCACGGCGCTTTCGATCCGACGAAGATATGCGCCGCATAGCCCCGAAACCCCGGATCATCGTCGAGCAGGCCCGCGGGCACGAAATAGATTTTCCCGTCGCGGTCGGCGTGCGGAGCCGGGCTTCCGCATGTCGGGCAGAAACTCGACGTCCAGCCATCGCTTCCCGGCACCAGAAAGCTGCTGATCTCTTTCTCCCCGCTGAGCCAGCGAAAGCTGCGAACCGAGGTATAGAACACCGCATTGCCATCGGTCCCCGACACTTTCCGGCATTTCGAGCAATGGCATTGCCCGACCGGCCCGATCTTGCCGTCGATCGCGAATGACACCGTCCCGCAAAGGCACGATCCCTTGATGGGTTTCGACATTCCACCTCTCCCCGCCATTCAACCTCTCCACGCCGCCGGTCCGTTCAGCATAAGGAGATTGAAACCGCCTGCAATGATGGGACGCAACCTCTCTTCCTCGTCAGGCTGAACTTGTTTCAGGGTGACGAGGGATGACAGGACAGCTTTCGATCGGACCCGACATCAATTGCGCGGGGCCTGCCGCCGATAACTCAGCGCCTCGGCGATATGGATGCGGCCGATCATCTCCGCCCCCGCCAGGTCGGCGATCGTGCGCGCGACGCGGAGCATGCGGGTATAGCCACGCGCCGACAGCCGCATCGCCGCCGCCGCCTGCGCCAGCAATTGCCGCCCCGCCTCGTCGGGGGTCGCGACCGCGTCCAGCAGGTCGCCGTCGATCTCGGCATTGGTGCGCGCCTTGTGCGCGGCATAGCGTTCGGTCTGAAGATCGCGCGCCGCCGCGACGCGCGCCGCGACCTCGGCGCTGCCCTCGGCGGGCGGCGGCAGGACGAGGTCGGCGGCGCTCACCGCCTCGACCTCGACGTGCAGGTCGATGCGGTCGAGCAAGGGGCCCGACAGCTTCGCCTGATAATCGGCGGCGCAGCGCGGCGCGCGGCTGCACGCGAGCGCGGGATCGCCAAGATGACCGCAGCGGCACGGGTTCATCGCCGCGACAAGCTGAAAGCGCGCCGGAAAGGTGACATGCGCGTTGGCGCGCGCGACGCTGACCTCGCCGGTCTCGAGCGGCTGGCGCAGGCTGTCGAGCACCCCGCGCTGAAATTCGGGAAGCTCGTCGAGGAACAGGACGCCAAGATGCGCGAGGCTGACCTCGCCCGGACGCACGCGCAGGCCCCCGCCGACGAGCGCGGGCATCGACGCCGAATGATGGGGTGCGCGAAACGGCCGCGCACGGACGAGCCGCCCGCCCTCGATTCCACCCGCGACCGAGGCGATCATCGACACTTCGAGCGCTTCGGCAGGGGTCAGTTCGGGCAAGATACCCGGCATGCACGCCGCCATCAGCGACTTGCCCGACCCCGGTGGCCCCGACATCAGTAGATTATGCGCCCCCGCCGCGGCGATTTCGAGCGCGCGTTTCGCGCTTTCCTGCCCCTTGACCTGCGCCAGATCGACCGCGCGCACCGGCGGTTCGACTTCGCCCGGCGGTGGCGGCGGCAGGATCGCATGGCCTTTGAAATGGCCGAGCAGCGCCAGCAGGTCGGGCGCGCCGATCACCTCGACATGCCCCGCCCACGCCGCTTCCGATCCCTGCGCCGCCGGACAGATCAGCCCGCGCCCGGCGCCGCCCGCATGGATCGCGGCGAGCAGCACGCCCGGCGACGGCGCGACGCGACCGTCGAGGCCCAGTTCGCCGACCACGACATAGGCGCTCAGCGTTTCGGCATCGATCACCCCCATCGCGCCGAGCAGCGCAAGCGCGATCGGCAGGTCGTAATGCGAGCCTTCCTTGGGCAGGTCGGCGGGCGACAAATTGACCGTGATCACCTTGGGCGGCAGCGCGAGGCCGATCGCGGCGATCGCGGCGCGCACCCGCTCGCGGCTTTCGCCGACCGCCTTGTCGGGCAGGCCGACGACGACGAAGCGCGGCACGCCGGGGGTGATCTGGCACTGCACCTCGACCCCGCGCGCTTCGATGCCGAGATAGGCGACGGTTGAAACGATCGCGACCAAAGCTTCCTCCGTGCCCCCTTTGTTCCCATCCCTTCATAGGGTGGGGGGCGGCAAGGTCGAGTCCCTTTTGCAGCCGCTGTGGTTGGAAAAGCTCCGTGCGAACATCGGGTTCACGCGGAGACGCGGAGAAGAAAAGGGGACGATGATTCGCGCAAAGGCGCAAAGATTGCAGAGAATGGAGAATAGAGGCGGGGAAGACGCCTATCTCTTTCCTCTCCCCTTCTCCGCGCCTCCGCGTCCCCGCGTCCCCGCGTGAACAAATCTCTGCGAACTCTGCGCCTCTGCGCGCATTTTTTCGAGCCTTGAAGAAGGATCAGACACCCGTTCATAGAACCGCCCGCTTGCTCGATTGACACCATACCAACCAGTCGGTATGTAATCTCGCATGACCGCGACTCACACCTCCTCCATTCCCCCCGCCCGCACCCCGCGCGGCAGCGCGCGCGCCAAGCTGATCGCCGCGGCGCATCAGGAGGTGCGGCGGCAGGGCTATTCGGCGACCACGGTCGATCAGATCTGCGCCGCCGCCGGCGTCACCAAGGGCGCCTTCTTCCACCATTTCGAATCGAAGGAAGCGCTCGCCGTCGCCGCCGCCGAGGCGTGGACCGATCGCGCCCGCCCGATGTTCGACATGCTGCCGCATACCAAGCTCGAGGATCCGCTCGACCGCCTGCTCGGCCATATCGATTTCCGCTTTTCGCTGCTCCACGGCCCGGTCGACGGCTTCACCTGCTTCATCGGGACGATGGTGCAGGACGCCTATGCGACCAGCGAGCCGATCCGCCTCGCCTGCGAAGCGAGCATCGCCGCTTATTGCGACGCGCTGGCGCCCGATATCGACGCGGCGATGGCCGCCTATGGCGCCCCCGCCGGCATGACCGCGCTCGATCTGGCGCGCCATATCCAGTCGGTGCTGCAGGGCGGCTTCGTCCTGGCGAAAACGACGAACGATTCGGCGATTGCCCGGGAAAGCGTCACCCATCTGACGCGTTATGTCCGCATGATCTTCGGGCGGGCCTGACCAACAAGCAAGCGAGAGGAGTGCCCCTATGACGAAGCCATCCGATACGCCGAAAATGATCTTCGTGAACCTGCCGGTCGCCGACCTCGCCCGGTCGATGGCCTTCTACGAAGCCCTCGGCTTCACCAACGAGCCGCGCTTCAGTGACGAGACCGGCGCCGCGATGGTCTGGTCGGAGACGATCTTCGTGATGATCCTGACCCACGACAAATGGAAGGGCTTCACCGACCGCCCGATCGCCGACCGCGGGTCGAGCGAAGTGTCGCTCGCGCTGGCGCTCGGCAGCCGCGAGGCGGTCGATGCGATGGTCGAGGCCGCCGCCGCCAGCGGCGGCACCGCCGACGTCAACCCGGTGCAGGACCATGGCTTCATGTACGGCCGCGACATTCTCGACCCCGACGGCCATGTCTGGGGGCCGTTCTGGATGGACCCCGCGGTCGCCAACGGCGAGGCGCCGGTTCCCGAAGCGGCCGCCTGACGAACCGACAAGGGAGGAGCCGATCATGTCTGCCCGAACCGAAACAAGGCCCGAGATCACCGCCTATCGATCGGTTCCGGACTTTGCCTACGGCCGCATCAAGGACATCCGCGTCCGCTGGGCGCTCGACGAAATCGGCCGACCCTATCGCACGCGGCTGATCGGCGGCATTTTCGAGGACAAGGCGCCAGCCTATCTGGCCGATCAGCCCTTTGGGCAGGTTCCGGTCTATAAGGAGGATGACCTGATCCTGTTCGAAACAGGGTCGATCCTGATCCACATCGGCGAAGCCGACGAACGCCTGTTGCCGCGCGATGCGAAAGGGCGCGGGCGCGCGATCAGTTGGATGATCGCCGCGCTCAACAGCGTCGAGCCCATGATCCAGACCTTGGTCGTGCTGACCGTCAAGGGACAGGGCACCGACTGGCTCACCGGCGCGATCGAAGCGGCGAAACCCTTTGCCGAGCAGCGGCTGGCCCGCTTGTCGCAGGCGCTTAGGGATCGCGAATGGCTGGAAGCTGATTTTTCGATCGGCGACATCGTGATGATCGACGTGCTGCGCAACGCCGACCCACAGTTGCTGGCGCCGCACCCCAATCTGACCGCCTATGTCGCGCGCGGCACGTCGCGCCCGGCCTTTCAAAGCGCCATGGCGGCGCACCTAGCCGACTGCACGGTCGGCGAACCGCTGCCGGCCTGACGTCCGCGCGCAACCGAGGAGACATAGAAATGCCCGTGAATCCCGACAGCAAACTCGAAGTCACCGCCTTCGACTGGGTGCCCGACTTTGCGCGCGGCTATGTCCGCGACCTTCGCCCGCGCTGGGCGTGCGAGGAGATCGGTCTCGATTATGCCGAGCATCTGATCAGCGCGATCAACCGCCCCGCCGACCATTTCCTGTTCCAGCCATGGGGGCAGGTTCCCGTCCTGTGCGACCAGGGCGTGCGCCTGTTCGAAAGCGGCGCGATCCTGCTCCACCTCGCCGAAAAGGACGCGGCGCTCCTGCCGCGCGACGGCCAGGAGCGCGCGAGTACGCTCGCCTGGCTGTTCGCCGCCTATAACAGCGTCGAGCCGATGCTGTTCGAACTCGGCAATGTCGACCTGTTCGCCAAGGACGAGGAATGGGCGCGGCTCCGCCGCCCGAGCCTGATCGACTTCATCCGCGGTCGGCTCGGCCGCCTGAACGACGCGATCGGCGACAAGCAATATCTGGTCGGCGCTTTCAGCGTCGCCGACATCGCGATGGCGACCGTGCTGCGCGAAGCGGTCGAGGCCGGACTGGTCGCCGAACAGCCGCGCCTGCAAGCCTATCTGGACCGCTGCCTCGCCCGCCCCGCGTTCGAACGCGCGCTCGCCGCGCAGCTTGCCGCCTTTCGCGAAGACGCGGGACCACCCGCCGCGCCATGAAGACACCCCCTCTCTTGCAAGGAAGCAGAGAGGGAGACGAAAAGGAGAGAGACGATGACCTATGTAGAAGGATTTGTGGTCGCGGTGCCGACCGCGAACAAGGAAGCCTATCGCAAGCACGCCGCCGACGCGGCGCCGCTGTTCCGCGAGTTCGGCGCGAGCCGCATGGTCGAATGCTGGGGCGACGATGTCCCCGACGGCAAGGTCAATGATTTCAAGGGCGCGGTGCAGGCCAAGCCCGACGAAACCGTTGTCTTCAGCTGGTTCGAATATCCCGACAAGGCCGCGCGCGACGCGGCGAACGAAAAGATGATGAGCGATCCGCGCATGGAGAAGATGGGCGCCGACATGCCCTTCGACGGAATGCGGATGATCTTCGCCGGTTTCGATTCGATGATCGACGATCGGGCTGCGGGCAAGATGGGCTATGTCGACGGCTATCTCGTCCCCGTCCCCGACAGCAACAAGGACGCCTATCGCGCCATGGCGGCCAAAGCCTCCGAAGTCTTCCGCGACTATGGCGCGACGCGCGTCGTCGAGGCGTGGGGCGACGATGTCCCCGACGGCAAGGTCACCGATTATCACCGCGCCGCGCACCGGAAGGACGGTGAGACCGTCGTCTTCAGCTGGGTCGAATGGCCCGACAAGGAAACGCGCATGGCCGGCTGGGACAAGGTGATGAAGGACGAGCGGATGCAGCATGATCCGAACGACCAGACCTTCGACGGCAAGCGCATGATCTACGGCGGCTTCGCGCCGATCGTCGAGACATAGTCCAAATCCGTTCGTGCTGAGCCTGTCGAAGCACCGTTCTTCTTTTGCACCGCCCAAAAGGCAAGAACGGCCGTTCGACAAGCTCAGGGCAAACGGAGTTTGGGAACGCAGCCTTTCTCACCACGCTTAGCGAGAAAAGCCATGGACCATATCGCCTATCCCAACGAAAGCGCCGCCTATCGCGCCGCGCGGGGCGCGCTCCTCGCCGACGAGATCGCGCTCCGCCGCCAGATCGAAGCGGTCGCGGCGAAACGCCGCGCGCTGCCGCCCGGCGGCGAAATCGCCGAGGATTATGTCTTCGAGCGCATCGGCGCACACCAGCGCCCCGCGACGGTCCGATTGTCCGACCTGTTCGCGGGCAAGCCGAGCCTCATCCTCTACAGCTTCATGTTCGGCCCCGACCGCGACCTCCCCTGCCCCGGCTGCACCCATATGCTCGATTCGGTCGATGGCGGCGCGCGCTACATCGACGACCGCGCGCCGCTCTATATCGTCGCCAAGTCGCCGATCGCCCGGCTCACCGAATGGGCGCGGGTGCGCGGCTGGCATCACCTGACCTTCCTCTCGGACGTCACCACCCGCTATTCGGCCGATTATTTCGGTGACACCCGCAAATTCCCGCCCGCGATGCGCTCGGCGCGCAAATTGAAAGACGGCGAGGAGTGGGACGAGACGATCTTCAACGTCTTTCGCAAGGAGGGCGAAACCGTCCGCCATCACTGGGGCAGCGAGATGGCGTTCGCGCCGTCCGACCCCGGCCAGCACCACCGCGCCGGCGACCTCGTCGATTCGCTGTGGGGACTGCTCGACATGACCCCCGAAGGCCGCGGGGATTATTTCCCGACCGTGGAAGGAACCAAGCGATGACCGACGCCTCCAACTTCATCTGGTATGAACTGATGACCCCCGACCCGGCGGGCGCCGCGCGCTTCTATGGCGCCGTCGTCGGCTGGACGATCGCCACCGAACGCGACCCGGCGGCGGGCGATGTCGATTACCGCATGATCGGCCGCAGCGACGGCGGCAACGCCGGCGGCGTGCTCGCGCTGGGTGCCGACATGCTCGCGGGCGGCGCGCGGCCGGCTTGGCTCGGCTATATCCATACCCCCGACGTCGATGCGGCGATCGCCGCGATCACCGCCGACGGCGGCGCGGTCCACATGCCCGCGACCGACCTGCCCGTCGGGCGCATCGCGATGGTGTCGGACCCGCAGGGCGCGGCCTTCTATATCATGGACCCGGTTCCGCCGCCGGGCATGGAGGGGCAGGAAAGCGACGTCTTCTCGGTCGACCAGCCGCAGCGCGTCCGCTGGAACGAACTGATGACCTCCGACCCCGACGCCGCCATCGCCTTCTACACCCGGCATTTCGGCTGGGGCCAGGAAGGCGCGATGGATATGGGCGACATCGGCGCCTATCGCTTCATCCAGCGCGGCGATGTCGGCATCGGCGCCGTGATGCCGCTCATGCCCGGCATGCCCGCCTCGATGTGGAGCTTCTATATCGGCGTCGATGACATCGACCGCGCGCACGCCGCGATCACCGCGAACGGCGGCACGATCACCAACGAGCCGATGGAGATTCCCGGCGGCGAGTTCGCGATGAACGGCCTCGATCCGCAGGGCGCCGCCTTCGGGCTGGTGGGGCCGCGTAAGAGCTGAACGATAAACACTCGCTTCCCCGTTCGTCATCCCGGCGAAGGCCGGGATCTCGACGGATCGGTCAAGAAGCGAGAGCGAGACCCCGGCCTTCGCCGGGGTGACGAAAAGGAAGGAGAGAGACATGCCGACCCCACCCGACCGACGTCCATCGAGCGGCCTGACCCCGCATATCGCCATCCCCGACAAGCGCGGCACCGAGGCCATCGATTTCTATATCAAGGCGTTCGGCGCCGCCGAGCGGATGCGCGTGCCCGCCGAGGATGGCGTGCGGCTGCTGCACGCGCATCTGACCGTCAACGGCGCGTCGCTGATGATGCACGATGATTTCCCCGAATATAGCGGGCACGCGATGGGCGCGCCGACGGGGGTGACGCTGCACCTCGACGTCGACGACACCGACGCCTGGTACGATCGGGCGATCGCGGCGGGCGCCGCCTCGACGCTCGAACCGCATGATGCCTTCTGGGGAGACCGCTATGCCCAGGTAAAAGATCCGTTCGGCCATCTCTGGTCGATCGGCGGACCCGTCAAAGGAGAGAAATAATGTCCAACCAACCCACAAACCACCCCGTGACCCTGTGCCTGTGGTACGACAAGGATGCCGAAGAAGCCGCGAATTTCTATGCCGCGACCTTTCCGGGCAGCAAGGTCGGCGCGGTCCACAAGGCGCCGGACGATTACCCCGGCGGCAAGCAGGGCGACGCGCTGACGGTCGACTTCACCGTCCTCGGCATCCCCTGCGTCGGCCTCAACGGCGGCCCGACCTTTCCGCACAGCGAGGCTTTTTCCTTCCAGGTCCATACCGACACGCAGGAGGAAACCGACCGTTACTGGAACGCGATCGTCGGCAATGGCGGCACCGAAAGCGCCTGCGGCTGGTGCAAGGACAAATGGGGCCTCAACTGGCAGATCACCCCGCGCGTCCTGACCGACGCCGCGATGGGCGGCGATCCGGTCGCCGCCAAGCGCGCCTTCGACGCGATGATGACGATGAAGAAGATCGACGTCGCGGCGATCGAGGCCGCGGTCCGGGGTGAAGCCGTTGGCGCGGCGTAACCCCGCGCTTTTCGCCTGGGCTCTCTGCGGCACGCTCGACATCGTCTACGCCTCGGTGTGGAGCGTGCTCGCGGGGGGCAGCGTCGGCGGCATGCTGCGCGGGGTCGCCAAGGGGCCGTTCGGCGATGCCGCCGCCGATTGGGGCACGGGCGGCGCGCTCGCGGGGCTTGCCACCCATTATGCGATCATGGGCACGATGGTCGCTTTCTGGTTCGCCGCCGTGCGCCGCGTCCCGTCGCTCCGCCAGCCGTGGTGGCTGACCGGAACCGTCTATGGCTTCACTCTCTATCTGGTGATGAACGCGCTCGTCCTGCCGCTCCGCTTCGGCGCGCCCTTCCCGCCCGCCGACCTCGTCAAGGGCATGGTCGCGCTGTTTCCGCACATTTTCTTCATCGGCCTGCCGCTGGCGTGGCTGACGCGAAAGGCCGCCTGATGCCGATCCTCTATGGTCACCCCTTTTCGAGCTACACCTGGAAGGCGCTGATCGCGCTTTACGAAAAGGGTGTCGCCTTCGACTATCGCATCCTCGAGGCCGAGTGGCCGCAGCATGGCGCGGAACTGAAATCGCACTGGCCGATCGGCAAATTCCCGCTGCTCGTGGGCGACGACGGCCGCGCGTGGTTCGAGGCGTCGATCATCATCGAATATCTCGACCATCTGGTGCCCGAGCCGCGCCTGATCCCGCAGGATTTCGAGGCGGCTCTGCGGGTCCGCCTGCTCGACCGCGTCTTCGACAATCATGTCATGACCCCGATGCAGGAGGTGGTGAACGACGCGCTGCGCGGGCCCGAGAATCATCTGCCGATGATCGTCGACAAGGCGAAGGCGGCGCTCGAAACCATCTATGGCTGGCTCGACCAGGAACTGGCGGCGGGCGGCTGGGCGGCGCCGAGCGGCTTCAGCCTTGCCGACCTCGCCGCGGCGCCCTCGCTCTTCTATGCCGACTGGGTCCATCCGATCGCCGAGACCCACGCGAATCTGCGCGCCTATCGCGCCCGCCTGCTCGCGCATCCGACGGTCGCGCGCTGCGTCGAGGACGCCCGGCCCTATCGCGCCTATTTCCCGCTCGGCGCCCCCGATCGCGATTGATGACAGGAGAAGAGACGATGAGCGACCCCCGCGAACTGTCGGTATCGACCTTCATCGCCGCCGCGCCGGATAAGGTGTGGCGGGTGATGACCGATCGCATGGCCGAATGGTGGTGCCCGAAACCCTGGACCGTCACGCTCGACGCGATCGACCTTAGCACCGGCGGCCGCTGCGCGATGACGATGCACGGACCCGAAGACGAGACGATGCCGAGTGACGGAATGTTCCTCGAAGTCGTGCCGGGCAAGCGCTTCGTCACCACCGACGCGGTCGTCCGCGACGAAAATGGCCGCCTCACCCCCGCCGGCCCCTTCATGATCGGCGGCTGGGAGATCGAACCCGAAGCGGGCGGCACCCGCTTCACCGGCTGGGCGCGCCATTGGACCGACGAGGCGGTGAAAAGCCACGAGGAGATGGGCTTCACCTCCGGCTGGGGCGCGGTCGCCGAGCAGTTGAAGGCGCTGTGCGAGGCCGATTGAACGCCTATCCGTCATCCCGGCGAAGGCCGGGATCTCGCCCTATCGGAATAAAGCACCGGTGAGATCCCGGCCTTCGCCGGGATGACGGGATAACCCGTCCCATATCGCGGTTAACGCGCCGCTGACGCTGCCGCTTTGCCATTTGGGAACCGCGCGCGCGCGAAAGCGGAGCCATGGTTTCGCTGGCCGCTCTCGTCCGCACCCTCATCATCGCCGCCTTCGCGGCGCTGCTGGCGTTCGCCCCGGCCTATGCCCAGCCGGTCATGACCGTCACCACCACGGTGACCTGGACCTATGAAGACGCCGGCGACGCCGATGACGGCGCGGGATATATCGACGAAAGCGCCGCGCTGCTCGATGACGAGGGCCTTGCCGAAGACGCCGATCTCGGCGCGACGCGCCGCTATGCGCCCTCGGCCACGCTCGCGACGCTCGGCCAGGCGAAGGCCCGCTTCGGCCCCTTCGCGGTCGTCGACGCCGCGACCGTCCGCATGGCGGGCGACGTCACTTCGGCGACGCCGCGCCAGTTCGCCGCTATGCTCGCGGCCTTTCCGGGCCTCAAGCGGGTCGAGATGATCGACTGCCCCGGCAGCCTCGACGAAGAGGCCAATCTGATCCTCGCCCGCGCGATCCGCCGCGCGGGGCTGGAAACCATCGTCCCGAGCGGCGGCTCGGTGCGCTCGGGCGCGGTCGAGCTCTGGCTCGCCGGCGCCGTCCGCCGCGCCGCGCCCGATGCCGAATTCGGGGTCCATAGCTGGGCCGATGAATATGGCCGCGAAGCCAATGACTATCCCGCCGACGACCCGGTGCATGCCGAATATCTGTCCTATTACCGCGAGATGGGCATGGACGACGCAAAGGCGCGCGCATTCTACGCGCTCACCAACGCGACGCCGTTCGACGATGTCCGCTATCTGACCCGCGACGACATGGCGCGCTTCGTCACCCTGAACTGACCGCCGCTGCCGCTTTCGCGCGGGGCGACGTGTTTTATCCTTGCAACGCACCTTGGCGCTTCCCACATCGCCCACCATGGCAAAGCGCCGCCTTTACCAGCGATTGCGATCGAACGCGCAGGTCCGCACCATCCTCTTCTGTCTTGGCGGGCTGCTGATGATCGTCGGCGTGATCATCGGCCCCTTGCCCGGCCCCGGTTTCCTGATCCTGTTTCCGGTCGGGCTGATGCTGGTCTTGCAGAACAGCGCGTGGGCGAAACGCCGCTATGTCCGCTTCAAGCGCCGCCATCCGCGCTATGGCGACTGGGCCGACCGGGTCATGCGCCGCGTCAGCGCCGCGCGCCGCCGTGCCCGCGAGCGGATCGCAGAGGCCCTCGATGACGATTGACTTTGCCCCGAATCCCGCTTATCCGCGCCCCCAACAGTGGCCGCCCACGTTTGGCGGCCCTTTTCTGTTGCAGCATTTGACGAGATTTAGGGAAAACCGCGATGAAGCGCACCTATCAACCGAGCCGCCTCGTGCGCAAGCGCCGTCACGGCTTCCGCGCCCGCAAGGCGACCGTCGGCGGCCGCCGGGTTCTGGCCAACCGCCGTGCGCAGGGCCGCAAGAAGCTGTCGGCCTGATCGCCGACGCTTCGGCACCGGACCAGACAGGGTCGGGGCTGGTGCGAACGCTTTCCAAACGCAGCGAGTTTCTGGCCGCGAATCGCGGCCTTCGCTTTCCCATGCCCGGCTTCGTTCTGCTCGTCCGCCCGCGCGGCGACGGCGACGCCATGTCCGGGATCGGCTTTACCGTCAGCAAGAAGGTCGGCAATTCGGTCACCCGCAACCGAATGAAGCGCCGCCTGCGCGAACTGGCGCGCGCCGCGCTTCCCCGATCGGGGATCGTCGGCGCCGACCATGTGCTGATCGGACGGCCCGGCGGCAACGCCATCGCCTTCGCCGAACTGGGCGAGCATCTCGATTCGGCGCTGAAACGCGCGGCGAAGAAGCTGGCGCAATGAAGCGCTGTCCTACATTGTTTCGCGGGATTGGCATTTCGGCATGACCGCTTCTGTTCATCCGCACGCGGACCGCATCGCGAATGAAGTTGCGCAGTTTTCAGGGCTTTCTACATGATCGCCCGCCTGCTCATCCTGATCGCGCGCGGCTGGCAGCTCGGCCCGTCGCGCATCCTGCCGCCGACGTGCCGTTTTGCGCCGTCGTGCAGCGAATATGCGATCGTCGCGCTTCGCCGCCATGGTGCGATCAAGGGTGGCTGGCTGGCGACAAAGCGGCTATTGCGCTGCCACCCTTGGGGAGGCCATGGCTACGATCCGGTGCCATGACGCATCCTTTCCCCACATTTTGAGACGAAGAGAGACCGTAAAGCGTGGAAGACAAGCGTAACTGGATCACGGCAATCTTGCTGTCGGCGGCCATCCTGCTCGGCTGGAACTTCGTCTCCCAGCAATTCTTCCCGACCCCGCCAAAGCCCGATGTGACCACGACGGTCGCGGGTTCCCCCGCGGCGCATCCGGCGGCGGCCACGCAGCCCGGCACGCCAGCGCCCGGCGCGACCGCGTCCGCTGCGCCCGTCGCCCACACGGCCGTGCCGCTGGAGACCGCACTTGCCTCGGGCAACCGGGTCGCGATCGAAACGCCCGCCCTGTCGGGTTCGATCAACCTCGTCGGCGCCCGCATCGACGACATCACGCTCAACAAATATCGCCAGACGATCAAGAAGAACTCGCCCCCCGTCCGGCTCTTCGCGCCCGCGGGCACCAACGCCGCCTATTTCGCGAGCGTCGGCTGGGCGGCGCAGGGTATCGAGGTTCCGGGACCGACCACGGTCTGGACCGCGAGCGGCACCAGGCTGACCCCGACGACGCCGGTCACGCTGAGCTGGGCGAACGGCACCGGCCAAAGCTTTCGCATCGAATATGGCATCGACGCCCATTATCTGATCACCGCCAAGCAGACGATCGTCAATGGCGGCGCGACATCGGTGACCGCGAACAGCTTTGCGCTGATCGACCGCCTCGGCAAGCCGACCGACCCGCACGAGCAGAGCAGTTGGACGAACCATATCGGCCCGACCGGCATGGTCGACGGCAAGTCGGAATTCAGCGTCGATTACAAGCATCTCGATAAGGGCGAGACGTTCAAATACAGCTCGGCCGGCTGGCTGGGCTTCACCGACAAATATTGGCTCGCCGCGGTGATCCCGGCGAAGGGCGAGCGCGTCTCCGCGTCGATCACCGCGCCCACCGCCGACAATTACCAGACGCTCTTCGCGCGCCCCTTCACCGCGGTCGCGCCCGGCCGACAGGTCACCACGACCAGCCGCATCTTTGCCGGCGCCAAGGAAGTCAGCACCCTGTCGGCCTATCAGGACGCGGGCATCCCGCGCCTGTCGAATGCGATCGACTGGGGCTGGTTCGAATTTTTCGAAAAGCCGATCTTCAAGCTGCTCGACTGGCTGTTCCAGCAGGTCGGCAATTTCGGCGTCGCGATCATGCTGCTCACCGTCATCATCCGCGCGCTGATGTTCCCGGTCGCGCAGCGGCAATTCCATTCGATGGCGCAGATGCGCCTCGTCCAGCCGAAGATGAAGGCGCTGCAGGAACGCCACAAGGACGACAAGCCGCGCCAGCAGCAGGAACTCATGAAGCTCTACAAGGACGAAAAGATCAATCCGCTCGCGGGTTGCCTGCCGATCGTCCTCCAGATCCCGATCTTCTATGCGCTCTACAAGGTGCTGATGCTGACGATCGAGATGCGCCATCAGCCCTTCGTCCTGTGGATCAGGGATCTGTCGGCGCCCGACCCGGCGCATTTCCTCAACCTGTTCGGGCTGCTCGATTTCACCCCGCCGTCGCTGCTGGCGCTCGGGCCGCTGGCGCTGATCCTCGGCGCCACGATGTTCCTGCAATTCCGCCTGAACCCGCAGGCGACCGACCCGGTGCAGCAACAGGTGTTCAAGATCATGCCGTGGATGTTCATGTTCATCATGGCGCCCTTCGCGGCCGGGCTGCTGCTCTACTGGATCACGAACAACTGCCTGTCGATCGCGCAGCAGCAGTTCATGTATCGCAAATTCCCGCAGCTTCGGGCGGCGCCGGTAAAATGAGCGAGATCGACCCCGATGCCGAAGGCCGGAGCG
Source organism: Sphingopyxis lindanitolerans (assembly GCF_002993885.1). Classification (NCBI taxonomy): domain Bacteria; kingdom Pseudomonadati; phylum Pseudomonadota; class Alphaproteobacteria; order Sphingomonadales; family Sphingopyxidaceae; genus Sphingopyxis; species Sphingopyxis lindanitolerans. The sequence continues at coordinate 1,945,503 of NZ_CM009578.1, forward strand.
AACGCGCCCGCAAGCTGTTTGCCGGCCCGATCGCCTTCCTGAAATCGGCGCCCGCGCTCGAACATCTGCCGGCGCCCAGCGGACCCGAGATCGCCTTTGCGGGCCGCTCGAACGTCGGCAAATCGTCGCTGCTCAACGCGCTGACGAACCGGAACGGCCTGGCGCGCACGTCAGTCACGCCGGGGCGCACGCAGGAGCTCAACTATTTCGACGTCGGATCGCCGCTGGTGTTCCGGCTCGTCGATATGCCCGGTTACGGCTTTGCCAAGGCACCGAAGGATGTCGTCAGGAAATGGCGCTTTCTGGTCAATGATTATCTGCGCGGACGGCAGGTGCTGAAACGCACGCTGGTGCTGATCGACAGCCGCCATGGCATCAAGGACGTCGACCGCGAAATGCTCGAAATGCTCGACGTCGCGGCGGTCAGCTATCGCCTCGTCCTCACCAAGGCCGACAAGATCAAGGCGACCGCGCTTGCCGAGGTGCAGGCGGCCACCGAGGCCGAGGCCCGCAAACACCCCGCCGCGCACCCGCAGGTGATCGCGACGAGCAGCGAGAAAGGCCTGGGAATCGCCGAACTGCGCACCGCGGTGCTGGAGGCGGTGGAGAGTTGACGAACGCCATCCCCTCCCGCAAGCGGGAGGGGCAGCGAGACTTGCGAACTTGTTCGCTGGTCGCAGCGGGGTGGGCCGTCCGGCTGCGGAAACGCGCCTCGCTCGTGCCCACCCCTAACCCCTCCCGCCTGCGGGAGGGGAAAAAAGGATGAAGCATGAAATTGTTCATCGGCAACAAGGCCTATTCGAGCTGGAGCCTGCGCGGCTGGCTCGCGGCGCGGCACAGCGGGCTGTCCTTCGAGGAAGTGAACGTCCCGCTCTACGATGAAGACTGGTCGAACCGCCGCGAGGGCGACGAGTTCGCACCGTCGGGCGGCAAGGTGCCGATCCTGTGGGACGGCGCGGACATCGTCGTCTGGGACAGCCTCGCGATCATCGACTATCTCAACGAAAAGACCGGCGGCACGCGCGGCTATTGGCCCGAGGACATGGCGGCGCGGGCGATGGCGCGCTCGATGGCGGCCGAAATGCACTCGAGCTTCGCCGCGCTGCGCCGCAGCCACAGCATGAACATCCGCCGCATCTATCCCGCCGCCGCCATCGCGCCCGACGTGCAGGCCGACGTCGCGCGCATCGTCCAGATCTGGGCCGAAGCGCGCGCTCGCTTTGGCGGCGAGGGTGATTATCTGTTCGGCGACTGGTCGGCCGCCGACATGATGTTCGCCCCCGTCGTCACCCGCTTCATCACCTACTCGATCCCGCTGCCGCGCTTCGCTATCCCCTATTGCCAGGCGGTGATCAGTCACCCGCACATGCAGGAATGGATCGGTGGCGCGCAGGCCGAGGATTGGGTGATCGAAGCGTTCGAGGGGCCGGTCGAGGGTTGAGGCAAACGTCGGCCGACGAGCGAATGCGACCCCATCCATCATCGTCACCCCGGACCTGATCCGGGGTCCCGGGTCAAGCCCGCGATGACGCCAGAAGGCAGTGCAGATTTCCACCCCAAAGCCGACAAACCGAACTGCCATCACGGTATCCGCTTGGTCGGATAGGGCGCCCCGTCCTTGTGGAAATAACCATCGGGCCCGAACAGCATGTCGATGTCGGAATAACCGCCACCCGTATCGTATTTCTTGCCCCCGCCCAGCGCCACGAAGATGCAGTCGGCATCCGATTCATTGACCAGATGATGACCGTTGGTGCTGCCCTTGGGCCAGACCGCGATATCGCCCGCGACCATCGGCCAGCGCCCGCCATCTTCGATCAGCACCGCTTCGCCCGAAATCATCACCAGCATCTCGTCCTCGCCGTCGTGCCAGTGGCGCTGCGACGACCAGGCGCCGGGTTTCAGCACGACATGGCTCGCCGCGAAATCGCTGAGGCCGGTGGGCGGCGCAAGGCGGCGATACCAGCGGCCCTGCACGGGCGCGTCATGGGGCGCGGGATAGCCGGTGGCGTTGGTCTGGGGGATGGTGTGGAGGTCGAGCTTGGGCATGGCAGTCGCTTTCCTGTTCCCTCTTTGTTTCGCACAAAAGCGCCGCGATGCAAAGCCTCGACTTGGCCCTTCGCGAGGGAGTAAGGGAGCGGCATGACCCAGCATCTCGACCCCGTAGACCTCGCCCAGGCGTTGATCGCCGTGCCAAGCGTTTCGCCTGCCACCGGCGCGGTGTTCGACGTGCTGGAAGCGGCGCTGACCCCGCTCGGTTTCACGGTCGAGCGCTTCATCGACGGCATCGAACCCGACGGGCCGGTCGAGAATCTGCTCGCGGTGCGGGCGGGCAAGGGGCCGGCGCATTTCGGCCTTGCCGGCCATCTCGACGTCGTCCCGCCCGGCATCGGCTGGACGAGCGACGCCTTCGCCCCCGAAATCCGCGGCGACCTGCTCTATGGCCGCGGCGCGGTCGACATGAAGGGCGCGATCGCCGCCTTCGTCGCCGCGGCGGCCGCGACCCCGGTCGAGGCGGGAACGATCAGCCTGATCATCACCGGCGACGAGGAAGGCCCCGCGATCTTCGGCACCCGCGCCCTCATCGAACATATGAGCGCACGCGGCGTGAAGCCCGACATGATCCTCGTCGGCGAGCCGACATCGGTGGACCGGCTCGGCGACATGGTGAAGATCGGACGGCGCGGCTCGGTCAATATCTGGATCGACGTGCCGGGGATGCAGGGCCATGTCGCCTATCCGCACCTCGCCGACAATCCGATCCCCAAACTGGTGGCGATCCTCGCCGCGATCGACGCGGTCAGCCTCGACGCCGGGACCGACTGGTTCCAGCCGTCGAACATCGAATTCACCGACATCGAGGTCGGCAACGGCGCGACCAACGTCATCCCCGCCTCGGCGCGGGCGCGGCTGTCGATCCGTTTCAACGACCGCCATCGCGGCGCCGATCTTGTCGCCATGGTCGAGCGGCTGGCGCATGACGTCGAACCGCGCGCGAAAGTCGTCGGCAAAATTTCGGGCGAAGCCTTTCTGACCCCGCCGGGCGACCTGTCCGAACTGATCGCCGAGGCGATCCACGCCGAAACCGACATCCGCCCCGAAATGTCGACAACCGGCGGCACCTCCGACGCGCGCTTCCTGCACGCGCTGTGCCCGGTGGTCGAATTCGGGCTGACCAACGCAACGATGCACAAGCTCGACGAAGCGGTCGCCGTCGCGGATCTGCACAGGCTGACCGCTATCTATCGCGGCATTTTGATGCGCGCGCTGCTCGATTGATCAGTCCTCGCGCCCCCGGCGCAGGATGACATAGACCGCGCCGCCGCCGCCGTGGCTGATGTGCGCGGGGCGCAGCGCGACGATGCGGTCGGCGTAGGGCGAAACCGACAGCCAGTTGGGCAGCGAGGCCCGGATCGCGCCGCGCGGACGCGGGTCGCCGTGCATCATCGGCAAGCGGTCGGCACCCGGCCGCAGGCGCCCCGCGACGACCAGCAGCCCGCGAGCCCCGCGCAGCAGGGCGCGGCCGATCGCTTCATCGAGCAGCGCCTGTGCCGACGCCAGCGTATGACCGTGAAGGTCGATGCTCATCTCGGGGCGCACCAGCCCCTTGCGCAGCCGCCGGTCCCAATGGCCGTCGAGCGTGCTGTTCGCCCAGGTCCGGCGCGGCGGCGGCAGCGATGCGGGGGTACGCGGCGCGGCGGCGGGCGCGGCGGCGGTGCGCGCGCTCGTCGCCGGCCGCTTTATCGTCGGCGGCGCCTGCGGCTCGATCGGCGCCGACCGCTTCGCCAGTGGCTGCACCGTCGCCGCGACCTTTTTCCAGAGCGCGGCTTCGTCGGGATCGAGGCGCCGCGGCACGCGGACCTCAGCGCACGGTGAGCCGCGCGACGCTCGCCCGCGGCAGCAGGAGCAGGGCCGAACCGCGCGCCGCCATGCCGCCGGCGATCGCCCGCGCCGCCTCGCCTGCGCCCCAGAAGCTGTCGAAGCGATTCGCGCCCTTGATCGCGCCGCCGGTGTCCTGCGCGATCCACAGGCCATTGGGCTCCGCGCGATCGAGTGAGAGAAAGACCGGGGCGCCGAGCGGCACATATTTGGGGTCGACAGCGACGCTCGCCCGACCGGTGACCGGAACGCCGAGCGCGCCGAGCGGGCCGGGGCCGGTGAGTTCGCGGAAAAAGACCCAGCTTGGATTCTCGTTCATCACCGCCGCGCCGCGCACCGGGTCGGCGCGCAGATAGTCGAGGATGCCCTGCATCGACGCCTGGCCGGGTTGCAGCGCGCCGCGGTCGAGCAGCAGCTTGCCGATGCCGACATAATCGCGGCCGTTCTGGCTGTCGTAACCAATGCGCATGATCCCGCCGTCGGGCAGCCGCAGCCGCCCCGAGCCCTGGACCTGGAGAAAAAAGAATTCGGCGGCGTCGGCCGCCCAGGCGATTTCGAGCCCGCGCCCCGCCAGCGCGCCGCGCTCGATCGTCGCGCGGTCGTAATAGGGCAGGAATTGGCTGCCATCGACGCGGCCGCGAATCTTCTTGCCCTGAAGATCCTTCGAAAAAAGCCCGAGGTCGACGTCGACCAGATCGGCGGGGCGGCGATAGATGGGGACGTCATAGCCCGGCCGCTTGTCGCGCGAGGCCGCGATCTCGGGCTCGTAATAGCCGGTGACGAACGCCGTTCCGGCGCCGACCTGCACGGTGCCGAAATAACGGCTGAAGAAATTGGTCGCGTCGCGATCGGCCCAGCCCTTCGCGGCGGCGCAGCTTTCGTCCCACTCGCCATTTTGCGTCAGACCGCTGGTGTCGGCGCGGCGAAGCAGCGAAGGGCAGCTCAGCCGGAACGCCTTGAGCGCGGCGGTCGCCCGTTCGGCCGAGACGCCGAGTTCATTAAATTCGGGGCCCGCGATTACCCCCGCATCGACAGCCGTCGTCGCCGTGGCAGGTGGCGCCGGAGCAGGCAGCGGCGGGTTGGGGGTCGCCGGAATCGGCTTTGCGGCGACACCGCCGGTTTCGGACGGACGTGGCGTATAGGACGGCGGCGCGCCGGGCGGCGGAGTCGGCGCGGGGCGCGAGGTCGCGGGCCGACTCGCCGCCTCGGGAATCACCGAAGCGCAGCCCGACAGCAACGGAAAGAGCAGCACCCACCCAAGGGCCGTGTGGAGAGACGCGCGCGCCACCCGTGCCTCGCGCACGAAAATCAGGCGGCTTCGACTTCGTCGAGCAGCCAGTTGGGATCGCTGCTGCCGACCTGGCGGCGGAAGGTCCACAGATCATTGGCCTGCGTCGCATCGCTCATCGAGCCCGCGATCATCTTGCCGTCGGCATCGCGGGTCACCGCGCTGATATCGGCCTGATAGCGCACCGTGATCCGCGCTTCGCTGCGATTGATCTCAACCGCGGTGATCTTGGCCGAATCGACCCCGATCAGCCGGTTTTCGAGCTTTTCACCGCGCGCATCGCGCGCTTCGATCGCCTCGACAAAGCCTTCATAGCTGTCGTCGTCGCACAGGTCGCGCAGCGTGTCGCGGTCGGCGGCCCAGAACGCCTCGAGGATCATGCGATACGCCGCCTCGGCCCCCTCCATGAAGCGGCCGGCATCGAAATGGCGGTCGGCGGCGAGCAACTGGCGAAGCCCGGCCTCGGCGGCGGGTTCATAGACGAGCCCGGCGCCGCTCGTCCCGGCGGCGGGCAGCGCCGCGGACGTCTCGCCATCGTCGAGGCGTCCCGACATCGGCGACGGCGCCGCGCGCTCGTCGCGGCGCGGCAGAACGGGCTCCTGTTCGTGCCCGGTCCGCTTGCCGAGCACCGAATAGAGCCGCATGCCGAGGAAGGCAGCGATCATGGCAAGCAGGACGATCGAAAAAGCGGTCACAGGCAAAATCCGATATGGAACAGGAACAGTATCGGCCATGATATAAGCGATCCATGGCGATGTTTCAAACCACCATGGCGCCGGCAGCGCGGCGGGTCAACGATTCGGGGCGCCGCCGACGGCGCGCGCCGCCCATTGTGCTGGCCCGCTGCCGCTGCTAAGCGCCGCCGCAACCCTCCGCCCGCGGGCGAATCCTGTCCTTTATTTCCAACGAAAGCGTCACGATCATGGCTGATGAGACCGGCATCGACATTAACCCCGCACCGCAGGCCAATGGTGAAGACACCGCGCCCGCGATCGGCCTGATCTCGCAATATGTGAAGGATCTGTCGTTCGAGAACCCGAACGCCCCCGCCGCCTATCAGTGGCAGTCGGCGCCGCAGATCGATGTCCAGTTCAACATCGGCGCCGACAATGTCGGCGAGAATATCTTTGAAGTGTCGCTGAAGATCGACATCAGTTCCAAGGCCGACGAGGGCACGATGTTCGTCGTCGATCTGAAATATGCCGGCCTGTTCGGGGTCCGCAACGTCCCCGACGACCAGCTTCAGCCCTTTTTCCTCGCCGAAGCGCCGCGCATCCTCTTCCCCTTCGCGCGCCGCGTCGTCGCCGACGTCGTCCGCGACGGCGGCTTCCCGCCGCTGCTGCTCGAGCCGATCGATTTCCACGGCCTGTTCCTGCAGCAGGCGCAGGCGTCGCAGGACGAGCAGGTCGGCGACATGACGCCGGTCGGCCAGGCCTGATCTGACTTGAATATCTCGTCATTGCGAGCGAAGCGAAGCAATCCAGAGCGGTTTACGGACACTCTGGATTGCTTCGCTCCGCTCGCAATGACGGTGATCATGGAAAGCGGGGCCGCATGACCAGCCTCGTCAAAAGCGTCGGGACGATCGGCGGCCTGACGATGATCAGCCGCCTGTTCGGCTTCGTGCGCGACATGCTGCTCGCCCGCGTGCTCGGCGCCGGGCTGGCCGCCGACGCTTTCCAGCTCGCCTTCACCCTGCCCAACACGTTTCGCCGCCTGTTCGCCGAAGGCGCCTTTTCGGTCGCCTTCGTGCCGATGTACAGCCGCGCGCTGCACGGCGCCGCCGACGCAGCGAGCGGCGAGGCGGCCGCGGCGAAATTCGCCGACGACGTCCTGTCGGTCTTTTTGTGGATATTGCTCGTCTTTTCGGCGGTGATGATGATCGCGATGCCGGGGATCGTGTGGATTCTCGCGCGCGATTTCCAGGCGGTGCCGGGCAAGTTCGATTTCGCGGTGTTCCTGAGCCGGGTGACCTTTCCCTATCTCGCGCTCATCAGCCTCGTCGCGATGCTGTCGGGGCTGCTCAACGCCCGCTCGCGCTTCGCGCCGGGGGCGCTCGCGCCGGTGCTGCTCAACCTGCTGCTGATCGCCGGGATCGCAATCGGCTGGCGGGTGCGTGGCCCCGGCGGCGACGACCGGATCGTCGCCGAAGCGCTCGCCATTTCGGTCAGCCTCGCCGGGGTCGCCCAGCTTGCCTATCTCTGGTGGGCGGTGCGCCGCGCGGGCCTGACATTGCGTTTCCGCTTTCCCAAATTCACCCCCGAGGTGAAGCGGCTGGGGATGCTGATCCTGCCCGCGACCTTTGGCGCCGGCATCTATCAGGTCAGCCAGTTCGTCGACACCTTCTTCGCGACCTCGCTGCCGCAGGGGTCGCTGACGCTGCTCAAGCTCGCCGACCGGCTGAATCAGCTTCCGCTCGGCATCGTCGGCATCGCGCTCGGCACCGCGATCCTGCCGATGCTGTCGCGCCATATCCACAGCGACGACGGCGCCGAGGCCCAGCGGCTGCAGGCGAACGCCTTCGAGATCGCGACTCTGCTCACCCTTCCCGCCGCCGCCGCGCTCGCGATCTGCGCCCCGGCTTTCGTCACCGCCTTCTTTGTCGGCGGCAAGTTCACCAGCGCCGATGGCGCGACGATGGCGCATATCGTCGTCGCGCTCGTCGCGGGCCTGCCCGCCTATGTGATCGTCAAGATCCTGAACCCCGGCTTCTTCGCGCGCGAGGATACCAAGACCCCGGTGTGGACCGCGCTCGCGTCGCTGATCGTCAATATCGCGATCAACCTCTATGTCGTGCAGCGTTTCGGGATCGTCGGGCTCGCGGGGGCGACGGCGGTTTCGGCGAGTCTCAACTGCCTGCTGCTCTATGTCATATTGCACCGCCGCGGCTGGTTCCGCTTCACCGCGAAGCTCGCCGGACGCATCGCGCGCCAGCTCATCGCAGTGGCGGCGATGGCGGCGCTGCTGTGGTGGATGATGCCGCTGATGGAGCCCTGGTATGGCGGCAATATTCCCCAGCGCGTCGGCGCGCTGGGGGCGCTGTGCGGCGCGGGGGGCGCGGTCTTCTTTGCCACCGCTTTCGTCACCGGCGCGCTTGACAAGGATCTGGTCGCCATGCTGACGCGGCGGCGCGCCAAACCGGCGCCAATGCAGGAGTAGAACATGCGGACGCTATCGGGCATTCAGCCCACCGGAAATTTGCACCTCGGCAATTATCTGGGCGCGATCCGCAACTGGGTGCGGATGCAGGACGACATGCCGGGCGAGAAGCTCTATTTCCTTGCCGACCTCCATGCGATCACCGTCCACAACGACCCGGCCGAGCTGACCGCGAACACGCGCGAGATGGCGGCGGCACTGATGGCGGCGGGGATCGACCCCGAAAAGGCGATCCTGTTCAATCAGGCGCGCGTCCCCGCGCATGCCGAGCTGGCGTGGCTGCTGTTCTGCACCGCGCGGATCGGCTGGCTCAACCGGATGACCCAGTTCAAGGAAAAATCGGGCAAGAATCGCGAAAGCGCAAGCGTCGGCCTGTTCGCCTATCCGGTGCTCCAGGCGGCCGACGTGCTGCTCTATCAGACGACGCACGTCCCCGTCGGCGACGACCAGAAACAGCATCTGGAGCTGGCGCGCGACATCGCGACCAAATTCAACCTCGACACCGCGACCGAGACCTTCACCCTGCCCGAGCCGACGATCCCGCCAACGGCGGCGCGGATCATGAGCCTGCGCGATGGGACCGCCAAAATGTCGAAATCGGACCCGAGCGACATGAGCCGGATCAACCTGGTCGACGATCCCGACACGATCATGGCGAAGATTCGCAAGGCCAGGACCGATCCCGAGCCGCTGCCGTCCGAGGCCGCGGGGCTGGGCGAGCGGCCCGAGGCGCGCAATCTCGTGTCCATCTATGCCGCGATGGCCGACGAAAGCGTCGACCAGGTGCTCGCCCGCTTTGCCGGGCAGGGCTTCGGCGCCTTCAAGCCGGCGCTCGGCGAATTGCTCGTCGAAACGCTGCGCCCGATCGCGGCGCGGCTCGCGGCGCTCAAGCGCGACCCTGCGGCGATCGACGCGGCGCTCGACGCCGGGGCGGCGCGCGCATCGGCGCTCGCCCGGCCGACGCTCGACGCCGCTTATGCCGCGCTGGGTCTCTGCCGCTAGCCAAGCCGTTTCGGCCGCAAGGAAATTCTTGTTTATCGCAGTCGCTGGCCCATATTGGGAGCGGGTGCCTTCGTGCGGCGAAACGAGTTCAACCAAGGTTAAGTCGCAGCGGCGTAGTCATGTTATAAATGGCGCATGCTGTGCGTCCTTCCGAATCACGGAGCATGAACATGAGCAAGAAAATTTCCCGACGGTTCGGCCTGGCCGCCATCGCGGGCGCAGCGCTGGCGCTGGCTGGCTGCGCGACCCCGTTCAAGGCCGATGTCGCGCGCTTCCAGACCCAGCTTCCCGCGCCGCAGGGCCAGAGCTTCGTGATCGAAGCAGCCAATCCCGCGCTGCAGGGCGGCATCGAGTTCGGCCAATATGCGAATCTCGTCGCCGGTGAGTTGACGCGCTACGGTTATCGGCCCGCCGCCAACGGCGAGCATCCCGACATGATCGTCCGCATGGACTATGGTGTCGACAAGGGACGCGAGCGCGTCGTGTCGTCGCCCGGATTCGGCGATCCCTGGTACGGCGGTTTCGGCCCGCGCTATTACCGCCCGGTCATCGTGCGCGGCCCCGGCGGCCGCCGCTATGTCTATGGCTATCGCGACCCGTTCCTGTGGGGCGGCTTCGGTCCCGGCTGGGGCTATAACGACGTGTCGAGCTACACCGTCTATTCGAGCGGGCTGAACCTGCAGATCAACCGCGCCGCCGACGGCTACCGCCTGTTCGAAGGGCATGCAGAGGCGCAGTCGCGCGACAATAATCTGCAAGCGCTGGTTCCGAACCTCATCGAGGCGATGTTCACGGGCTTCCCCGGCAATTCGGGCGAACGCGTCCGCATCACCGTGGCGCCGCCCGAAAAGGGCTGAACCGCCTTCAAAGCCTGACACAAGGCCCGCCTTTCACGCGAAAGGCGGGCCTTTTTCGTTTGGAAGGAAACGATGGCAGCTTGCGACTGAAAGGCGACATCTCTTTCATCGTCACCCTGAACTTGTTTCAGGGTCCATGGCCGGACGTCTCCTTCAGCGCGGCGCTGGACGCGAACTCAGGCCATGGATGCTGAAACAAGTTCAGCATGACGAGGTTTAAAGCCTGCAATCGACTGATTGCGGACGGCTGCTCTCCCCTCCCGCAGGCGGGAAGGTTGGGGGTGGGCAGCGGCGTCGCAATGGCCCACCCCGCTGCGGCTAGCGAACAAGTTCGCAAGTCTCGCTGCCCCTCCCGCTTGCGGGAGGGGACATCAGCGCCATCCTTCAACGTCCGCTCCCCACCCCAAAGCGGACCTTCGGCGTTACGGCCGTGCGGGCGATGGGGACAAACCCGGGGATAACCCAGGGATAAAGCTGTGGATCAACCGTTGAGGCTGCGCCGGATCGCCGCGATCTCGGCGTCGAGTTCGCTGTCGTGGACGCGCAGCGCCTCGACCGTGCGGACCGCGTGGATCACCGTCGAATGGTCGCGCCCGCCGAACCGGCGCCCGATTTCGGGATAGGAGCGCGGGGTCAGCTCCTTCGCCAGATACATGGCGACCTGACGCGGGCGCGCGATCGCGCGGACGCGGCGCTTCGATGCCATTTCGGACTTGTCGAGCCGATAGTGCGCGCAAACCGCGCGCTGAATCTCGTCGATCGTGATGCGCGGGCGCGCGCTGCGGACATTTTCCGCGAGCCGATCCTCGGCCAGCGCGAGGTCGATCACCGTCCCGGTCAGCGCGGCATAGGCCAGCAACTTGTTGAGCGCGCCTTCGAGTTCGCGGATATTGCGCGTGAAATGCTTGACCAGATAGGCGACGACCGGGTCGGGCACCTCGACCATCGGCATCGCGGCGAGCCGCTGGCGGATGATGCGTTCGCGCAAATCATCCTCGGGCGCTTCGATATCGGCGACCAGCCCGCCCGACAGGCGCGACAGCAGCCGCGCCTCGACCCCGTCGAGCATCGCGGGTGGCCGGTCGGCGGTGACGACGAGCCGCTTGCCCGCCGTCATCTGGTCGTCGATCGTGTGGAGCAATTCTTCCTGGGTCGAATTCTTGCCGATCACGAATTGCAGATCGTCGAGGAGCAGCAGGTCGGCGGCGCGCAGCCGCGCCTTGAACGCCATCATGTCGCCGCCGCGCATCGCGCCGACGAATTCGAGCATGAATTTTTCCGCCGACATCAGGATGATGGTCGCGGTCGGGTGCAGCGCGGCATAATCCTGCGCGATCGCCTGCAACAGGTGCGTCTTGCCCTGGCCGGTGCCCGAACAGAGATAGAGCGGATTGAACTGCGGCACCTCGACCATCGCCATGCGGCGCGCGGCGTTAGCGGCGAGAATGTTCGAGCGGGCGACGACGAAACGGTCGAACGACTGGCGCGGGTCGAAGCCGAGCAAGGCGGGGTTCGCGGCGATCGGCGGCGACGCCTCGAACGCGGGCAGCGGCTGGCTCGAAAGGGTGGCGGCGCGCGCGTCGGCGACGGCTCCGCCGCGCACGGTCACACCGCGCACGTCGGGCAGATGCTGGCGCCACGCCAGTTCGAGCCGGTCGCCGAAGCGTTCGTTGATCCAGTTGGCGGAGAAGCGGCTCTGCGTCTCGAGCGTCACGACCCCCGACAAGGCGCAATAATCGCCAAAGCGAACGGGCTTCAGCCAATGGTCGAAGGTGCGCGCGCCAAGGTCGCGGCGCAGGCCCTCGGCGACGCGCGGCCAGAGCATGGCGGCGTCCCCGCTCACTGCTCCATTCCTTGCGTCCGTGCCATGCCGATCCCCGCTTTGTATCACGCCGTGCCGCCCCCTGAGATGCCCCCCGTCCGAATCCCCGCGCAGCCGCCCACACGCCGACCCGTCGCTGCTTACGCGCGGGCGCAAGCATTCCTTCCCGGACACGCAGTCCGAAAGAACACGAATCATGTCAATGTGACGGCCGCCAGCGAAGGCCGACGACACCCCTGTCTAGGCAAGGCGGCGCGAGTCGATCAAGTCCGACGGGTGTAAAAATACTGAAATAAAAATCTTGACTCGCAGGGGGGGTCGGAATCGCGTCGGAACTATAATTTTCCGCCGTTTTTCAATGTCTTATTTGCAGTGCCGAATGGGACGTCAGCGAATCGCAGCAAATCCGTCACTTACCGCGCTGCAACAAAAATGCCATCGCAGAGTCCCGAACCGATGCGCAAAAAAATACCCGCCGGCATCGAGCCGGCGGGTATTTTTGTGCCCTTTCGGGACGATCGATCAGGCGATCGCGTTCACGCTCTTGGTCAGGCGCGAATATTTGCGGGCGACCGTATTCTTGTGCAGCACGCCCTTGGCGATCCCGCGCGCCATTTCGGGCTGCGCGGCCTTCAGCGCGGTCGCCGCGGCGTCCTTGTCGCCCGAAGCGACGGCCGCTTCGACCTTCTTCACCAGCGTGCGGATGCGCGAAACGCGATTCTTGTTCACGGTAGCGCGTGCCTGGTTGCGACGGATGCGCTTTTTTGCCTGCGGCGTATTGGCCATAAATTCCTCTAGTCTTTCAAACGGTCAACATGGTCGGAGCGCAGCCTCATCGGAGCAGCCGAATCGCGCGAGGTGCGGCGAATCAATGTCCGGATGCGGCCGGTTCCGGACGACCGGACCCTGCTCGAAGGGTGCGCCCATAGCCAGCAAGGGGGCGAAGGTCAACGCTTTTCACAGGAAATACCGACATCAGCGCTGGCATTTCGGGCAATGGAAGGTCGATCGCCCGCTCTGCACGACGCGCGCGATCGTCCCGCCGCATTCGCATGTCCCGCCCTCGCGGCCATAGACGCGCCAGTCCTTCGCGAAATAGCCAAGATCGCCTTCGGGACTGAGGAAATCGCGCAGCGTCGATCCGCCCGCCGCGATCGCCGCGGCCAGCACCTGCTTGATCGCGGGCACCAGCGCCGCGAGCTTCGCCCTCGATATATCGGCCGCGGGCTTCAGCGGCGAAATCTTCGCCATGTTGAGCGCTTCGCAGACATAGATATTGCCGAGCCCGGCGACGATCGCCTGGTCGAGCAGCATCGCCTTGATCGGCGCGCGCCGTCCGGCAAGCGCGCTGGCGAGGCAGGCGGCGTCGAAAGCGTCCGCCAGCGGTTCGGGGCCGAGCGCCATGAACGCCGGGAACCGCGTCAACGGGTCGCCGCTCACCAGGTCGACCGAGCCGAATCGCCGCGGATCGTGCAGGAACAACCGCTGCCCGGCGCCGGTTTCGAGCAGCAGATGGTCGTGCTTCCCCGCCTCGCCGCCTTCGGTCCGCCAGCGCCCCGACATGCCGAGGTGAAAAATCATATGATCGTCGCGGTCGGTCGACACGATGCCATATTTCGCCCGCCGCGACAGGGTGGTGACCGTCGCGCCGGTCAGCCGCTGCGCCAGATCAACCGGAAAGGGCCGCCGCAGGTCGGGACGGAAGGTCGTCACCGCGGTCAGCCTTTGCCCTTCGAGGAAGGGCGCAAGGCCGCGGACGGTGGTTTCGACTTCGGGAAGCTCGGGCATATCGCGGCTTGCGCTACGCGCCATTTGCGCGCGCGACAAGGCCCCGCTAAAGGCCGGTCGGACTTCCCTTCTCCCCGCAAAGGCGCGACTCCGATGACCACCCCCGATACCGTCAGCTTCGGCTATGAACAGGTTCCCGCGGGCGCAAAGACCGCGATGGTCGGCGAAGTGTTCAGCCGCGTCGCGCGCAAATATGACATCATGAACGACGCGATGTCGGGGGGCATGCACCGATTGTGGAAGGACCGCTTCGTGCGCCGCGTCAAGCCGCGCAGCGGAGAGGCGATCCTCGACATGGCGGGCGGCACCGGCGACATCGCCTTTCGCATGGAGCGGTCGGGCGCCAGCATCACCGTCGCCGACATCAACCCCGACATGCTCGGCGTCGGCGTCGAGCGCGCGGCCGGGCGCGGGATCGACAGCCTCGTCTGGTCCGAACAAAATGCCGAGGCGCTGAGCTTTCCCGACCAGTTTTTCGACGCCTATACGATCGCCTTCGGCATCCGCAACGTCACCGACATTCCGGCCGCCTTGCGCGAAGCGCACCGCGTGCTGCGCTATGGCGGGCGCTTCTTCTGCCTCGAATTTTCGACCAATGAATGGCCGGGCTTCGCGCAGGCCTATGACGCTTATTCGCACCATATGGTGCCCAGGCTCGGCAAGCTGATCGCGCAGGACGAGGACAGCTATCGCTACCTGATCGAATCGATCCGCCGCTTTCCGCCGATGCCCGCCTTCGCCAGGATGATCGGCGACGCGGGCTTCACCGCGGTCAAGGTCGAGCCGATCATGGGCGGACTGGTCGCGATCCACAGCGGGTGGAAAGCGTGAGCAAACCGCATTCTTCTCCCCTCCCGCTGGCGGGAGGGGCAGCGAGACTTGCGAACTTGTTCGCTCGTCGCAGCGGGGTGGGCGGACGCGATGTCGCAAGCTCGCTTCGCTCGCGCCCACCCCTAACCCCTCCCGCTGGCGGGAGGGGAACCAGGACATGACCCAACCCGTCACGCACATCTTTCGCCTGCTGCGATGGGGCCGCATTCTCGCGCGCCACGGCGCGCTGCGCGGGATCGAGTCGGCGCCGCAGACGCCGCCGGGGGTCAAGCGATTGTGCCGGATCGCGCGGCTGGGGACGATCCAGCCGCGCATCCCCGACTATGCCGCGGCCTTCCAGGCGATCGGCCCCGCCGCGGTCAAGCTGGGGCAGACGCTCGCGACGCGCCCCGACCTCGTCGGCGAAGAGGCGGCGCGCAACCTGCTGAGCCTGCAGGACGCCCTCGCGCCGGTCGGCTTCGACCATATCCGGCGCGAAATCGAAGCGACCTTCGAAGCCCCGCTCGAAAGCCTCTATGCCGAATTCGATCCCGAACCCGTTGGTTCGGCCTCGATCGCACAGGTCCACCGCGCGGTGACGACCGATGGCCGCAAGGTCGCGGTCAAGGTCCGCCGTCCGGGCATCGACAAGCAGTTCGCGCGCGACATCGAAACCTATGAATGGGCGGCGGCGCATCTCGAGGCGTTCGGCGGCGAGGCGAGTCGGCTGCGCCCGCGTCAGGTGATCGCCAATTTCCGCCGCTGGACGCTGCGCGAACTCGACCTGCGCCGCGAAGCCGCTTCGGCGTCCGAGCTTGCCGACGCGATGGTCGGCGTGCCGACCTATGAAGTGCCGGCGATCGACTGGGACCGCACCGCCAGCCGCGTGATGACGCTGGACTGGATCGACGGCATCAAGATCTCGCACCGCGACCAGCTGATCGCCGCGGGGCACGACATGGAAAGACTGGCGGCAAACCTCGTCAACGCCTTCCTGCGCCAGGCGATTGCCGAAGGCTTTTTCCACGCCGACATGCACCAGGGCAATTTGTTCGTGAAAGCCGACGGGACGATCGCCGCGGTCGATTTCGGCATCATGGGGCGGATCAACCGCCAGGCACGCTACTGGCTTGCCGAAATCCTCTATGGTCTGACCACCGGCAATTACCGCCGCGTCGCCGAGATTCATTTCGAGGCGCAATATGTGCCCGATTATCACAGCGTCGAGGAATTCGCGACGGCACTGCGCGCGGTCGGCGAGCCGATGCGCGGCAAGCCGGTGAGCGAATTGTCGGTCGGCCAGATGCTCGACGGGCTGTTCGCGATCACCCGCGATTTCGACATGCAGACGCAGCCGCACCTGCTGCTCTTGCAAAAGACGATGGTGATGGTCGAGGGCGTCGCGACGATGCTCGATCCAAAGATCAATATGTGGGACGTTTCCGGCCCCTTCGTGCGCGAATGGATTCGCGACGAACTCGGTCCCGAAGCAGCGCTCGCCGACGGCCTGCGCGAACAGGGCAAGACGCTCGCGCTGATCCCCGACATCATCCGCCGCCTCGACGCGCAATTGCCGAAAAAGGGCGCCGCGCCGCCCGCGCCGCCGCTGCCCGATATCGCGCTGATGTGGGAGAAGGACCAGAAGCGCGTCTGGTGGCGCTATGCGCTGACCGCGCTGGTTGGCGCGGCGGCGGGCGCGGGAGTGCTGCACTGGCTCAGTTGACAGGCATGGTTCATGCGCATAGATTTTGCGCATGAATCGTCCGTCGCGCTCCATCACCGGCAGAAAACCGACAAACGTCACCCTGCCGGCCAATCTGGTGTCCGAGGCCAAACGCCTGGGAATCAACGTGTCGCAGGCTTGCGAAGCCGGGTTGATGGGAGAGGTCAGAAAGAGGCTGGGCGAGGAATGGAAGCGCGAAAATAAGGAAGCCATCGAGTCTTCGAACGAATATGTGCG
This sequence comes from Sphingopyxis lindanitolerans, assembly GCF_002993885.1. Taxonomy (NCBI): domain Bacteria; kingdom Pseudomonadati; phylum Pseudomonadota; class Alphaproteobacteria; order Sphingomonadales; family Sphingopyxidaceae; genus Sphingopyxis; species Sphingopyxis lindanitolerans. Next base: position 1,962,068 of record NZ_CM009578.1, read on the forward strand.
CAAGCATGGGCTGCCGCTGGCCCGGTATCGAGATCGCCTGTGGCGCAGCTAGATGTGTTCCGCACCGACGAAGGCGAGTATCTGCTCGACTTCCAGTCGGACACGCTGGACCATTACAACACCCGTTTCGTGATCCCGCTGGTCAGCCCCGACCATGGGCCAAAGCTCGCCGAACGGCTCAATCCCGTCTTTGCCATCGATGACGAACCGATGGCGCTTTACACGCAGTTCGCGTTGACGGTGCCGGTGGCGGATCTGAAATATTTCGTGACGTCCCTGTCCGACCAACATTATCTCGTCATGTCGGCCCTCGACATGCTCATCAGCGGGTATTGACGCCATGACCCCGAAACGCATCCTGCTCATCATCGGCGGCGGCATCGCGGCCTATAAGAGCATCGAGCTCGTCCGGCTGCTTCGCAAGAGCGGCCATATCGTGCGCTGCGTGCTGACCCGCGCGGGCGAGCAGTTCGTGACCCCGCTGACCCTCGCCGCGCTCAGCGAGAACAAAGTCTATACCAATCTTTTCGACCTCAAGGACGAGGTCGAGATGGGGCATATCCAGCTCAGCCGCGAGGCCGACCTGGTCGTCGTCGCGCCCGCGACCGCCGACCTGTTGGCGAAAATGGCGGCGGGTATCGCCGACGATCTGGCGACGACGCTGCTGCTCGCGACCGACAAGCCGGTGCTCGCCGCGCCGGCGATGAACGTGCGCATGTGGCTGCACCCCGCGACGCGGCGCAATGTAGCGACGCTGCACGGCGACGGAGTGACGGTGATGGAGCCCGACGAGGGCGCGATGGCGTGCGGCGAATATGGCCCAGGACGGCTTCCCGAACCAGCGGCGATCTTTGCGGCGATCGGAGATGCGCTGGCTTCTCCCCTCCCGCTTGCGGGAGGGGTCGGGGGAGCGCCTGTGGCGCCGTCAACCTTAGCATCAGACGACGCGCGCCGCTCTACCGACATGCCCTCCCCCAGCCCCTCCCGCAAGCGGGAGGGGGACATCGACGGCCAGCCCGACTTCGCCCCCGCCAACCACCGCCCGCTTTACGGCCGCCGCATCCTGATCACCGCGGGACCGACGCACGAGCCGATCGACCCGGTGCGCTACATCGCCAACCGGTCGAGCGGAAAGCAGGGCTTCGCGATCGCCGCCGCCGCCGCCGAGGCGGGCGCCGAGGTGCTGCTGATCGCCGGGCCGGTGCCGCTCCCGACCCCGCCGGGCGTGATCCGCGTCGATGTCGAAACCGCGCGCGAGATGGCGGCCGAGGTCGAGGCGGGATTGCCCGTCGACGCCGCGATCATGGTCGCTGCGGTCGCCGACTGGCGCGCCGCCGACACCGCGCCGCAAAAGATCAAGAAGGACGGCAGCGGCGCGGTCGCACCGCTCGCGCTCGCCGAAAATCCCGACATCCTCGCGGGCCTCGCCAAAAGTCCGCGCCGCCCACCGCTATTGATCGGCTTTGCGGCCGAGACCAACGATGTCCTCGCGCACGCCGAGGCGAAGCTCGCGCGCAAGGGCTGCGACTGGATCGTCGCCAATGATGTTTCGGCCGACCCGATGGGCGGCGAGACGAACCGGGTCCATATCGTCGGCAAGGACGGCGTGGACAGCTGGGACCGGCTGCCCAAAGAGGTGGTCGCCCGCAAATTGATGGAAAAGATCGCCGATGAGCTCGACGCCCGCATATCCGCTTCCGATGATTGAAATCCGGGTTCAGCGCCTGCCGAACGGCGGCGGCCTGCCGCTACCCGCCTATGCCAGCGACGGCGCAGCGGGGATGGACGTCGTCGCGGCCGAGACGCTGACGCTGCGCCCCGGCGCGCGCCACGCGGTCGCGACCGGCTTCGCAATGGCGATCCCGCCGGGCTATGAAGTCCAGGTGCGCCCGCGATCGGGGCTCGCGCTCAAGCATGGCATCACCTGCCTCAACACGCCGGGCACGATCGACAGCGACTATCGCGGCGAGGTGAAGGTCATTCTCGCCAATCTGTCCGACGATAATTTCGAGATCAGCCGCGGCGACCGCATCGCCCAGCTCGTCCCCGCCGCCGTTCAGCGCGCCGCCTTCGCCGAGGTCGAAACGCTCGACGAGACCGCGCGCGGCGCGGGTGGTTTCGGCTCGACCGGGGTCGCGAGCGACGATGGCGTCGAAGCGATCGAGGACGACCATATCCCCGACAATCTCGGTTCGCTGGCGGCGATGAAGATGCGCCAGCCGGGCGATTAGGGTCCATGCTCAGCGACGCCGAACTCGACCGTTATGCGCGCCAGATCATCCTGCCCGTCTTTGGCGGCGCCGGACAGGCGAAGCTGAAGGGAGCCCATGTCGCGATCATCGGCGCGGGCGGGATCGGCTGTCCGGCGATCACCTATCTGGCCGCGGCGGGGGTCGGCACGCTGACCATCATCGACCATGACCAGATCGAACTGTCGAACCTCCAGCGCCAGCCGCTCTTCACCGATGCCGACCTCGGCGCGCTCAAGGTCGAGGTCGCGGCGGCGGCGGCGCGGCGGATCAACCCGCATGTCGAGGTCGTGGCGATGCCCGAACGGCTCGACATCGCCAATGCCGAAGCGCTGCTCGCGGGCGCCGACCTGATCCTCGACGGCTGCGACAATTTCGCGACCCGGCTCGCGGTCAACCGCGCCGCGGTCGCGCTGCATATTCCCCTGCTCTCGGCCGCGATCGGTGCCTTCGAGGGACAGGTCGCGCTCTATGAGGGTTGGCGCGCCGACGCCCCATGCTATTCCTGCCTCGTCGGCGACGATCCCGATCGCCCCGGCATCAATTGCGCCGAACAGGGCGTCATGGGCGCGCTGCCGGGGATGGTCGGGACGATGGCGGCGCTCGAGGCGGTGCGCGCGCTGACCGGCTGGGGGCGGCCGCTGACCGGCCGCCTGACGATCCTCGACATGCTCGAGCGGCGCTGGCGCGAGGTCGCGCTCGCCAAGGAACCCGAGTGCCCGATATGCCGGGGCTGAGCCTCATCGTTCCCGCGGCCGACGGCGCCCGCTTCTATGCCGCGCTCGAGGCCGCGACCGCGGCAAGCGCGCTCGGGCGCCCCGCGCGCCTCTTCCTCCAGGGCGAAGCGGCGGCGCTGCTCCGCACGCCCGTGTCCTTCGCCGGCGACGCCGCGCGGCGCGCCGCCGGGCAGCCCGACCTCGCGTCGCTGATCGCCGAAGCCATGGCGATGGGGGTGCGGCTGATCGTTTGCCAGTCGGGCCTGGCGCTGGCGGGCATGACCGCGAACGAGCTGGCGCCGCAGGTGCGCGCGGGCGGGCTGGTCAGCTTTCTGGCCGAAGCGGGCGCCGGGGATCAGATGGTCGTTTATTGATCGCGTCGCCCCCCGCGCGGACGACGGCCGTTTACGGATTCTTGCACACCGTAATATCTTCGGGTTTCGGGCGTTTGCCGTCGGGGACGAAGCGCGCGAGATAGCCACCGGCATGCGCCTTGTCGTCATAGGAGACGAGTTTGTAGCCCACCGCCTCGAACTCGCAGACGAGCAGGCGAAAGGGCGTGCCATGCTGCGCGATCGGGCGGTCGCCGTCGACGACGATGACCTGTCCGCCCTTGCGGAGCGCCGGGCGCAGCCGCCACAGAAAGGCGTAAGGTTCGCCGATCTCGTGATACATATGGATCATGAAGACGCGGTCGAAACTGCCCGCGGGAAGCCGCGGATCGTCGACCGCGCCCAATTTGAGCGAGACATTGTCAAGCCGCTCGCGCGCGACGCGGTCGGCAAGCCGTTCGATCACCTCGGGCTGGATGTCCTGCGCCAGGACGCGCCCCGTCGCGCCGACGCGCGGCGCGAGGCGCACCGTGTAATAGCCGTCGCCCGCGCCGATGTCGGCGACGGTCATGCCGGGGCGGACGTCGGCCGAATCCATGATGTCGTCGGCTTCGTTGACGCGGTCGCGCGCTTCCTCGGTCGACCATTTGGTCGAGGTGATCGGCGCGACCGGGCGGTCGGCGGGCGGAAATTCGCGCGCGGTTTCGGGGCGATCGCTGTCGCTGCTCCACGGGCCGTTGCAGCCGCCGAGCAGCGCGAGCGCCGCCAGCGCGGGCAGGGCCGCGCGGCGGATCATCAGTCGATATCCTCCACATCGACCTTTTCGCCGGTCACCTTCTGCGACAGCGCCGCCGCCATGAAGGGGTCGAGCGCGCCGTCGAGCACGTCGCCCGGCGCGGTCGAGGTGACCCCGGTGCGCAAATCCTTCACGAGCTGATAGGGCTGGAGGACATAGGAGCGAATCTGGTGGCCCCAGCCGATCTCGGTCTTGGCCTGATATTCGCCCGACGCCTCGGCCTCGCGTTTCTGAAGCTCGGCCTCATACAGGCGCGCCTTCAGCATCCCCATCGCGGTCGCGCGATTCTTGTGCTGCGAGCGGTCGATCTGCGAAGCGACGACGATGCCGGTGGGCATGTGGGTGATGCGGACCGCCGAATCGGTCGTGTTGACATGCTGCCCGCCCGCGCCCGAGGCGCGATAGGTATCGATCTTGAGGTCGCTTTCCTTGATCTCGATCTCGATATTGTCGTCGATCACCGGATAGACCCACACCGACGAAAAGCTGGTGTGCCGCCGCGCCGAACTGTCGTAGGGCGAAATGCGGACAAGGCGGTGGACGCCGCTTTCGGTCTTGGCATAGCCATAGGCATTCTCGCCCTTGACCAGCATCGTCGCCGACTTGATCCCCGCCTGCTCGCCCGCCTGATATTCGATCAACTCGACCTTCATCCGACGCTTTTCGGCCCAGCGGCTGTACATGCGCTGGAGCATTTCGGCCCAGTCCTGGCTTTCGGTGCCACCCGCGCCGGCGTGAACCTCGATATAGCAGTCATAGCTGTCGGCCTCGCCCGCGAGCAGCGCCTTGACCTTGTCCTCCTCTGCGCGCGCGGCGAGCACGGCGAGGCTTGCCACCGCATCGTCGATCAGCGCCTCGTCGCCCTCCATCTCGGCGAGTTCGATCAACTCGACGGTGTCGGCCATCTCCGTCTCGATCGCGCGCGTCGCGGTGATCGCCTCGTCGAGGCGGCGGCGTTCGCGCATGACGTCCTGCGCCGCCCTGGGATTGTCCCACAGCGTCGGATCCTCGACCTTGGCGTTCAATTCGTCGAGGCGGCGCACCGCGCGATCCCAGTCGAGGAATCGGCGCAGCAATGCGAGCGCGGCGTTGATCGTATCGACATGATCCTGCGCTTCGGCGCGCATGGTTTTAGCTCCTGAATCGGGTGGCGTCCGGCCATAGAGGCGCCCGCATCTTCCCACAAGGGCCGCGCGCCAACGGTATTCATAAGCCAGCGTGTCCCCGCGAAGGCAGGGGCACAATTACCTTAGGGTCCTGACCCTAGATAATCCCGCCGCGATCGTCGAGGAAATCGGCGTCGGTGCGCCGTCCATTTCCCTGCTCGACGGGCACGTCCTGGCGTTTCGGCGTCTTGACCGGCTTGATCTCCTCTTCGCGGATCGTCCGCCGGGGCTCGCTTTCGGGCTTGAAGGCTTCCCAGATGATCGCCGCCTTGGGGTCGGTTCCCGGCCAGCTGCCATAGACGCGGCGACCCGACTGGCGGTCGATGCGCACCATGCGGATGCCCTTCGGCGCGGTAAAGGGCACCGGCGGCGCATCGGTCAGCGCACCGAGGAAGAAATCCTTGAAGATGGGGGCCGCCAGGCTGCCGCCCTGCGCATAGCCGCCCATGTTGCGCGGCTGGTCGAAGCCGACATAGACGCCCGCGACGACATCGGGCGACCCGCCGACGAACCAGACGTCCTTCGGCCCCGTCGTCGTGCCGGTCTTGCCGAACAAAGGCACGCCCAGATCGCGCAGCCGCACCGCGGTGCCGCGCTGGACGACGCCCTCGAGCATATGGATGACCTGATAGGCGGTCAGCGGGTCCATCAGCTGCTTGCCCGACGGCGCGAAGCGCGGCATCGGGCGGCCGTCCCAATCCTTGGCATTGCAGCCGTCGCACGGGCGCCAGTTCTTTGGAAAGATCACCTTGCCGCGCCGGTCCTGCGCATAGTCGATCAGCCGCGGTTTCAGTTCGCGGCCATGGTTCGCGAGCATCGAAAAGGCGTTGGTCATCTTCTCGACCGTCGTCGATCCGGCGCCGAGCGCGGTCGACAGATAGGGTTCGTGCTGGCCGATGCCCATCGTCTTGATCGTCTCGACGATCGGCTCCATCCCGACCTGGCTCGCGGTGCGCACCGTCATCAGGTTGCGCGACTGTTCGAGGCCCCAGCGCATCGTATGTTCGCCCGACCCGCCCGCGCCGCCATAGTTGCGGAAGCATTTATTGCCGAGGTTGGCGCCCTGATAGACGCAGAAAGGCCCGTCGACGATCAGCGTCGCCGGGGTCATGCCGCTGTCGAGCGCGGTCGCATAGACGAAGGGCTTGATCGTCGAACCCGGCTGGCGTTCGGCCTGGGTCGCGCGGTTGAACGGCGACAGGCGCACGTCGAAACCGCCCTGCATCGCATAGATGCGGCCCGAATGCGGGCTTTCGACGACCATGCCGCCCGACACTTCGGGGATGTTCTTGAGCTGGTAGACGCCAGGCGCGGTCGCCTTGACCGCGATCAGGTCGCCCGGGCGCATCGCCGAAAAGGCGCTGCCGCCGGTCTTGCGATATCCCATCGTTGCCGCCCCCGCGGGCAGGCGGCCGGTGTCGCCGCTCGCGAAGCCGATCCGCACCTCGCCCGCCGATTTCGAAAGCACCGCCGCGACCCGCCAGCCGTCATAGTCGATGCCGATGAAACTCGACGCAAGGCGGCTCTTCCACTGGTCGTCGGCCTCGATCCGCGCGATCGGCCCCGACCAGCCCTTGCCCGTATCATAACGGACGAGCCCGCGGCGCAGCGCGCTCGTCGCCGCGTCCTGCATCTTGCCGTCATAGGCGGTGCGCACCCACAGGCCGCCGCCATAGACCGACAGCGAGCCGTCGTCGGGGGTCTCGCCGAACAGGCCGATCAACTGGCGCCGCACCTCTTCCATATAATAGCCGCCGACCTGCGCGACCGCCTTGTTGCCCGTTTCGGACAGGCCGAGCGGCATCGCCTGCGCGGCATCGCGCTGCGCCGCGGTGATCCAGCCATTGCGGAACATTTCGGACAGCACGAAATTGCGCCGCGCGATCGCCTTGTCGGCGTTGCGCGCGCGGCCATAGGTTTCGGGCGCCTTGGGCAAAATGGCGAGGAAGGCCATTTCGTGGAGCGCGAGCTGGTCGACGTCCTTGTCGAAATAGGCACGCGCCGCCGCCTGCACGCCAAAGCTGCGGCGGCCGAGCGGGATTTCGTTGAGGTAAAGCTCGAGGATCTGTTCCTTGGTCAGCGCCGCCTCGATGCGCTTTGCCAGGATCGCCTCGCGAATCTTGCGCCGATAGCTGACCTCGTTGGTCAGGAGCAGGTTCTTCGCGACCTGCTGGGTGATCGTCGAGGCGCCGATCGGGCGGCCGCTGCTGGTCAGATTGGTGATGATCGCGCTGGCGATCCCCGGATAGTCGATCCCGCCATGTTCAAAGAAGGTGCGGTCCTCCGCCGCCAGATAGGCGCGGACGAGCAGCGGCGGATATTCGCTATATTCGAGCTGGACGCGCCGTTCGCGCGCATAGCTGTGGACCGGCTTGCCCTCGCCGTCACGGACCATCGTCGGCAGCGGCGGTTCATAGTCGCGAAGCTGGTCGACCGACGGCAGGTCGCGCGCGAAGACGATCCAGCCGAGGAGCAGCGCCAGCAGCCCCGCGCCGACCAGATAGCCGAGCCAGCGGAACCAGCGGCGCACCCACATCTCGCGAAACCATATGATGGCCGCATTGCCGTCGCGGCGCAGGCGGTAGCGAAAATGGGACATGGTCTCGGACGGCATAGGGCCAAGCCTCTAAAGCCTGTCTGGCGGAAAGGGAAGCGGGGTTGCGGTGGGTTGCGGCTTTGGCTTGGCGGCACCGGCCCGCTCCCCTGCCCGGCCTCCCGGCGGCAGTATCCTATGGGAGGCCGGGTGGGCGAGCGGGCCGGTGCCGCTTCCGACGTCAGCCGGAAATCAACGCGCCCGCCCGCGCGCGCTCACCGGCCAGATCGCGACCAGCGTGTCGCCCGACACGACATGATAATGGTCATAAAGATTCACCGTCGGGTCGCAGTGCGGCACCGTCAGCGTCACCGGATCGCCGGGGGCGAGCGTGCGGCCGATGTCGGGAGCGATCAGCGCCGAATGCTCGTCGCCCATGAAGGCGAAAAAGGCGCTTTCGGGCGCCCCGCGCCGGACGAGCGCGACTCCGCCGTCGGTCGACAGCGCCTTGAACCCCGCGTCGATCGTGACGAGTCCCGAATGATTGGCGCTGACGACGCGCGCATCGACGCCGAGCGCGGTCTCGAACGGCGCATCGCCGTCGCCGGTCAGGTCGCAATCGAGATATTGCTTGTCCATAAAGACATAGGAACCCGCCTGAAGCTCGGTAAAGACCCCGAGGGCAAGGTCGATCCGGTGCGTGCCGGTGCCCGATCCGGTGACGATGTCGGGGGCGAAGCCCGCATCGGCGAGCGCCGCGATGACGCTGTTCAGATAATCGGTGCGTTCGACGATCGCGGCGCGGCGTTCGGCATGATCCTCGATATGCTGCTGCGACCCGCAATAATATTGCACGCCGCGGTAGCGCAGGCGCGGCAGCGCCGCGATCGCCCGCGCGAGATCGACCGCGGCGTCGGCCGACGCGACCCCGGTGCGCGCGATGCCCGGATCGATATCGATGACGACGTCGAGCGTCGCACGCTCGGCCCCCAGCATCGCGTCGATCCGTTCGGCGACGGCGGGATGATCGACCACCGCCATCAGCCCGTCGGCGCGCGCCGCAAGCGCCGCGAGCCGTTCGATCGCGCGCGGCGCGGCGACCGGCGAGGTGATGAGGATGCCCGCGATGCCGCCCTCTGCCAGCACCTCGGCCTCCCCGATCTTGGCGCAGCAGACGCCGAGCGCGCCCGCATCGAGCTGCCGCTTCGCGATATCGACGCTCTTGTGCGTCTTGGCATGCGGGCGCAGGCCGACGCCATGGCTGGCGGTCAGCGCGGCCAGCGCGGCGATGTTGCGGTCGAGCGCCTCGACATCGAGGATCAGCACCGGCGTGTTGAGGTCGGCGCGCGATCCCTGCCGGCCGACCAGATGCGCGTGCAGCCTGATGTCGTCGCTCATGAAAATAAGGCCTCCAGATGGGGGTTGAGGAATTTGCCCTGGCGGTCGGCGGCGCGGCGCACGGTGCGGTAGCGCTCGGCCATCGGATAGAGGGTGTCGACATCGCCGCGCGTCAGCGTGTGGCGCTTCGCCCAATGCGGCCGCCCGCCATGAGCGCGAAAAATCGCTTCGGCGCCCGCGAAATGGTCCGCCCACGGCATTTTCGCATATTGGTGCATCGAGATCGCGGCGACCGGGCCCGCGTTCATCGGGCTCATCCAGATATCGTCGGCGGCGACGGTGCGATATTCGAACGGAAAGCTGACCGGCAACCGCTTGCGGCGGATCCAGCCGATGACCTCGGTGAGTGCGTCGAGCCCGGCGGCGCGCGGCAGCTCATATTCCATTTCCTCGAACCGGATCGTGCGGTCGGACGGGAAGATCGCGTGCGCGGGACCGCGGCGCTGCCCGTCGAAGCGCGTCTTCATCATCATCCGCTGGAGGAAGGGCGTGAGGAAAGGCAGCTTTGCCGCGATATCGAGCACCCGGCGAAAGGCGGCTTCCTCGATGTCGGTGGTCGAGGAGGGCGGATCGCAGGGATCGCAGGGATCGAGCGTCTTCAAAATCACCGTGTCGGCGTGCGGGAAGACCCAGAATTCGATGTGGCGATGCCGCTCGGCAAGCTCGTCATAGCTTTCGCGCACCTCGTCCCAGCGGCGCTTCTCGATCCGTTCGGCAAGGTGAAAGGCGGGGACCACCGCCGCCTCGATCTCGGTCGCGATCCCGAACAGGCCGAGCGAGAGGCGCTGTGCCTGATACAGGTCGGGCTCGGTCGCCGCGTCGCACCAGCGCGCCACGCCGTCGGCACCCACCAGCCGAAACCCCCGCGCCATCGCCGCGAGCGAGCCGAGCGAAACGCCGGTGCCGTGCGTCCCCGTCGCCATCGCCCCGGCAAGCGACTGCGGATCGACATCGCCCTGGTTGGCGAGCGCCAGCCCTTCGTCCCACAAGGCCGCGGTCAGGCGCTTGATGCTCCACCCCGCCGGAATCCGCGCGCTCTTGCGGTCGGCTGCGACCGACAGCGCACCGGCGAGGCGATCCAGCCCGAGAATCAATTCGTCGGACGGACAGAGCGGCATGAAGCTGTGTCCGGCCCCGGTCGCGCGGACCTTGCGCGCGCCGCGGACCAGCGCCGCCAGCTCATCCTCGCTCTGCGGCCTGGCGACAGCGACGGGCGCGGTGACGCTTCCCGACCAGTTGCTCCAACTCATGCCTCTCTCCCGCCCTCTCCCATCAATGCAAGGCTGGTGGGCGAAGCGCGGTTGGTCAACCCATGAAACAGGGTCAGCGGGCCGTGGCGGTCCGCCGCGCAAAATGGATCAGCACCGCGTCGCGCACGCCGCGCGCGACCTTCTGCTGCCCCGCCTTCGAGGCGAGAAATTCGACGTCGTCCTTGTTCGACACGAACCCCGTCTCGAACAGGATCGACGGCGTGTCGGGCGCCTTGAGCACGACGAAGGAGGCGAAACGGTGCGCGGTCGTGCGGAATTGCATCTCGTCCGACGCCTCGCGCTGGAGCAGGCGCGCGAAATCCGCCGCGCTGTTCATCGTCTCGCGCTGGGTAAGGTCGAGCAGGATCGACGACACCGCGCTGCCATGCGCGCCCAGGTCGACGCCGTTGATGATGTTCGCCTTGTTCTCGCGCGCCGCGAGCCGCGCGGCTTCGCGATCCGACGCGACCTCGGACAGCGTATAGATCGACGCGCCGTGCGCCTCCTCGTTCGTCGCGGCGTCGGCGTGGATCGACAGGAAGAGATCGGCCTTCAGCCGCCGCGCGATGCCATAGCGCTCCTCGAGCACCAGAAAGCGGTCGTCGGCGCGGGTGAGCGCGACGCGCACCCGGCCCGACGCGATCAGCGCATCGCGGATCGCCCCGGCGAGCGCGAGGGTGATGTCCTTCTCGCGCTGGCCGCCGTGCGGCGAGATCGCGCCGGGGTCGTGCCCGCCATGCCCGGCGTCGATCACGACAAGCGGCAGGCGCGGGTCGGCCGGCCCTTCGATCGCGGGAAGCGGCAGCGCGGGCTTCGGCTTGCCGATCGGAACGGTGACGCTGTAGCGCTTTTTCGGCCGATCGGCCCGGAACCGGGCGGCTTCGGCCCCCGGTGCGCGGTCGAGCCCGACGCTGTGCCGGAAAGCGTCGCCCGATTGCGCCATCGGCGACGACAGGCTCGTCAAGACGAGCGCCAGCGCAGCCGCCTGACCGCCGCGTCGCGCCCATGAAGAAAACCAGCGCCTGTTCGAAACCATGAAGCCCTCGGCCGTGAAACGCGGTGAATCTCTTATTAACCGCATCGTGTCAAACGCGGGTTAACCGCCCGTTGGCTGCACGTCCTGATTGCAAGGGCGCGTCACAATCCCATCTTTGTGCGGTGGCAAAGGTTGCCGTCGGCGCATGCCGATGCTAGCACCCCCACACTGACGGTGTCCTACCCGGCGCCGTCCGGCCTTTTGAGGGGAAGGCCTGATCCGCGCAAATCGCGGATCGGGGTCGCCCTGGTGCCGGGCACGCGGGGAAGAACGCACGTCCGTCAGTCCACCCGGATGATCGGGCGGCCGGCGCGACCTTCCGCGGAATGTCGACCAGCCTCTCCGCTCACCCCATAACCAGGTTGATGCCGCATGAGGCTTGCCATGCCCTCTTCTGATCGCGACGCAGGCGCTTTCGCCCCTGTGCTTGTCGCGACCGAAGACCGCATGCGCGTCCAGGACCGGACGCGGGCCGCACGCGGCAATAACGTCTTCTATTCTTTGAACCCTAGCGACCGCCGCCGTCCGTTCCGGATGGTCGCGGCCTTTTTGTTTGGCGCGCCGCGGCGCGCCTGGAGTGATAATAATGACCACGCGCATGTTGATCGACGCGCGGCACCGGGAAGAGACCCGGGTCGCCGTCACCAAGGGAAACCGCATCGAGGAGTTTGATTTCGAGTCCGCCGAGCACAAACAGCTCAAGGGCAATATCTATCTGGCCAAGGTGACCCGCGTCGAACCGTCGCTGCAGGCGGCGTTCGTCGAATATGGCGGCAATCGCCACGGATTCCTGGCGTTCAGCGAAATCCACCCCGACTATTACCAGATTCCAAAGGAAGACCGCGACGCGCTGCTGCGCGAAGAGGCCGAACATGCCGCCGAAGCCGCCATGCGCGCCGAGGATGACCTCGACGAACTCGAAGGCGATGTCGCCGACGTCGAGGAGCATGACGACGAGAATGGCGACCGCGACGATGATCGGGACGACCGCGACGACTATCGTGATGATCATGACGAGCATGACGACGCCGCGCATGACGAAGGCGACGAGGGCGGCGAAAGCACCGAGGAAGGCGCGGAAGGCGGTCGCGGCGATCGCCGGGGCCGTGGGCGCGGCGGGCGCGATGGCCGCAAGGGCGGCCGGGGCCGTGGGCGTGGTCGCCGCGGCGACGACGAGGACGGCGAAAACCGTATGTCGCTGCGCCGCCGCTACAAGATTCAGGATGTCATCCGTCGCCGCCAGGTGATGCTGGTCCAGGTCGTCAAGGAGGAACGCGGCAACAAGGGCGCGGCGCTCACCACCTATTTGTCGCTCGCCGGCCGCTATTGCGTGCTGATGCCGAACACGATGCACGGCGGCGGCATCAGCCGCAAGATTTCCAACGGTGCCGATCGCCGCAAGCTGAAGGCGATGATCGACGAGATGGCCCTGCCACCGACGATGGGTTGCATCGTCCGCACCGCGGGGATGGCGCGCACCAAGGTCGAGATCAAACGCGACTTCGACTATCTCGCGCGGCTGTGGGACGAGATTCGCGAAAAGACATTATCGTCGAGCGCGCCGGCGCTGGTCCATTCGGACAGCGACCTCGTCAAGCGCGCGATCCGCGACATCTATCACAAGGATATCGAGGAAGTGTTCGTCGAGGGTGACGAGGGCTACAAGGCCGCGAAGCAGTTCATGAAACTGCTGATGCCGAGCCATGCGCGGCGCGTGAAGCAATATGCCGACCCGGTGTCGCTCTATCAGCGCTACGGCGTCGAGGACCAACTCGCGGGGATGCTCAACCCCGTCGTCCAGTTGAAATCGGGCGGGTATCTGGTGATCAACCCGACCGAGGCTTTGGTGTCGATCGACATCAACTCGGGCCGGTCGACGCGCGAGCATAATATCGAGCAGACCGCGCTCAGCACCAACCTCGAGGCCGCGCACGAAATCGCCCGCCAGCTTCGCCTGCGCGACATGGCCGGGCTGATCGTGATCGACTTCATCGACATGGATCATGGCTCGAACGTCCGCAAGGTCGAACGGGCGATGAAGGACGCGCTCAAGAACGATCGCGCGCGCATCCAGGTCGGCCGCATCTCGGGCTTTGGCCTGATGGAGATGAGCCGCCAGCGCCTGCGCACCGGCGTCCTCGAAGCCTCGACGCGGCCGTGCCCGCATTGCGAAGGCACCGGCCTCGTCCGCACCGCGTCGTCGGCGGGCCTCAGCGCGCTGCGCCTGATCGAAGAGGAAGCCGCGCGCGGCAAGGGCAGCAAGATCATCCTGCGCGCCAGCCAGGAAGCGACCTTCTACCTCCTCAACGAAAAGCGCCGCGAACTGCGCGAGATCGAGGAGCTTTACGGCGTCAGCGTCGAAATCCTCCTCGACGGCGAGACCGAGGGCGCGCGCATGGCGGTCGAGGTCAGCGGCCCGCCGCCGACCCAGCGCCGCAGCTTTGCCCCGATCGTCGAGATCGAGGACGACGACGATGATTTCGTCGAAGACGACGAGGAGGAAAGCGAAGAGGAAGAGGATCGCCCCGCGCGCAGCGAGCGGCCGGAAAGCCCCGACGGCGAGGATGGCGAAGGCCGCAAGCGCCGTCGCCGCCGCCGTCGCGGCCGTCGCGGCCGTCGTGACGAGGAAGGCAATGAAATCGCCGAGACCGAGGGCGGCGACGAAGGCGATACCGACGCCGACACCGACGCCGCAGACACCTCCGTCGAAGAGGCCGCTCCGGTAGAGGATGCGGCAGAGGCAACCGAAGAAACCGCCGAAGCCAAGCCGCGCCGCCGCCGCGGCGGACGCGGCCGCAAGAAGGTCGAGGAGGTCGAAGCCGAAACCGTCGCCGAGGAAGCCGCTCCGGCCGAAGCCGAAGACGCCGAACCGGTCGCCGAAGACGTGCCCGCCGCCGCTGAGGAAAAGCCGAAGCGCAAGCGCGCGCCGCGCAAGACCAAGGCCGCGGCGACCGCCGAAGCCGAGGCTGCGGAGGCCGTCGAAGCGCCGCTGGCCGAAGCCCCGGTCGTCGAGCCCGAGCCCGAGGCCGAACCCGCCAAGCCCGCGCCCAGAAAGCGGCCGAGCCGCGCCAAGAAGGCGGCCGAGCCGGCACCCGAAACCGTCGCCGAGGCGGCCGCTGAGCCTGTCAAGGCGAACGAGGCCGAGTCGAGCGAGGCCCAACCGGTCGCCGCCGAAGCGGATGGCGACGAAACCGGCCCCGACGGCGAACCCCGCCGCGGCTGGTGGCAGCGCACCTTCGGCGCCTGAACAGGATCGCGGCGAATGGGGGAGCAATGGCGCTTCCCCATTCGCGGCGGCCAACCCGCCCTCACCACCATCGCTACCCTCGTCATGCTGAACCCTTCGACAGGCTCAGGGTGACGAGAGAGCAAATGAGATCGGCCGACAGCCGATGTGTTTGCAAACGACATAATCGCCTAATTTTGCGCCATTATGCCTTTGTGAGACTGGGCCGATGCCGCTGTTCTAACGCCCGCCGCGCGGCCCCGCATGGCGGATGATGCGGTCGATCAACCGCCGCTCCTCGCTCGTCGGCTCGGCGGGTTCGATTATCTCTTCGACGGGCTTGCGGCGACCGAACGTCGGGCGACGGACGGGAAGCAAAGGGGAATATCGCATCGGGGGCACGCCTTGCTGACGCGGCCGCCCCCCGGCACCGCAATGACTCTGGCCCCCGCGCCGTTCTTCGCGCGCGGGCGCTTACCCAAAGGTTAAGGCGTAAGGTTACTGCGTCCTTTGCGGAACCGAGAAGGTTCCGGTGACGCGCCCGTTGGTCCCACCGGTGATCGGATTGCCGTCGGGTCCGCGCGCCGCGCCGCGCCCGTCGACCGTCGCGCGGCCGCTGTTGAGGTCGATCACCAACCGCCCGCCGGTCAGGTGATTGCCGCCCTGCTGCAACTGGACATTGCCGACCATCGTGATCAGGCGCTTGTCGAGGTCATAGATGGCGACATTGCCCTTCGCGGTCTCGTCGCCCTTGTTCACGGTCACCCCGCCGGTCGCATCGAGCCGGTTGACGTCGGTGCCGCCCGATCGCGTATAGGCGACGGTCATCCGCGGCGCGCGCACCGTCAGGCCCGCCTGCGTCACCGTGACGCCGCCCGACAGCACGACGCGGTCGGCGCGGTCCTGCACCTCGATGCTGCCGGCGTCGAAATCGACCGGGGCATTGCTGTTGTGGTTGGCGAGCGCCTGCGCCTGCGCCGGGGCGCCGCCGCCGGTCGCGAGAATCGCCAGGCTGGTGAGCGCGAAGCCCGCGCCCGCGATCATGGCGCTCTTCATCGTCGAAAGCCCCTTCATTTCTTCAGCGCTCCCTGGTTGATCCGCAGCTTGGCATTGCCCGACAGGCGCACGATACGGCTGTCGAGATCGGCCGAAAGCTGATTGGCCGAAAATTGGCCGATATTCAATGTGCCGTCGACACCGCCGGTGCCCGCAAGGCTGCGTCCTTTAAGGTCGATCGCGACATTGCTCGCATCGATCGCATAGCCGTCGGCGCTGCGCACCTTGACCGTGCCGGGCACCGTCACTTTTTCGGTGTCCATATTATATTGTCCCGCCGCGGCGGCGATCGTCGCCGGACCGTCCTGCAGGCGAATCGCCCCCGACAGATCCTGCATGCGCACGATCGGTTCGGCCGAACTCTTCTGCACCGCGCTCCCCGCGAGCAGGGCAAAGGGCTGGCCCTTCGAATCCTGGCCGCGATATTCGGCGCGCGTCACCTTCATCCGCTCGCTCGCCATGTCGACCTTGTCCTTGGCGAGCAGGAAGCTGATTTCGGTGCGCTGGGTGAAGGGCGAAAAGACGAGGACCGCCGCGATCACCCCGATGACGAGCGGCAGGCCATAGCGCAGGATGCGCACGACGCGGTCGTGGCTCGACCCTTTCGCGGCCCACAGGCGGCGCATCGTGCGGTCATGGTCGGCGCGTTCGGACATGATCTTTTCTGCGAATCGCTTTTACGTGTGCGCGAAAATATCGGTTTCGGGCCAGCCCGCGAGGTCGAGCGCCGCGCGGGTCGGCAGGAAGTCGAAGCAGGCTTGCGCCAATCCGGTGCGCCCCTCGCGCGCCAGCCGCGCGTCGAGCACCTCCTTCATCGCGTGGAGGAAGCGCACGTCGCTCGCCGCATAGTCGCGCTGCGCGTCCGAAAGGTCGGCCGCGCCCCAGTCGCTCGACTGCTGCTGTTTCGACACATCCTGGCCGAGCAGCTCGCGCACCAGTTCCTTGAGGCCGTGCCGGTCGGTATAGGTGCGCACCAGCTTCGAGGCGATCTTGGTGCAATAGACGGGCGCCGTCACCACCCCCAGCGCATGCTGGATCGAGGCGATGTCGAAGCGACCGAAATGAAATATTTTCAACCGGTTGGGGTCAGTGAATATCGCCTTCAGCACCGGTGCGTCATAGGCGCTGCCGGGCTTGAAGCGGACGAGATGCTCGTCGCCCGACCCGTCGCTGATCTGGACGACGCACAATCGGTCGCGCAGCGGGTTCAGACCCATGGTCTCGGTGTCCACCGCAACCGCGCCCGGCCCCAGCGCGCCCTCGGGCAGATCTTCTTCGTGGAAATATATGCTCATATTCTCCGCCTTAGGCGAAGCGGCCTTGCCGCTCAATGACTGGATTCGCGAAGCCCGCACGACAGGCCCGTCGCCACGGTAAAGCGTGCAAAATTCTGCATCACCTCCCTGAAATTTTCTGTTCGCAGGCTGTGGATAATTAGGCTATATCTTGCTCTGTTTGTGGCACGGGGCGAGTCCGTGCCCGTGGCGAGTTGCGTCCCCGTCCGGCGCAAGGAGTCGGGTAAATGGGGTGCGGACGAACCGAAAGCGACTATCAGACTATGAGTTTCAACAAGGATCGCCGCGGCCCGCGGGGACGCGGCAAGCGCGATGATTTCGGCAATTTCGACAGCTTTGAACCCGCACCCTATGGCGGCGACAGCTATGGTGGCGGCAATCGTGGCGGCGGCTTCGGCGACCGTGGCGGCGGCTTCGGCGGCGGCGATCGCAGCGGTGGCGGCGGCGGTGGTTTCGGCGGCGGCGACCGTGGCGGCTTCGGCGGCGGACGCGGCGGCGGCATGCCGGCGCAGGTCGTCGGCGAAGGCAATGGCACCGTGAAATTCTTCAACCCGTCAAAGGGTTTCGGCTTCGTCGCGCGCGACGATGGCGGCGAAGACGTCTTCGTCCACATCAGCGCGGTCGAGCAGGCGGGCCTCCAGGGTCTCGCCTCGGGCCAGCCGCTCGGCTTCACGCTCGTCGAACGCAACGGCAAGGTATCGGCGATCGATCTCAAGATCGAAGGCGAACCGATGCCGGTCGAGGATTTCGCGCCGCGCCGCGATGATCGCGCCGGCGGGGATCGTCCGGCGCCCGGCGGCGCCCGCGGTCGGCGCCAGCTGACCGGCGAACGCACCTCGGGCACGGTGAAATTCTTCAACACGACGAAGGGCTTCGGCTTCATCGCGCGCGACGACGGACAGGCCGATGCCTTCGTCCACATCAGCGCGGTGCAGCGTGCCGGCATGGCCGGCCTCAACGAGGGCGACCGCGTCGCTTTCGATATCGAGGTCGACGATCGCGGCAAGTTCGCCGCGGTGAACCTGCAGCCCGAAGCATAAGCGAAGCCTTGCGCTGAAAATGAAAAGGGCGCCCTCGGGCGCCCTTTTTGTTTGGCGATTATGTCGTTTGCAAACCCATCGGCTGTCGGCCGATCTCCTTCATTCTCCGTCACCCTGAATACGTTCAGCATGACGAGGGTGGCGAGCGTGTGTTTGCAAGCTCCATAATCGCCTCTTGTTTGGCCGCGCGACGGCGATGATCGGCCATTTTCGAGCGGAAGCCGACCCTAATATCCCAAAGTCGCCTCCAGGAACCAGATGCGCTGCTGCGTCTCGTCAACCCAGCCGTCGACCAGCCCGCTCGTCGCGATATCGCCGTCCGCTTCGGCCGCGGCCTTGGTTTCCTTGAGCTGGTCGAGCAGCGTCCGGTTGTCCGCGGCGAGCGCCCCGATCATCGCGTCGGCCTCGACCGAGGCCGCATCGTCGTCCTTGATCGACTGGCGCCGCGACACGTCGCCGATCGAACGCAGCGTCGCCGCGCCATTCTTGCGCACGCGCTCGGCGATCAGGTCGGTCGTCGCGAGAATCTGCGCCGCCTGCTCGTCGAACAGCAGGTGCAGGTCGCGAAAGCGCGGCCCCTGCACATGCCAGTGATAATTTTTGGTCTTGAGATACAGCGCGAAGCTGTCGGCGAGCAGCGCGTTGAGCGCATCGGCGACGGCGGGCTGGTTCTTGGTATTGGGCATGGGAGAATCCTTTCTTTTTCAACCCCCTATATAGGGCAAATCGGCCGGAAAGGCCCATGGAGCTATTGGATCGCTGTCATCGATAAAAGCGATGAAACCTATCCCATCAATCGATTTTACAGGCCAAAGGCCCCCATCGCGGTCCGAACACCCCACAGCGCCAGAATCGCCGCGCTTCCCCAGCGAATCGCGCGCGCCGCGCGCCGGTCGGCGATCGCCGGACCAAAGGCCAGAAAGGGCAGCATCGCCAGCATCCAGCCGATCATGCCCCCCGCCGCGGCCCACAGCCCGGCGCCGCTCGTCGCCGCCAGCGCGCCGATCAGGAAATGACTGCGGTCGCCGAACTGAAGCGCGAGCATCCGCCCCGCCAGCATCACCGGCCGCGCATCCTTGGCCCCCGCGTCGGCGAGCGGGCTTCCGCGCCACAGCAGCGCGGCCGCCGCCGACAGCACGGCGCCCGCGACGAGCAGCTGGGCGACGCCCTGCCCGATCATCCGATTGGCAAAGGCCCCCGCGAAGGCGGCGACCAGCGCGTGGATCAGGAAGGCGCCGAAAACCACGACGACGATGGTCCGGCGGTCCGGCCGCACGTTCAGCAGATCAGAAAGGAAAAGCCCCGTGCGTCCGTCGGCATTGGCCAAAGCCACCGCGACGAGCGCGAGCATGATCGCATCCATGAAAGACGGCGTGCGACGTCAGCGCCGCGGCGTCAATGCCCGAGTCGCATCGCGACCGACGCAAGCCACGCTTCCTGCGCGCCGCTGGGCAGCGGTCCGCGCGGCGCGGCGACCGCGTCGCTCATCGCGTCGAGATAGGTCAGGATCGCCGCGCGATAGCCGCCGCCCGCGACCGCCGATTCGAGCCGGCTCGCCAGCGTCTCGACCGCGCCGAAGCCATGGTCGCGCGCCAGGCAGCGAATGTCGTCGATGCCCTGCACGATCTGCCCGAGCGCACAATGCGGCAGCGCCTCGGCGAGCGCCCCGATCTGCCCGCTGATGCGGCTTTGAATGTCCTGAAAAGGATCGGTCTGGATAGCCATGATTCACCCCCTGTCCCCACAGGAGAAGATGCGCGCATATGGTTAAGCGGTGGTTAGCGGTGGTTTAGCGGTGCCGCGCGGGCGAATCGGCGTCCTGCGCCTGCTTGCAGCGATACATGTCGCGGTCGGCGGTCGCCAATATCTCGGACTCGGTTGCCCCGGCGCACAGCATCGCGACCCCGAAACAGGCCGACAGCGCGATGTCGTGTCCGTCATAGCTAGCCGGCGTCGCGCTCAGCATGTGGCGCAGCCGGTTGACCTGGACGCGCGCGCCCTCCTCGCTCGACTGGTCGAGGATCAGCCCGAATTCGTCGCCGCCGATCCGCGCCGCGACATCGCTCGCGCGAATCGATTCGCCCAGACGCTTGGCGATTTCCATCAGCGCAAAGTCGCCCGCGGCGTGACCGAAGCTGTCGTTGATATATTTGAGCTGGTTGACGTCGACAAAAACGACCGCGGCGGTTTCGGCGTGGCGTTCGAAGCGCGCGAGCCGCTGGTGGATCGCGGTCAGGAAATAGCGGCGGTTGAACAGCGGAGTCAGCGTATCGCGCTCGGACACGCGCTCAAGCTCGGCGACCGCGATCTTCAGGATGCGGTTTTCGCGGCGCAGTCCGTCGCGTTCGCGGCGCAATTCGCGCAGTTGGTCCTCGATGGAGTCGACGGATACAAAGCCGGCCCGATCGACCGCTAACCGTGCCCCCCCTGCGATATCCATTCCCAGTCCCCGAACGCACGCTGTTCCCCACCGGCCGGATTGCCGACGGCTCTATCTGTCTGCATCTGTTAGTCCCGACTGGATACCAATCGGTAAACGCGCGCCCCGAAATGCGGTGCCGCGCGCGGACGTTGCCCCGCTGCGGGACAGCGGCTAGGGGGAGGGCGGCGGCGATTCATCAATCGACGGCCGGGACAGGAGGGTGACGGATGGACGATGCGGCCCCGCAGGTGGGCGTGATCATGGGCAGCCAGTCGGACTGGCCGACCATGGCGCATGCGGTCCATATCCTCGAGGAGTTCGGGATCGCGCACGACGTGCGGATCGTCTCGGCGCACCGCACCCCCGGCCGGCTGATCGCCTATGCGAAGGGCGCGGCGGATCGGGGACTCAAGGCGATCATCGCGGGCGCCGGCGGCGCCGCACACCTGCCCGGCATGGTCGCATCGATGACGCGCGTTCCGGTGCTCGGCGTCCCCGTGCAATCGGCGGCGCTCAGCGGCGTCGACAGCCTCTATTCGATCGTCCAGATGCCCGGCGGCGTCCCGGTGGCGACCTTCGCGATCGGCAAGGCGGGGGCGACCAATGCCGGCCTGTTCGCCGCCGCGCTGCTCGCCAATACCGACCCCGATCTGGCGCAGCGGCTCGACGATTGGCGCGCGGCCCAAACCGACGGCGTCGCTCCCACCCCCGTTCGCGAGGGCTGAACGCCGGTGCTCTCCCCGGGTTCGACGATCGGCATATTGGGCGGCGGCCAGCTCGGCCGGATGCTTGGCCTCGCAGCCGCGCAGCTCGGCTACAAGGTTCACATCTATGCCCCCGATGCCGAAAGCGTCGCGGCCGAAGTCACCGCGCACCACAGCCAGGCCGCGTGGGACGACGAACCGCGCCTTGCCGCCTTCGCCGCCGCCTGCGACATCGTCACCTTCGAGTTCGAGAATGTCCCCGTCGATACCGTCCGCTTCCTGTCGGGCCATGTCGCGGTGCACCCCGGCGTGCGCGCGCTCGAAATCGCGCAGGACCGCCTCGCCGAAAAGGCTTTCGTCGCCGACCTCGGCGGCCGCACCGCCCCCTTCGCCGCCGTCCCCGACCGCGCCGCGCTCGATAGCGCGCTCGCCGCCATCGGCGCACCCGCGATTCTCAAGACCGTGCGCCTGGGCTATGACGGCAAGGGACAGGCGCGCCTCGCGAGCGCCGATGACGCCGATGCCGCGTGGGACGCGATCGGCCGCCACGCGGCGATCCTCGAAGGCTTCGTCGCTTTCGCGCATGAATTTTCGGTGATCCTCGTCCGCGGCATCGACGGCGAGGTCCGCTTCTGGGATTCATCGGTCAACGTCCACGAGAACGGCATCCTCGCCACCGCCAGCCTGCCGCCGCCGTCCATCATCCTGGGTCAGCAGGACGAAGCGCGCGCGATGATGGCAAAGGTCGCCGATGCGCTCGACTATGTCGGGGTGCTCACCGGCGAATTTTTCGCCACCGACGCCGGGCCGGTGTTCAACGAAATGGCGCCGCGCGTCCACAACAGCGGCCACTGGACGATCGAGGGTGCGGTCACGAGCCAGTTCGAAAATCACATCCGCGCCATCGCCGGCCTGCCGCTCGGCAGCACTGCCTGCGGTCCGCTGCCGGTCGTGATGCGCAATCTGATCGGCGACCAGATCGCGGAGGTCCCCGACCTGCTCGCCGACGAAAACTGCCACGTCCACCATTATAGCAAGACCGAGGTGCGCGAAGGCCGGAAACTCGGCCACGCGACATGGGTGGGTTTCGCGGCCGGACCCCCTCCCGCATGAACCGCCCCGAAATCACCCTGATCCTCGCGCGCGCCGCCAATGGCGTGATCGGCGCCGACGGCCGGATGCCGTGGCACCTTCCCGCCGACCTCCGCCGCTTCAAACAGCTCACCATGGGGCGCCCGATGATCATGGGGCGCAAGACCTTCGACAGCCTGCCCGCGATCCTTGCCGGTCGCCGCCACATCGTGCTGACCCGCGACCCCGACTGGCACGAGGAGGGCGCCGAGCCCGCGCCGAGCGTCGACGAAGCCCTCAAACGCGCCAACGCGCCGCAGGTGATGGTGATCGGCGGCGCCGAAATCCACAGCCTCTTCCTGCCCATGGCCGACCGCATCGAATTGACCGAGGTCGCGCTGGAGCCCGCGGGCGACGCGACGATCGCCTATCCCGATGCCAACGACTGGCAGGAGATCGCGCGCGAGGATCATGCCGCAAGCGACGGCCGCCCGGCCTACAGCTTCGTCACCTTCACCCGCAGGCCGGACTAGGTCCTGTGGGGGTTCATCCCTTACAATTAGGGAATAAGCCGTGTGCTCCCGCGAAGGCGGGAGTCCATCTCCGGTCGGCGCTGTTTGGAACCGGCAGGAGATGGGTCCCCGCCTTCGCGGGGACACAGGATTTCTCTATGATGGCTTTGCCAAAAGCTGAATGCCCACAGACCCGGAACGGAGAAAGAATATGCGTCGCTGGCTGATGGCTATCCTCGCGCTGCTGCTCGTCGCAGCCGCCGCTTTCTTCCTCCTCGCGCCGGGGATGATCGAACGCGGCACCAACAAGATCGACGGCAAGCCGCTGCTGGCCGTCAGCGACCACGCGAGGGCGCTGCACAAGACGCTGACGATCGTCGACCTGCACAGCGACAGCCTGTTGTGGAGCCGCAATTTCCTCGATCGCGGCACCCGCGGCCATATGGACCTGCCGCGCCTCGAAGACGGCAATGTCGCGCTGCAAATCCTCTCCAGCACCACCAAGTCGCCCAAGGGGCAGAATTACGACGCGAACAGCGGCGATACCGACAATATCACGATGCTGGCGATCGCCCAGCTTCAGCCGGTGCGGACATGGAATTCGCTGCTCGAACGCTCGCTCTGGCACGCCGAAAAATTGCACCGCGCCGCCGCCGCCTCGGCGGGCAAGCTGATCGCGGTCGCGACCCCGGCCGAACTCGACGCGCTGCTCGCCGCACGGCAAGTGAAGACGCCGCCGCCGGTCGGCGCGATGATGAGCGTCGAGGGGCTGCACAATCTCGAAGGCAATATCGACAATCTGGACAAGCTCTACGCCGCGGGCATCCGCATGGCGGGGATCACGCACTTTTTCGACAATGAATTCGCGGGGTCGATGCACGGCCTGAAAAAGGGCGGCCTCACCCCCCTCGGCCGCGAGGTCGTGCGGCGGATGGAAGCGAAAGGCATGATCGTCGACGTCGCCCATTGCAGCCACGCCTGCGTCGCCGACATCCTCAAGATGGCGCGTCGCCCCGTCGTCTCCAGCCATGGCGGGGTGCAGGCGACGTGCAAGGTCAACCGCAACCTCACCGACGACGAGATTCGCGGGGTCGCCGCGACCGGCGGCGTGGTCGGCATCGGCTATTGGGACGCCGCGGTCTGCGACACCTCGCCCGCCAGCGTCGCCAGGGCGATGAAGCATGTCCGCGACCTCGTCGGCATCCCATATGTCGCGCTCGGCAGCGACTATGACGGCGCGACCACCGTCCGTTTCGACACATCGAAGCTGGTGCAGGTGACCGAGGCGCTGATCGAGGCGGGCTTCACCGACGACGAGATCCGCGCCGCGATGGGCGGCAACGCGATCCGCGTGCTGCGCGCGGGACTGGTCCCGCTGACGCCGCCTGCCCCATGAGCCCGATCTCCAAATCCGTTTGCCCTGAGCTTGTCGAAGGGCCGTTCTTTTCCTTGGCAGCGCTGAAGGAAAGAACGGTGCTTCGACAAGCTCAGCACGAACGGAAGGGAGGGCGGATATGATCCGCCTCGACGGCCACGACCGCATCGAAGGGGCGCTGCGCGAGGGCGTGATCGCGCTCGGCAATTTCGATGGCTTCCACGCCGGGCATCAGGCGGTGGTCGGCCGCGCGGTGCATCATGCCAAGGATGACGGGCGCGCCGCGATCGTCGCGACCTTCGACCCGCATCCGGTGCGCTTTTTCAAGCCCGACGTCCCGCCCTTCCGCCTGACCACGCTCGACCAAAGGCAGGAATTGTTCGCCGCGGCGGGCGCCGACGCGATGCTCGTCCTGCCCTTCGACGCGACGCTGGCGGCGACCACGGCCGAGGATTTCATCACCGAATTGCTGCTGGGTCGCTACGGCGCCGCCGGGGTCGTCACCGGCGCCGATTTCGTCTTCGGCAAGGGGCGCGGCGGCAATGTCGTCACGCTTGCCGACCAGGCCCGCCGCCTCGGCTTCTTCACCGAAATGGTCGCCCCCGTCGATGACGCCGAAGAAACCGTCTCGTCGAGCCGCATCCGCGACGCGCTGCGCACGGGCGACTGCGCGACCGCGACGCGCCTCCTCACCCGCCCGTTCACGGTCCGCAATATCGTCCAGCACGGCGACAAGAACGGCCGCCTGCTCGGCTTCCCGACCGCGAACCTCGACATGGGCCAATATCTGCGCCCGCGCTACGGCATCTACGCCGTCACCGGCCGCCTGCCCGATGGCCGCATATTAAAGGGCGCCGCTAACCTCGGCATCCGCCCCAGCTTCGACCCGCCCAAGCTCTTGCTCGAACCGCATTTCTTCGATTTTTCGGGCGACCTCTACGGCCAGGAAATCGACATCGCCTTCCACGCCTTTCTCCGCGAGGAAGCGAAATTCGACGGCATGGACGCGCTGATGGCGCAGATCGCCGCGGACTGCGACCAGGCGAAGGCGCTGCTCGCATATATGTAATTTGCGCCGAAGCGCTGCGATCGCAGAGAATTGGGTTCACGCGGAGGCGCGGAGACGCGGAGAAGAAAAAGGATCGGCGGCTTTGCTGCCCTATTTCTCTCCTCCTCTGCGATCTCTGCGCCGCTGCGCGAATCTTTTCTCTCCGCGTCTCCGCGTCTCCGCGTGAACCTTTGCGCCGCCGCAAAACTGCGCTAAGCGCCCGGCCATGACCGATGCTCCAGACTATCGCGACACCGTCTTCCTGCCCAAGACCGACTTTCCGATGAAGGCCGGCCTGCCGCAGAAGGAACCGCTGATTCTCGCCAAATGGCTCGAGGGCAATCTGGAGGGGCAGATTCGCGAGGCCCGCAAGGGCCGCGACCAGTTCATCCTCCACGACGGCCCGCCCTATGCCAATGGCGACATGCACATCGGCCATGCGCTCAACCATATCCTCAAGGACATGGTCGTCCGCACCCAGACGCTGAAGGGCAAGGACGCGCCGTACGTTCCCGGCTGGGACTGCCACGGCCTGCCGATCGAGTGGAAGGTCGAGGAGCAATATCGCAAGAAAAAGCTCAACAAGGACGAGGTTCCGGTCGAGGAATTCCGCGCCGAATGCCGCGCCTATGCGCAGCATTGGGTCGATACCCAGCGCGAGCAGCTGAAGCGCCTCGGCATCGGCGGCGACTGGGACCATCCCTACCTCACGATGGATTATGAGGCCGAGGCGACGATCGTCCGCGAACTGCTCAAATTCGCCGCGAACGACATGCTCTATCGCGGCGCCAAGCCGGTGATGTGGTCGCCGGTCGAAAAGACCGCGCTCGCCGAGGCCGAGATCGAATATGAGGATATCGTCTCGACGCAGATCGATGTGGCGTTCGAGATCGTCGAAAGCCCGATCGCCGAACTGGTCGGCGCGCATGCGGTGATCTGGACGACCACGCCGTGGACGATCCCGGTCAACCAGGCTTTGGCCTATGGGCCAGAGGTGGATTATGCATTGACTGTTTGTCGTAACCACGACGGCAAGATTCTTGGTCGTTTCCTTGTCGCAACCGATCTGGTCGACGCATTTCAACACCGTGTCGACGCTACGGTAAGAGGGACAGAGAACCCCGAACTGATCGGCACGTGGGGTATCGACAGCTTCCACCACGGCTCCGACCTCGCCGGCACCGTCGCCCGCCACCCGATCTACAACCACCTTCGTCATTCCCGCGAAAGCGGGAACCCAGAGCGCGCATCGGCTGACCCCACCCTGGGTTCCCGCTTTCGCGGGAATGACAAGGATTGGGAGCGCGCGCTGGAATTTTACGCCCGCCCGCGCCCCTTCCTCGCGGGCGATTTCGTCACCACCGACAGCGGCACGGGCCTCGTCCATATGGCGCCCGACCATGGCGAGGATGATTTCGACCTCTGCAAGGCGAACGGCATCGATCCCGTCTTCGCGGTCGAGGGCGACGGCAAATATCGCGCCGACTGGGCATGGCTCGGCGGTCAGGGCAGCGTCATCAACCCCAAGTTCAATGCCCCCGACGGCCCGATCTGCTCGGACCTCAGCGAAGCTGGCGCGCTGCTCGCCGCCAGCGCCGACTACAAGCACAGCTACCCGCATAGCTGGCGCTCGAAAGCGAAGGTCATCTATCGCTGCACCCCGCAATGGTTCGTGCCGATGGACAGGGTGATGACCCATATCTCGCCCAAGACGCCGAGCGAAAAGCGCTGGGAGAATGAAGGCGGCGCGATCAACCCCGCCGATGAGGTGCTTTGCGCCGCGCCAACGCTGCGGCAGGCGGCGATGCAGGCGATCGACGACACGCGCTTCGTGCCGCCCAAGGGCCGCAACCGCATCGGATCGATGGTCGAGGGGCGCCCCGACTGGGTGCTGAGCCGCCAGCGCGCCTGGGGCGTGCCGATCACGCTCTTCGTCGACCGCAAGACCGGGCAATATCTCAACGACCCGATCGTCAACGACCGCATCGTCGCGGCGGTGCGCGAGGGCGGCGTCGACGCATGGAGCGACGCGCGCGCGCAGGACTATCTCGGCACCGCCTATGACGCCGCCGATTACGAGCGCATCGTCGACATTCTCGACGTCTGGTTCGATTCGGGCTGCACCCACGCCTTCGTGCTCGAAAGCGGCCGCTGGCCCGCACTCGTCCGCCACGACGGCGGCACCCACAGCGCCGACCTCTATCTCGAAGGCAGCGACCAGCATCGCGGCTGGTTCCAGTCGTCGCTGCTCGAATCGTGCGGCACGCGCGGACAGGCGCCCTATAAGGCCGTCCTCACCCACGGCTTCACCATGGACGCCAAGGGTTTCAAAATGTCGAAGTCGCTCGGCAACACGATCAGCCCGATCGACCTGATGCGCGACTATGGCGCCGACATCCTCCGCCTGTGGGCGCTGTCGGTCGATTTCACCGAGGACCACCGTATCGGCAAGGAAATCCTGACCGGGGTCGCCGACCAGTATCGCAAGCTGCGCAACAGCTTCCGCTATCTGCTCGGCGCGCTCGACGGCTTCACCGAGGAAGAGCGCGTCACCGACGTCGCCGCGATGCCCGAGCTTGAACGCTATATGCTGAGCCTGCTCGCCGACCTCGACGCGAAGCTGGCCCGCGCGGTCGATGATTTCGACTATAATAGTTACACCCGCCTGCTCGCCGATTTCTGCAACGAGGATCTGTCGGCCTTCTATTTCGACATCCGCAAGGACGTCCTCTACTGCGACCTCGGTCCCGCCGTCCCGCTCGGCACCGACACCCGCCGCGCCTATCGCAGCGTCCTCGATGTGCTGTTCCACGCGCTGGTGCGCTATGCGGCGCCGGTGCTGGTGTTTACCAGCGAGGAAGTGTGGGGGACGCGCTATCCGCAAGCGGGCAGCGTGCATTTGCTCGAATGGCCCAGCCTCCCCGCGCTCCCCACTCTTGGCGGGAACACGGCGATGGCCGAAAAATGGGCACAAATCCGCGAAACCCGCGCGCACGTCACCGAACGCATCGAACCGCTGCGCCGCGAAAAGATCATCCGTTCCAGCCTCGAAGCCGAAGTGTGGCTCCCCCACGAGTCCGGCGACGTCGATGTCGAGGAAATTTTCATCACCTCGACCGTCCATCAGGGCGACTGGGACGTGAAGCGCACTGAAAACCACAAATGCGGCCGCTGCTGGCGCCACCTGCCCGAGGTCGCCGAGGACGGCAGCTTGTGCAATCGCTGCGAGACGGTATTGGACGCAGCATGAGCCAGCGTTCGCCCCATCTCGGCTTCGGCCTTCTCGTCGCGGCGGTCGCCTTCGCCCTCGACCAGCTCGCGAAGTGGGTCGTCACCGTCCCGCTATCGGTTGCGACCCAGCCCGGCCGGTCGATCGAACTGACCTCCTTCTTCAATCTGACCTGGGCGGAGAATTGCGGCATCTCGCTGTCGATGTTCGCAAAATGCAACGACACGACGCGATGGACGCTCGTCGCAGTGACTGCGGCGGTCGCGATCGGCGTCGCCGTCTGGATGACGCGCGAAAAGGCGAAGGGCGACGTGATCGCGCTCGCGCTGATTCTTGGTGGCGCGCTCGGCAATATCGTCGATCGCGTGCGGCTCGGCTATGTCGTCGACTATGCCGACCTGCACATCGGCGCCTTCAAGCCCTTTATGATCTTCAACGTCGCCGATGCGTGCATCACGATCGGCGTCGTTTTGCTGGTTGCGCGCGCGCTGCTCTTGGGCGAAAAGACCCCCGAAGCGCCAGCTGTCTCTGACGAGAAGCCCGCTGCTGATTAAACGGGGCGCATTGGGAGTATGATTTACGTGAACCGGACCACCGCCATCCTCGCCGCCTCGATTCTTGCGACGACGCTTTCGGCCTGCGGCTCGAACAGCCTGTTCAACCGCGACCGCCCCGACGAAATGGCGGTGTCGCGCCAGGCGCCGCTCGTCGTGCCGCCCGATTTTTCGCTGACCCCGCCCGCCCCCGGCGCCGCGCGTCCGGGCAATGAAACCACCGCCGAACAGACGCTCAAGGCGCTCTTCGGCGGCGACGCGCCGCGCAGCGCGGCCGAAGCGCAGGTCATCGGCCAGGCCGATGGCGATCGCGCCGTCCCCGGCATCCGCAGCAGCGTCGGCAGCCCCGGCACCCAGGTCGTCGATAAGGGTCTCGTCACCCGCGACATCGTCTTCGCTCCCGAAGGCGACGGCCGCGACGCCAGCGCCTCGATCCCCGGCGCCTGAGCGCCGACCGGAGCCGCTTCCGGCTCCTCCCCTATTCGGCCGCGGCGGGCAGATGCGCGACCAGAGCGCGCAGCGCAGCGACATGGGCGTCAAGCGCGCGGGCGCCGACACGGGTCAGCGACGCCCAGGTCCGCTGACGCCCGCCGACCGCGGCCTTGCGCAAATGGACATAGCCGGCGTCGCCCAAAGCCGCGAGATGCTTCGACAGCACCGAATCGCTGACGCGGGTGAGTTCGCGCAGCTTGGCGAATTCCATTTCGCTGACCTTCGCAAGCAGCGCCGCGATCTGCAACCGCGCCGGCGGATGAAGCAGCATGTCGATCGCATCGACGCTCATGCCGCCCCCCGCATCAGTTCGCGGCGATAACTACGGCTCCACGCGATGCTCGCGCCCAGCGCCGCGACAAAGGCGATTCCGCCGATTCCCAACTTGGGGACGATCGACAAGCCGCTGATGCGAGCGTGGATTTCGGCCGCCATCGTGGCGACCATGACGGCGACCAAGGCCAGCGTCACCGGCAGCGTCGCGCCTTTGCGGTATCCGTTGACGAAGACGCCGTAGCGCCGCCGATCGTCGGTGACCAGCCACGCGACCCCTGCCATCGCAAGGACGACGCTCGGCAACTGGATCGCCAGGCCGAACCCGACGCCCAGAACCAGAATCGTCAGGACCGCAGCGAAGGCGGCGTGCCGCCACAGCGGACAATAGGTGGCCTTCAGCGCCAGGTCGCGTTGCGCGGCATCGATGCTGTCGAGCGCGGCGCGGGCTTCGATCGGATTCATGAAATGGCTCCTCAACTTTCCAATGTGGAAAGCGATAGCCACCACTTTCCACATTGGCAAGTCATTTCTTTCCGAATCGGAAAGAAAGGCCGACCACTATCCCACCACGATCCGCACCGGCATATGCGTAAAGCCATGCAGGAACGGGCTCGGCAATCGCTCGGCCGACCCCTGCGGCGCGATGCGGATGCCGCGGCCCACAATCTCCTCGATCAGCGTGCAAAGCTGGATCTCGGCCAGCCGCGCGCCGACGCAGCGATGGATGCCGTGTCCGAAGGCGACGTGCCGCCGCGCATTCTCGCGGCGCACGTCAAAGACATCGGCGTCGGCAAAGACGCTCTCGTCGCGGTTCGCCGAAATATACCAGAGGATCACCTTCTCGCCCTTGCGCAAGGCCTGTCCGCCCAGCTCGATGTCGCGCATGCAGGTTCGCCGCATATGGGTGACCGGCGACTGCCAGCGGATGATCTCCTGCGCCGCATTGGGGATCAGCGATGCGTCGGCGCGCAGCCGGTCGAGTTCGCCCGGAAAACGGTGCAGCGCCTCGACCAGCCCGCTCATCGAATTGCGCGTCGTGTCGTTGCCGCCGACGATCAGCAGCGCGATGTTCGCAAGCCGCTCCATCGGATTGAGGTTCCCCATCGCCTCGCTGTGCACCATGCGCGAGAGGAGGTCGTCGCTCGGCGGCAGCGCCTTGCGCGCGGCGAATTCGGCGTCGAAGCGCGCGAGCATCGCCTGCATTTGCGCCATCCATTCGGCGCGATATTCCTCGGTCGCGGTCTCGGGCGAGACATTGCCGCCATAGTCCGACCAGCGCTTGAGATCGTGGCGTTCCTCCCACGGAAAATCGAACAAGATGCACAGCATCCCGATCGTCAGCGGCACCGACACCCGCTCGACCCAGTCGAACGTCTCGCCGAGCGGCAGGCCGTCGAACAGTTCGCGCGTCCGCTGCTTGACCACCTTCTCGCGCTCGCTCATCTGGCTCGGGTTGAAGGCGGGGGAGATCACCCGGCGCTGCGCGGTGTGGACCGGCGGGTCGGCGGCGATGAAATTGGGCAGGTTCGACTGCGGTGGCGGGTCGGCGATGACGATATTGCCATTCTCCCACGACGAGGAGAAGGTCGCGGGGTCAAGCTCGACCGCCTGCACCAGCGCGTGAGTCGCCACCGACCAATAGCCGCCATAGGGGCTGTCGGGGCACCAGCTCACCGGCATCTCGGCGCGCAGCTTCGCGAACGGCTCGCGCCACTTGTCCTCGACATAAAGCGCGATGTCGCTGACATCGACCGGGCTCACCGCCCGCGCTTCGTCCACCACCGACGCCATATCGCTCTCCCGCTATTCGATGTCCCTTGTTCTTTGGACATTAGCCGGACCGGTTCGAGCCGCAAGGCGGTGCGTGATGAAAACGGATTGCGCGCCGCCATGCCGACGGCGGCGCGCGAACCCGATACTACATCTTGCGCGCGGGCGCCGGCGCGGCTTTCGCCGCCATCTTGTGATGCGGCGCGGAGCGATGATGCGCGGCAACGCGATGTTTCGCGGGGGCATGGCGCTTGGCGGTTGCGTGGCGTTTCGCAGCAGCATGGTGCTTGGCGGCAGCGTGGTGTTTCGGCGCCATATGATGCGCGGCGGCATGGCCCTCGCGCTGCATGCAATTGTCGGTGACCGTCTTCGAACAATAGGGCGTCGCATTCTGGGCCGTGGCGGCCGTCCCCGACAGCGCGAACAGCGCGGCAGCGCCGAGCGTCGCGAGTTTGATGATCTGCATGATGGACTTTCCTTTCATCCCCACTGTGGGATGGGCTCGACCATCGCACGGCGGTCATGGCACCAGCGCGTCCGCAACATTACAATCGTGCAATGCGAACGCAGCCGCCGCTGGACACGCCTCCCCGGCCAGCCTAGAACCACCCCATCCCCGGGGAGCCCCTGCGCAGGCAGGGGTTGAGAGCGGAATAGCCCGCGACCCGTTGAACCTGATCCGGGTCATACCGGCGGAGGGAGGGTCGGCGTTCCGCACACGGAATCCCCATTCTCGCTCCGACAATTGGAGCGAATGCCATGGCCGATATCGATTCCCGCCTCGACAAGGCGCAAGCGACCCCGATCGGTGTGACCACCGGCCCGATCCGTGGCAGCCGCAAGATCCACGTCGCGACGCAAACCGGCAGCGGCATCCGCGTCGCGATGCGCGAGATCGACCTCGACCCGCATTCGGGCGAGCCCCCGGTGCGCGTCTACGACACCAGCGGCCCCTACACCGACGCGAACGCGACGATCGACATCAACGCCGGCCTCCCCGAAATCCGCAGCCAGTGGATTCGCAGCCGCGGCGACGTCACCGAAGTCACCCAGCGCGAGGTTCGCCCCGAGGATAACGGCCAGCTCGGCCCCGACCGCAGCGGCGGCGTCCCCGCCTTCCCCAACGTCCGCCGCCAGGTGCTGCGCGCCAAGCCCGGCGCGAACGTCAGCCAGATGCACTACGCCCGTCAGGGTATCATCACGCCCGAGATGGAATATGTCGCCGAGCGCGAGAATCTCGGCCGCGCGCGCCTCGCCGAATATAAGCGCGACGGGGAAAGCTTCGGCGCCAGCATCCCCGATTACGTCACCCCCGAATTCGTCCGCGACGAGGTCGCGCGCGGCCGCGCGATCATCCCCAGCAACATCAACCACCCCGAAAGCGAGCCGATGGCGATCGGCCGCAACTTCCTCGTCAAGATCAACGCCAATATCGGCAACAGCGCGGTCGCCAGCGATGTCGCGGCCGAGGTCGACAAGATGGTCTGGTCGATCCGCTGGGGCGCCGACACCGTCATGGACCTGTCGACCGGCCGCAACATCCACGACACCCGCGAATGGATCATCCGCAATTCGCCCGTCCCGATCGGCACCGTCCCCATCTATCAGGCGCTCGAAAAGGTCGGCGGCGTCGCCGAGGACCTGACGTGGGAGATCTTCGCCGACACGCTGATCGAGCAGGCCGAACAGGGCGTCGACTATTTCACCATCCACGCCGGGGTCCGCCTGCCCTACGTCCCCCTCGCGGCCAAGCGCATGACCGGCATCGTGTCGCGCGGCGGCAGCATCATGGCGAAATGGTGCCTCGCGCATCACAAGGAAAGCTTCCTCTACGAACGCTTCGACGAGATTACCGAGATCATGAAGGCCTATGACGTCGCCTACAGCCTCGGCGATGGCCTGCGTCCCGGCAGCATCTACGACGCGAACGACGAGGCGCAGTTCGCCGAGCTCTACACGCTGGGCGAGCTCACCAAGCGCGCCTGGGCGCAGGATGTGCAGGTGATGATCGAGGGCCCGGGCCACGTCCCGATGCACAAGATCAAGGAGAACATGGAAAAGCAGCTCGAAGCGTGCGGCGAGGCGCCCTTCTATACGCTCGGGCCGCTCACCACCGACATCGCGCCGGGTTACGACCATATCACCAGCGGCATCGGCGCCGCGCAGATCGGCTGGTACGGCACCGCGATGCTTTGCTACGTCACGCCCAAGGAGCATCTCGGCCTCCCCGACCGCGACGATGTGAAGGTCGGCGTCGTCACCTATAAACTGGCCGCCCACGCCGCCGACCTCGCCAAGGGCCACCCCGCCGCACAGGTCCGCGACGATGCGCTATCGAAAGCCCGCTTCGAATTCCGCTGGCGCGACCAGTTCAACCTGTCGCTCGACCCCGACACGGCGGAGCAATATCACGACCAGACCCTCCCCGCCGAAGGCGCCAAGACCGCGCATTTCTGCAGCATGTGCGGGCCAAAGTTCTGCTCGATGAAGATCAGCCAGGAAGTGCGGGAATTCGCGAAGCTGCAAAATCAGGACAGCGCCGGCTTCATCGCCGCCGAAGAAGCCGAGAAGGGCATGGCGGAAATGAGCCAGGTCTATGAGGACACGGGGCGCGAGCTGTATATGGGCGCGGGTGATCGGGAGCATGATTGACCTTGCAAGCTAGGCCACTAACGACCAGCATCTGTTCAAAAGTGGCCTTTGCTCGGAGTAAGGAATGGCGGCTACGCAATGCGCTATTTGGGGAACGCCCGCGATACCCCTTAGGGGTTATGAGGAAAGAGATGGCGTCGCATTCGATTCTCCGAGGGCAGGAGGCCGCTACTTTCTTTCCGGCTCGGCGGCTTCAGCAGTTCAAGCACTGACGGAACAGCAAAAGGTAGCTCTGACACATGAGATTGTCGAGAATAACGCCTTAGGTTCAATCGCTTCTATATCCACTCAAACCATATCCGCTCTTCCTGAGTATCCGACTTTCCTACCACAAGCACGGGCCGGAAGATTGCTTGAATACCTTATACGAAGCTCCGACTATCTAGGAAAAAAGATCGTATTTCCTAAAGAGACGGTCATTCCTTCAGACCCAGATATTTTTTATATCGGATTTAGAACCGGCGCCGCGGCGGCACCTCTTTTTGCTTGGTCAGATTCTCTGAATGAAGAAGAGGTCTGGTTCTTATTGAGCATGCTAGCGGATCAAAATCTTATCAAAGCTCCCACTGGATCTGCGATCGATGAGATCACCGTCCTTCCAGCCGGTTATGCCCGATTTGAACAGGACTCTTCAGCGCATAAGTCCGATCAAGCATTCGTGGCAATGTGGTTCGATCAAAGTATGCAGGAGCCCTATGAAAAAGGGGTAGAGGGGGCAGTCAGAGAGTGCGGATTTCGTCCACTTCGAATTGATCGAAAAGAGCACAACAATAGGATTGACGATGAGATAATCGGTGAGATTAGAAAAAGTAAATTTCTAATAGCAGATTTCACTAGTAATATCGGATCGCCTCGGGGAGGCGTTTATTTTGAAGCTGGATTTGCACTCGGCCTTGGCCTTCCGGTCATCTGGACATGTAGATCTGACCTCATGAACCATATTCACTTCGATACTCGACAATTTAACCATATTGTTTGGACAAACGCAGATGAGTTAAAACGAGGCCTGAAGAATCGCATATTAGCAACGATAGGGCAAGGACCAGCGTAGGAAGATAATACTCAGCCATCTAGTCAAAACTATCAACAGAACTTACGGAAAGTCTTTTTATTTTTCTATTAGGGCTAGTTAGTTTGTGACAGTGCAATCGGACTCGCGCCTTGGGATCGAAGCGCGATTGGCCATTGATGTGCTGACTGCGTGTTAGCATGCCTACAATGCGGCGGACTCTCGCTCCTTCTTCCAGTTCAAAGGGTATAGGCCTGCCTTCTTCCTCCGAATATAACCTTCCTGTAAATGTGTTGATATTGTAGCTCGAAACAAAGCCGTCCACGAAAGACTCTTCGTCCTCGCGTCTTGTTTGTTTTACGTACTCGTAAGTCATCGGTGACATTACGGGACCAATTGAGCCGCTGCGGGACCCACATTTTTCAACCTGTGCCCGCGTAGCGGTTTCCGATATGACAATAGGCCTATGCATATCAGCAATGCTATTTTCTATCTTTTCGCACAGACTATCCAATTTTTCTGGAGTAATGCTGGGCCTAGAATTTTCAGAATAAAGCTGCTGCAGAGTCTTGTCGTAGTCGACGTGAAAACCCATCGTATTGTATAGCGCCGCGTCATATATTGACGTTACCAAGTGACCTAAAGGCGAGTCTTTTCCGGCCGAGGTCAGCGTAACAGTTGCTCCCAATACGATTATAGCCTTGGTTTTCCAACTTCCCTCTTGGAACGGAGGAACAAAAATCTTAAACCCTCGAGCATATGGCGCTTGAGTTATGATCTCGCCATTGATCGCAAGATGTGTCGTTAATGCTAAAGATCTCTGAAAACCGGCCAACGCTTTAGCCGCATCGTAGAACTCAATTAGCCCCTGATCCGCAAATCCCCCGTCGAACTTGAGCTCAAATTCTATCATCTCACCCTCCCATGGCCATTTACAATCCCATGAAAAATGTGAAACTCAAACAATAATTGATTAGCTCTTGGGATTGCGGGACAGTTTATTAACTCCGCAAATTCCTTTCCGCATGGAGCGGCGCCAGTCGGCCTCACGCCCACACCATGCTACACTCCGCCCATGCGCGCCCGAAGCCCCCTCTACGTCATGGCCAAGCCGCCGCCGGAGGTGCAGGCGCAGATTGCCGCGCTGCCGCGCAACGATCCCGGACGCGGCCCCCACCTCCTCCATGTCACGCTCATCTCGCTCTACGACCTCCACCATGCGCCGCCCGCGTGGCTGCCCGCGACCATCGCCGCGCTGGACAGCTTCGTCGCGGCGCCCTTTCCGCTCGCCTTCGACCGGATCGAGAACCGCAAGGCGGTGACGCTGCGCACGCGCGAGCCGCTAGCCGAGGCGCGGGCGTTCCAGAAGGCGCTGGTGAACCATCTGCTGCGTGAGAAGGCGCCGATCATGGACGGCACCACCCCCGAACCGCACATCACGATCAACTATCGCGGCGACCGCCTGGGCACTCAGATTCTGGGCAAGACAATGCCGCCGATCGGCTGGACGGTCGACGAGATCATCCTGACGGAAAGCGTCGTCGGCCAGACCACCCATGTCGACCACGGCCGCTGGCGGCTCCGCGCCGCCTGACCCCGGCGGAACTCCCATCCGTCTCGGGGCTTTATTCCATGCGTGGGGCAAAAACAGAGCATGCCCACGCCCCGCTTGGCCCGGCACGCGATCCTGATGGAGTGATGTCGATGAACACGCTGATGATCCTGCCCCTTGCCGCCGCAACCGCGCTCGCGGCCGGCTGCGCCTCGAACGGCCTTTATGGCGGTGTCGGTGCGGGCGCCGGGCGCTATGACGATGGCGGCTATGGCTATTATGATCAGGGCTATTACGCCCAGAACGGCCATTATGATTATGACCGCCCCGACCCGCGCCAGGGCGGCTATTATGCCGATCAATATTACCGCAACGACCGCCGGTACAAGGAACGCCGCCTGTCGAACAGCGACCGCGTCTATCGCGGCCGCGACAATAAATATTATTGCCGCCGCAACGACGGATCGACCGGGCTGATCGTCGGCGGCATCGCCGGCGGCGTGATCGGCAATGTCATCGCCCCCGGCAAATCGGAGACGCTGGGCACCATCCTCGGCGCGGTCGGCGGCGCGGTCGCCGGACGCGCGATCGAACGCAGCGGCAACAACAAGAACGACGTGCGCTGCCGCTGACGCCTAGGGTCAGGACCCATTGATTGCGCGATCGAGGTTTGAAGCGATTTTGCTCAGGGCGAGGAGGCAAGGC
Source organism: Sphingopyxis lindanitolerans (assembly GCF_002993885.1). NCBI lineage: Bacteria > Pseudomonadati > Pseudomonadota > Alphaproteobacteria > Sphingomonadales > Sphingopyxidaceae > Sphingopyxis > Sphingopyxis lindanitolerans. The sequence goes on from NZ_CM009578.1 coordinate 1,999,532, forward strand.
GACGGAATATGTCGATATTTCAAGACTTGCCGACGAAGCCATGGGCAAAATCGGTCAAATCCCGAAGGGACGCCGAAATGGCTTCGATCTTGGGCTCGTGCGGCCTTGCGGGTAGCGATGCTACCCGCGGCGGCCACCCAAACCCAATATCTTCGCCATTTCGACGCCTCGATCGTGCAATTAATGGGTCCTGACCCTAACGACGGGGCCGCTACCCGGAGCGGTCGGCGGCCCCTTTCCTTGCCATTCCCCCGCGTGATAAACTGGCCGTATGTCGCACCCCTCGAACATCGTCCATTGTTCCGGCCCGCACGATCCGCACGCGCTCGACGGCATCTCCGTCCGGCCTCGCACCGGCGATCTCGACCTGCGCTGCCCCGTCTGCGCCGGCCATGGCCAGTGGAACAGCCAGATCGACCTGATCAGCCAGCGCTCGATCCGCGCGTGCTGCCCCAAATGCGACGGGCGCGGGTGGATCGAAACCGGCGACGATCTGGTGCCCTCGCCCGACATCGCGCTGTCGCCGCCCTCCAGCACCGGGAAGCGGCAGCCGCAATGGGTGGTGCGGCTCGATCCCTCCGACGATAGCGAAGGCGGTCATGACACCGACGGGAGCAAGGCCCCCTGATCGCGGTGCCCCCGCGGGCGCGCCGGCTTATGTCCCGCCGCGCGCGGGTTTCGCCAGATTCGCCGCAACCGCGCCGCGCACCAGCGCCTTGAACGCCGCGGCGTCGACCGCATCGCCCTCGAACAGGTCGATCGCGCGCCGGACATGACCGTCGAGGCTCGCATTGAAAAGCCGCGTCGGATCATCGACCGCCGCGCCCCTGGCAAAGGTCAGCTTGACCTTGTCGCGATAGGTTTCGCCGGTGCAGATCACCCCCGCGCGCTCCCATGTCGGCACCCCCGCGGGATTGGTCGGCTTGCGCCATTTGACCGCCTCCTCGATCGTTGGATCGGCCTCGCGGATCAGCGCGCGCAGCGTCGCCAGCGTCGCCCCGCGCCAGTCGCCGAGCGACGCGATCTTGGCATCGATCAGCGCCGCAGGATCGTCGTCCGCCATCCTCGCCCTCACATCTTCTCGCCGGGCAGCGCGCACGCCTGGTGCACCCAGTCGGCGAATGCGGCTTCGTCGACCGCATCGGCCTCATGGATATGGACATAGCGCGTGCTTCCGCTCTTCGACGAAACCGGGGGCACCGGGTCGAGCCGCTGGCCGTCGAAAAAGGCGACCTTGATATAGCGATCATAGCAATGGACGCTGAGGAACCAATGGTTCGGCAGGGCAGCGGGCGCGCCATAGAGGGGCGAATTCCACTTCACCGCCTTGCGCACCCCCGGCACCGTCCGCTCGATCAGCGCATCGAGCCGCGCCCAGACGGCCGACTTCCACCCCGGCATCGCGGCGATATAGGCCTGCACCGGCGCGTCGCCGTCGCCCTTTGCGATCTGCGGATTGCCGCCCGACAGCAGGACGGGCGCTTTTCCCTTTGCGGGCATGTCCTTTGCCATCGCATGAGGATGGCATATCGGGCCCGGATTTTCCAGCCGTGCCGCACGGGCGAGGACCACCGCCTCGCCGCGCCGATGGCTCTCGCCGCCACGCCATGATAGGAAAGGCGCGACAGCAGGAGAAAGAGCCCCATGCCCGTTCGTCGCCTTCCCTTCCTCGCCGCCCCTGTCCTGACTTTGGCCCTGGTCGTCGCCGGGTGCGGCGCCAAAGCCGACAAGGCGGCGGCCGACGCGCCCAAAGGCGAAGCGCCGACGGCGACCGCCCCGACCGGCGATCCACCCGGCGCGAGCGCCACCAGGGCGTCCGACACCGGCCCCAGCGAAACCTCGCCGCTGCCGCCGACCGCGGGCAGCAAGCTCGCCTCCTATGTCGGCAAATATCCGTTCGACAAGGTCGACGGGGTCGCGTGGAACGACCATGCGCTCGTCAAGGCGGGCATCGCCGCGACGGTGACGGACGCCGCGGTGCGCAAGGCGATCACGACCCTTCAGGGGCCCGCCGCGCCGATCGAGATGCGCGGCGACAAAATCGTGTCCTGGGCGTGCGAAGCGCATAATTGCGGCCCGCACCAATGGTCGGTCCAGATCGATCCGCGCAGCGGCGCGACCGATGTCTGCTATTTCGACGAAGCCGCCGATCCCGACAAGGCCCGCTGGTTCCTCGCCAGCGGCAAGGAAGAAAAGCGCGAGGCCAACTGCCAGTAACGCACCCGACCATTCTCAAACGCCCTGCTCCCCCGCGCAGGCGGGGGTCCATCTTCCGCCCTATCGATATTCAGTCCGCGGTGCAGGACAGCGACAGCATCGAGGATGGACCCCCGCCTTCGCGGGGGAACAGGAGGGTTTCGACCGATGCTCTCTTCCGTCGAGGGAAGGATTCGACTCGCGCGCCAGATAAGAACATAATAGGAACATTATCCGATTCGGAGAATGATGATGGTGCCTCTGTTCCGCTATTTTCTGGGCTTTCAGGTCGCCGCCGACCGCGCCGGCTGGCTGGCGCGCCAATTGCCGCCGGTCGCGGGCGATCTGTTCGCGGGGCTGAAGCCGCAGCTTTATCATCTGACGCTGTGCACGATTGCCGAGACGGCGGCGCCGCATCCCTTCCTGCGCCAGCGGGTGGCAAAGGCGCTCGAAACCGGCCTGCCCGCGGCGAGCCCGATTCCCTTCGGCCGGATCGTCGCCCGCGATGAGGGCGCCGAGCTCGTCACCGCGGGCGGCGGCGGCGGGGTCCGCCAGCTTTACGAAGCGATTGTCGCTTTGCTCGCGCCGCATGATATCGCGCCCATGCACCGCAAGGCGGGCCTCCGCCCGCACATCACGCTCGGCTATGGCGAATGCGATTTCCCCGCCGCGCCGCTCGCCTGGACCTGGATTCCGCGCGAGCTGGCGTTGATCGAAAGCCATGTCGGCCATCGTCGGCACCGCGTGCTGCAAAGCTGGACGCTCGCGCCGCCGGCGCAGGCGATGTTCGACTTCATGGCCGACGAATTGCCTCCGCCGCTGCGCCGGGCTGCTTAACTTTCGAGCTTATGCTCGAGTATGATCTCGCAGTTCAGCAGCTTCGACACCGGACAAGTCTTTTCGGCCTCGCCGGCGATCGCGGCGAATTCGTCCGCCGATATGCCCGGCACCTTGCCGGTCAGCGTCAGCGCCGACCGGGTGATCGTGAAGCCGCCGTCCTGCGACTCGAGCGTCACCGCCGCGCTCGTCTCCAGCGTGTCGCCCGAATAGCCCGCACGCGCGAGGCCGAAGGACAGCGCCATGGTGAAACAGGCGGCGTGCGCCGCGGCGATCAACTCCTCGGGGTTGGTTCCGGGCTGCCCCTCGAAACGGGTGCCGAAGCCATAGGGCTGGGCGTCGAGCACCCCCGACTTGGTCGTGATCGACCCTTTGCCGTCCTTGCCGAAACCTTCATAGCGGGCGGAGGCGCGATTGACGGTCATGATAATCTCCTTCGATTGCAAAGCGGCGGGACTCGCAAAGATCTCGCCCGGGCCGCAAACAGCCTACGCCCCCCGCCCGCCCGCTTCCACGCCTTTTCGTCGAAGGTCGGCGACCGGATCCGGCCGTCACGTCGGAGAGCGACCGGAAGCCGCCAAAAAGCGATCCTCCCCCACCGGGGGAGGGGGACCACCCGAAGGGTGGTGGAGGGGCACGGGATGTTTGCGCCGCGCTCGGCCGAAAGAGCCGCGCATTTCCAACGCGGGGTCGCGCACATGATGCCGACGGCAAGGCAAGCCGACTGTGCCCCTCCACCAGCTTCGCTGGTCCCCCTCCCCGTTCCGGGGAGGATCGGCGATGGCAGTTCCCCACCCCCAATCCGACAAACCGGACTGTCGCTAACGGCCGTGATTAGAGCGGCGTGCGTTTAATCTGCACCGCCCTTTATCCGTTCGTGTCGAGCGAAGTCGAGACACCCATCGGGTTGGTGCTACACCGATGGGTGTCTCGACTTCGCTCGACACGAACGGGATAGTGAGCCAGATTTAAGGCTCGATGCTCTAGTGCCCTCCCGCCAGGGGTCGCGTCCGGCGGGAGGGCTGGTCCCACGTCGGCGTGGTGGGCCGGGCGGAACGGATCGTCTTCGCGATCGTCCCTAATACCAAGGTGCGCACGCCGCCGTGATCGGCGTCACTGGCGCGCCATTTTCATGCCCCGCGCTTCAGCCGGACGATCGCGGTATCGAGCGCTTGCAGGAATTGCGAGCGCTCGGCTTTCGAGAAAGGCGGCGGCCCGCCCATCCCGTCCCCCATGCCGGCACGCAGGTCGGCCATGATCGCGCGCGTCGCGATCGCGGGGCCGATCGAGGCCGGGGTGAAGGGCTTGCCGGTCGGCGCGAGCACCGTCGCCCCTGCCTTCAGCGCGCGGTCGGCGAGCAATATGTCGGCGGTGATCACGATGCTCCGGGCAGTCGCCGCCTCGGCGATCCAGTCGTCGGCGGCGTCGAAACCGTCCGACACGACGATCCGTTCGACCAACGCATGGTCGGGCACGCGCAGCCGGCTGTTGCTGACGATTTTCACCGGCACCTCGTGCCGCCACGCGACGCGATAAATCTCGTCCTTCACGGGGCAGGCGTCGGCATCGACGAGGACGACCGGCGCGCTCATCCGGCCCCTCGGGTCATTTCTTCATATTGTCGAGCCCCGCGACCACGCCCTGCTTGGTCGATGGGTTGCTCGCATTCGGCTTCTTGGGCTTTTCGGCCTTCGGCTTGCGGGCTTCGCGGCTCGATTTCTTCTGGCCCTTTGCCATCATCTCTTCCTTGGCTGCGACGAACGCCGTTGCCCGTCATGCCGACCCTAGGCGCAATCGCCCCTGCCGTCGCCTCATTCCGCCAGCGGCGCTCATCCGCGCACCCCGTCCCACAAAAGCTTGGCGCCGAGCAGGACCATCAGCGCATAGACGATGACGTAAAAACGCGCCGGGTCCATCCGCTTGAGCCAGCGCACCGTGACCAGCGTCGCGACGATCGCGAGCGGCATCAGCAGCAGCGCCGCGACCACCACCTCGTGCGGAAAGGCGCCGAGCGCGAGATAGGCGGGCACCTTCATCCAGTTGACGATGGCGAACAGGATCGCGCTCGTCCCGATGAAGCTCAGATGCGGCAGCCTGCGCGGCGTCACCCACATCTGGAACGGCGGCCCGCCGGCGTGCGCGATCTGGCTGGTGAAACCCATGACCCCGCCAAAGATCGTGCCGACCCAGCCCGGCGAGCGCGAGGCGGCGGCAACGCGCCCGCCGCGCTCGACCCACAAGCGATAGAGGCCGAACGCCAGCGTGATCGCGCCGAGCGCCGCCATCAACTGCGCTTCGTCCACCCGCTCGGCATAATACCAGCCCGCCGCGACGCCGATCGCGGCGCCGGGGAGCATCCAGCCGACGATCCAGCCATCCCATGTGTGGCGAAACGACCAGACGCTGATCACGTCCTGCACGATCAGGATCGGCAGCAGCAGCGCCGCCGCGGTCGCGGGCGGCAGCACCAGCGCGGCGAGCGGCGTCGCCAGCGAGCCGACCCCGGCAAGCCCGCCCTTCGCCATCCCGAGCAGGATCACCGCGACGACCAGCACGACCAAAGTCAGCGGATCGGCCAGGATAGTCACCGCGCCTCGCTCATGCGGTCGCGGGCGCCGGGTTGTCGGGAAGCTGCCAGTCGATCGTCCCGCGCCCGTGCGCGTCCAGAAAGGCGTTCGCCTGGCTGAACGGTTTCGACCCGAAAAAGCCGTTATGCGCCGACAGCGGCGACGGGTGCGGCGCGCGCAGGATCAGGTGCGGGCTCTCCGGCCCCAGCCCCGGCACATTCGCCGCCTTGCGCTGCGCATGGCTGCCCCACAGGATGAAGACTTTCGGCGCCGGGTCGGCGGCGATCGTGGCGACCGCGGCGTCGGTGAAACGCTCCCACCCCTTGCCCTGGTGCGACGCCGCCTGTCCCGCCTCGACGGTCAGGCAATTGTTGAGGAGGAGCACGCCCTGTTCGGCCCAATGCTTCAAATAGCCGTGCGAGGCGCGCGGAATGCCGAGGTCGGCCTGCATTTCCTTATAGATGTTGACGAGGCTCGGCGGCGTCCGCACCCCCGGCTGCACCGAAAAGCACAGCCCGTGCGCCTGCCCCGGCCCGTGATACGGATCCTGCCCCAGGATCACGACGCGCACATCCTGCGGCGGGGTCGCGTCGAGCGCGGCGAACCAGTCGCGCGGGCGCGGATAGATCGCCTTCCCCTTCGCGCGCTCGCCCGCCAGAAACGCCTTGAGCTGCGCCATATAGGGCTGCTCGAACTCGCCGCCGATGCGGGCAAGCCAGTCGGGATGCAATTGGACCTCGGCCATTCCGTCCTTTGGCCGGAGCCGCCCGCCCTTGTCCAGCGCCTTTCCCGCCGCTAGGCACGGCGGCGGAAGGACAAGCGATGGCAGATGACATCGGCGATACGCTGACCGCGCTCGAAGCGGTGGTGAACGATCGCCTCGCCGCGGGCGACGGCACCGCCTCCTATGTCGCGAGTCTCGCCGCCAAAGGCCGCGGCAAGATCGCGCAGAAGCTCGGCGAGGAAGCGACCGAGACGATCATCGCCGCGCTGACCGAGGACGACGCCGCGCTGACCGGCGAAGCCGCCGACCTGGTCTTTCACCTCACCGTCCTGCTCGCCGAGCGCGGTCTCGGCTGGGACGCGGTCGCCGCCGAACTCGCGCGGCGCCACGGCACTTCGGGCCACGCCGAAAAAGCCGCCCGCCCCCAATAACCAAAACGCATAGGAGCTTCCCGATGCCGATCGACGCGACCCTTCCCTATGACGACAGCAATATCTTCGCGCGCATCCTGCGCGGCGAGCTGCCGTCGAAGACCGTCTTTGAGGATGACTATGCGCTCGCCTTCCACGACATCAACCCGCAGGCGCCGCTGCACATCCTCGTGATCCCCAAGGCCGCCTATGTGAGCTGGGACGATTTTTCGGAGCGCGGCAGCGACGCCGAAATCGCGGGTTTCGTCCGCGCGGTCGGCAAGGTCGCGCGCGACGCGGGCCTCGTCGCGCCGGGCTATCGCCTGCTCGCCAATGTCGGCCCCGACAGCCACCAGGAAGTCCCGCACCTCCACGTCCACATCTTCGCGGGCAAGCCGCTGGGGCCGATGCTGGTCCGCTAATCAGCCTCCGACAGGCGGGAAGGGAATCGCGCTTGCTTCCCTTTCACGGCTATCCCGGACTCATCCGGCCACGAAAAAGGGCCGCCCCGACGGGACGGCCCTTTCCTGTTTCGGTGGCCCGAACAATCAGGCCTGGCGCGTGCCGGTCATCGCCATCGATCCGAACGGGCCGGCCTTGATCGTGCCGGTCAGCGCGTCGCCGTCGATCGTCGCTTCGGCCTCGAGCGTCATCGGCATCGGCACCTTCATGTTCATGGTCCAGCTCAGCTTGTTGCCGTCGACCTTGCCATTTTCGACGTCGAGCGCACCCATCGCGCCAGCATTCTGGCCGGTGAAGCTGCCGCCGTCGCTCTTCACCGTGAAGACCGACTTCTGGTCGCCCATCGGCGACTTGGTTACGCAATCATAGCTGCCGTCGACTCCAGACATAAAACTCTCCTACTGAAACCAATGTTAGTTAGTGGGTTTCGCTATTTCCACCGGCAGGCCCAGTCCGTCAAGCTGCGGTTTCACCACCGCGGCATCGCCGACCACGACATAGACGAGGTCGCCGCTGCTCAGCGCGCCGCGCGCCGCGGCATCGACCTCGGCGGCCGTCATCGCCTCATAGGTTGCGGGCAGCGTTTCATAATAATTGTCGGGGCGGCTGAACTTCACGATCTGGCGCATCCCGCCCAGGACGTCGCCCGACGTCTCGAAGCTGCCCGGCAGTTCGCGGACACTGCCGTTCACCGTGCGCTCCAGCTCTTCCTTGGTGACGCCTTTGTCGCCGAGGAACTCCTTGAGGTCGCTCTGGAACGCCTTGATCGAATCGCCGGTGCGGTCGGCCTGGACCGGCGCCGCGACGATCCAGCTCACCCGGTCCTGGTCGGAGGTGATGCGCGAGCGCACGCCATAGGACCAGCCCTTGGTCTCGCGCAGGTCCATGTTGAAGCGCGACAGGAAATCGCCGCCGAAGATGTCGTTCGCCGAACGAAGAACCTCCAGCCTGTCGCCGCCTTTCGCATCCAGCACCTTGCCGGCGAGGATCACCGACTGCGGCGATTTCGGCCGATCGACGAGCAGGATGCGCGGCTGCGGCTTGGGGATCGCGATCTCGAAATGCTTTTCGGGTTTCGCGCCCGCCGGGGCCTTCCAGTCGCCGAATGCGGCATCGAGCTCTTTGGTGACATCTTTCAGCGTGGTGTCGCCGACGACGAAGATGCGCGCATTGTCGGGGCGGATCCACGCATCGTGAAACGCCGCGAGTTGATCGCGCGTCGCGGCGGTCACCGCCGCGGCGTCGCCCAGCCCCGACGGCGGAATGCCATAGGGATGGTCGGCGCCATAGAGTACGGGCATCAGCACGCGGCCTGCGATCGCATTGGGGTTGTTGAGTTCCGATTTCAGCCGGTTGAGCTGCTGCGCGCGCACGCGGTCCAGTTCCTTGCCGTCGAAGGCGGGGTTGCGGATATAGTCGGCGAGCAGCCCGAGCGAGGCGCTGAGGTTCGGTTTCAGCGCGAAAAGCTCGAACACCGTCTCGTCGGCGCTCGCCGATCCGTCGATCTGCGCACCAAGGCGTTCCTTCGCTTCGGCGAAGGCGATCGAATCGCGGCTCGTCGTGCCTTCGTCCATCAGGCTCAGCATCAGCGACTGGGTGCCGAGCGCGTTATGCGGATCGGCGGCATAGCCGGCGTCGAAGCTGACCGCGACCTGCACCGTCGGCACCGTCGCGCGGCGCGCGAAGACGACTTCGATCCCGTTCTTGAGCTTCGCCCGTTCGATCGCGGGGAAATCGAGGGCCTTGAGGCCGGCAACCGTCGGCATATGCGACCGATCGGCGATCGAGGTCGCGCCCACGCCACTGCTATCGGGGCCGACATCGCCGAGCGCCGGGTTCCAGTAACGGTCGGGCGCGACACCGACGGCCTTGGCGTCCGTCACCGCGCCGCCGCGATTCTCACCGCCTTCGGTGCGCTCGCCCGGCGTATAGGTCAGCGAAAAGGCCGGACGCGACATCCATTTGTTCGCGACCGCCTTTGCCTGCTCGGGAGTCACCTTGGCGAGCCGGTCGAGCTCGACCTTGTAATAAGCCGGATTGTTCGAATAGAGCGCGCCCTCGGCGAGGGTCACCGCCTTGCCGCCGAAACCGCCGACCGATTCGAGCCCCGCGATCGTGCCGCCGAGATAGCTCGCCGCCGCGCGCTGCAATTCGTCGGCGGTCGGGCCGGTGGCAAGAAAGTTCGCGATTTCGGAGTCGAGCTTGTCGCCGACGACCTTTGGATCGACCCCCGGCTTCACATCGGCCTGGACGATCAGGAAACCCGCATCCTCCATCGTCTGCGCGCCCGCGGCGACGCTGACCGCGACCGGATCCTTGCGCACCATCGCATTGTCGAGCCGCGACGACGACAGGCCGCCGAGCACGGCGACCGCCATCTGCAGCGGCACCGAATCGGCGTCGTTGAGCCCCGGGATCGCCCACATGCGATAGAGGCGCGTGGTCGGGACCAGATCCTTGACCTCCTTCGCGAGCGGCGCGGGCAGCGTCGGGACCGAGGTTTGCGGCGCCTTGACCTCGGGCCCGCGCGGGATGTCGCCGAACCATTCGGTCACCTTCGCTTTCGCGGTGGCCAGATCGACATCGCCGGCGAGCACGAGCACGGCATTGTTCGGGCCGTAATTGTCGGTGAACCACGTCTTCACGTCGGCAAGGCTCGCCGTATTGAGGTCGGCCATCGAGCCGATCGTGCTGTGATGATAGGGGTGCCCCTTGGGAAAGAGATTCTCGAAAATCTCGTAGCGCAGCAGGCCGAAGGGGTTGTTGTCGCCCTGACGCTTTTCATTCTGGACGACGCCGCGCTGGTTATCGAGCTTTTCCTGCGTGATGCCGCCGAGCAAATGCCCCATGCGGTCGCTTTCGAGGAACAGCGCGCGGTCGAGCGCGCCGGTCGGCACCGTCTCGAAATAATTGGTGCGGTCGACGTTGGTGGTGCCGTTGAAATCGGTGGCGCCGACCTGTTGCAGCGGTTCGAAGAAATCGCCGGGCGCATTTTCCGATCCGTTGAACATCAGATGCTCGAACAGATGCGCAAAGCCCGTCTTGCCCGCGGGTTCGTTCTTCGATCCGACGCGGTACCAGACCGACACCGCGACGACCGGCGCCTTGCGATCTTCGTGCACGATCACGCGCAGGCCGTTGTCGAGGGTGAAGCTCTGATAGGGAATGTCGACCGCCTTCACGAGGTCGGCGATCGGGGCGGGCTTCGCCTCCTTCGCCTTGGCGAGTGCCGGACCGGCGGCGACGAGCGAAGTCGACAGGACAAGGGCGATGGCGAAGCGGTGAAAGCGGGGCATGGAGTTCCTCTTGGATGGCGAGCAGGCGCGAACGGCCCGCGGGCGACCTGTGCCGGACGACACTGTATCAGCGGTTTAGGACAGTCCCCCGCCGCGATCAAGGCCGATAGAAACGCGCCCCGCTCGCCCGCAGCATCGCCGGATCGAACAGCACCGGCTTCAGCCGATGCGCGACGAACAGCGGCGCCTGGTCGTTATAGTGCGGGCTGGCGGGCCGCGTCGTCGCGGCGCCAAAGGGCTGGATCGATTCCGAATGCACCTGCCCCGCTCTGTCCCAGGTCACGAACATGATGAAGCTGTCGCCGTGACGGACCTTCAGCCGCCCGTCGGGCTCGACATCCCACAGGGTCGAGGCACGGATGGTGTCGTTGCCGCCGTCGAGCGGCAGGTCGACGCGATGCGCGCCCTCGCCGTGGCGCAGCCGCAGCACGGTGCCGAGCTTGGGGTCGAGCCCGGCGAAATATTGCTGCAGATGGTTCACCGTCTCGCTCAGCACCTGGCGCGGATCGGGGTCGGGCCGGCGCTGGTAATGGCTGCCGTTCGCGGGGCGCAGCACCATCAGCGCAAGCGCATCGCCCTTGCCCTTGCCGTCGAGGTTCCAGTCCCATTTGCGCAGCAGCGCCTGCGCCTCGGCCAGCGCCGGGTCGCCCTTGGTATCGAGCGCGAGCAGCCGGGCGATCCACGCCTTGGCATAGCCGGTCTTCGCATAGGCGGTGTCATATTTGATCGCCTTCAATCGCGCGTCGTCGATCTGCCCTGACGCCTCGAACAGGTCGATCAGCCGCGTCGCGCGGTTGGTCATGTCGTCCTCGATCCCGAGCAAGGGCGAAAAGGCCGCCGCGTCGAGTTCGTCGCCCGGTCCCGCCGCGACCCACGGCGTGTTGTTGGCGTTCATCACATAGCCCGAGCGCGGATTGACCAGCGCCGGAACCCGCTCGAACGGCAAGGTCTTGGTCCAGACATCGGCCGAGGTGTCGCCCGGCAGGACGCCGCGCCAGTTGAAGCCCGCGGGGCGATCGGGGAACATCGCGTTATAGAACATCCCGATATTACCCTTGGCATCGGCATAGATGAAATTGGTCGCGGGCACGCCCTGCCCCGCCATCGCCGCGCGCCATTCGGCGAAATTTTTCGCCTTGTTCAGCCGATAATATTCGGTGACCATCTTTGCCTGGTCCATCCCCGCATAGCGGATCGCGAAGGCGCCCTTCGCATTCTTGATCACCGGCCCCTGCACCGAACGATAGAGGGTGCGCGGCACCGGGATCACCAGCGGCCCATATTTGACCCGCAGCCAGATGCGCTTTTCCTCGAGCGGCAGCCATTTACCGTCGAAGCGATACTTCTTGCCGCTTTCGTCGAGCACCAGCTTGTAGATGTCGATCAGGTCGGGCCGGTTCACCGTGTTGGTCCAGCCAAGATATTTATTATGGCCGAGGAAGGGGTAAGGCGAACCGGGAAAGGTCGCTCCCGCGAAATCCCACCCCTCGCCCGAATGGACGACGAGTTCGTACCACGCGACCCCGCCCGTCCACGGCTGGTGCGAGTTGGAGACGAGCCGCGTCGCGCCGTCGGTCGAGCGCGACGGCGCGACCGCGAAACCGTTCGATCCATTGGCTTCGGGGTCGCGCCCGACCGGGGTCAGTTCGCGCGGCACCAGCTTGCCCCTGGCGTCGAGCGACGGCCCGCCTTCGCGGCCGAGCATCTTGTCCTCGGTCAGCCCGCCAAGCACCGAATCGAGCCCGAAGAAGAAAGGCGAGCGCAGCACGAAGCCGGCGACGACATCCTCGCCGGTCACCGGGAACAGCCCCGACAAGCGCACCTCATCGGCATGCTTGTCGGCATAATGGTTGAGCCCCGCGGCATAAGCGGTGAAGAGTTTCTTCACATCCTCGGGCAGCCGCGGCCAGTCGCGCGCGGTCGTCGCACGGACACCGAGCAGCGCCTCGGCATAGTCGACCTTGGCCCCGTCTTCGCCCAGCATCGCCCCCGCGCGCCCGCGCGTCATCGCGACCACTTCCTGCAGGGTCGAAAAATCATCCTCGGCATGGGCGTAGGCGACACCATAGGCGACGTCGGCGTCGGTCTTGCCAAAGATATGCGGCACCCCGAATGTGTCGCGCGCGATCTGCACGTCGCTCGGCTTGAAAGCGGGCGCGGCGGGCGCCTCGGCGGTCAGCGGCTCCCATATGGCGAGGCCGATCAGGATGGCGGCGATCAGCAAGACCAATCCCAATATCGCCCGACGCAGCATATCCGCCTTCCTTCCTGTCTTCTGCTGCGATGTGTGGCGAGCGAATGGTGCAAAGGCAAGCGGCTGTGATTTCCAGTTCACGCGGAGACGCGGAGGCGCGGAGAAAAAGAAGTGCGTTGGCCCGGCCGGTTGCAGGATGATTCGCACCTCCGCGTCTCCGCGTGAATCTCGAAACACACCCTTGTGTTGCATAACAGCAACACTATCTTGCCGGATAAGAAAGGGGCTTATCCAGAATGAACCTCGAAAAATTTACCGACCGCGCCAAGGGCTTCCTCCAGTCGGCGCAGACGATTGCGATCCGCATGAACCATCAGCGGATCAGTCCCGAGCATATCGCGAAAGCGCTGCTCGAGGATAAGGAAGGCATGGCCGCGGGCCTGATCCAGCGCGCGGGCGGCGACGCGGCGCGCGCCACCCTGGCCATCGACGCGCTGCTCGCCAAGGTTCCCGCGGTGTCGGGTTCGGGCGCGCAGGCCACGCCCGGCCTCGACAATGACGCGGTGCGCCTGCTCGACCAGGCCGAACAGGTCGCGACGAAAGCCGGCGACGGTTTCGTCACCGTCGAGCGACTGCTGCTCGCGATGACCCTCGCGACCACGACCCCGGTCGGCAGGGCGTTCGCCGACGCCGGGGTGAAAGCCGACGCACTGAACGCCGTCGTCAACGAATTGCGCCGCGGCCGCACCGCCGACAGCGCGGGCGCCGAGGACAGTTTCGAAGCACTCAGGAAATATGCCCGCGACCTCACCGAAGTCGCGCGCTCGGGCAAGCTCGACCCGGTCATCGGCCGCGACGAGGAAATCCGCCGCACCGTGCAGATCCTCGCGCGCCGCACCAAGAACAACCCCGTCCTCATCGGCGAACCCGGCGTCGGCAAGACCGCGATCGCCGAGGGGCTCGCGCTGCGCATCGCCAACGGCGACGTCCCCGACAGTTTGAAGGACCGCCGCCTGCTCGCGCTCGATATGGGCGCGCTGATCGCCGGCGCCAAATATCGCGGCGAGTTCGAGGAACGGCTGAAGGGCGTGCTCGATGAGGTGAAATCGGCCGAGGGCGAAATCATCCTGTTCATCGACGAGATGCACACGCTCGTCGGCGCGGGCAAGGGCGAGGGCGCGATGGACGCCTCGAACCTGCTCAAGCCCGCGCTCGCGCGCGGCGAACTCCATTGCATCGGCGCGACGACGCTCGACGAATATCGCAAGCATGTCGAAAAGGATCCCGCGCTCCAGCGGCGTTTCCAGCCGGTGTTCGTCGGCGAACCGACGGTCGAGGATTCGATCTCGATCCTGCGCGGGCTCAAGGAGAAATACGAACTGCACCACGGGGTGCGGATCACCGACGCCGCGATCGTCGCCGCGGCGACGCTGTCGAACCGCTATATCTCCGACCGCTTTCTGCCCGACAAGGCGATCGACCTGATGGACGAGGCGGCGAGCCGCATTCGCATGGAGGTCGAATCGAAGCCCGAGGCGATCGAGAGCCTCGACCGCCGCATCATCCAGATGAAGATCGAGGAATCGGCGCTGTCCAAGGAAAGCGATACCGCGTCGAAGGACCGGCTCACCAACCTTCAGGCCGAGCTTGCCAATCTCGAACAACAGTCGGCGGAGCTGACCCAGAAATGGCAGGCCGAAAAGGACAAGATCCACGCCGAGGCGAAGATCAAGGAAGCGCTCGACGCCGCGCGCTCGGCGCTCGACCAGGCGCAGCGCGCGGGCGACCTCGCCAAGGCGGGTGAGCTGAGTTACGGCACCATCCCCGGCCTCGAAAAGCAGCTCGCCGACGCCGAAGCCGCGGCGGGCAACGCGATGCTGCGCGAGGAAGTCACCGCCGACGATATCGCCGCGGTGGTCAGCAAATGGACCGGCATCCCGGTCGACCGGATGCTGGAGGGCGAGCGCGAAAAGCTGCTCGGCATGGAAGATACGCTGGGCAAGCGCGTCATCGGCCAGGACGAAGCCGTCCGCGCGGTCTCGACCGCGGTCCGCCGCGCGCGCGCGGGCTTGCAGGATCCGAACCGCCCGCTCGGCAGCTTCCTGTTCCTCGGCCCGACCGGTGTCGGCAAGACCGAACTGACCAAGGCGCTCGCGCGCTTCCTGTTCGATGACGACAATGCGATGGTCCGCATCGACATGTCCGAATTTATGGAAAAGCACAGCGTCGCGCGGCTCGTCGGCGCGCCCCCGGGCTATGTCGGCTATGAAGAGGGCGGCACGCTCACCGAAGCGGTGCGCCGTAGGCCCTATCAGGTCGTGCTGTTCGACGAGGTCGAAAAGGCCCACCCCGACGTCTTCAACATCCTGCTCCAGGTGCTCGACGACGGTCGGCTCACCGACGGGCAGGGCCGCACGGTCGACTTCACCAACACGCTGATCATCCTGACCTCGAACCTCGGTAGCCAGGCGATCGCCGCGCTTCCCGACGACGCGCCGGTCGAGCAGGCCGAGCCCGCGGTGATGGAGGTGGTGCGCGCGCATTTCCGGCCCGAGTTCCTGAACCGGCTTGACGAAATCGTGCTGTTCCACCGCCTCGGCCAGCAGCATATGGGCGGCATCGTCGACATCCAGGTCGCGCGCGTCCAGAAACTGCTCACCGATCGCAAGGTGACGCTCGACCTGACCGATGCCGCGCGCGCATGGCTCGGTCGCGTCGGCTACGACCCGGTCTATGGCGCGCGGCCGCTCAAGCGCGCGGTGCAGAAATATCTGCAGGATCCGCTCGCCGACCTCATCCTCAGGGGCGAGGTCAAGGACGGATCGACGATCAAGGTCGACGAAGGCGACGGCGCGCTGAAGCTGACGCCCGCCTGATCACGACCAGCAGCGTCGCGAGGCTACGGCGCATCGCGACGCTGCCGTCACCGGTGGTCAGTTCGAGCTGTTCAGCCCCTTGGCGGTCATCGCCTCGGCGGTATCGCGCGCATCCTGGCTGCCCTGCGCGATCACGACCTTCCATTGTTCATTGGTGTGGCAGACGCGGTTCTTCTTGACGAGCGAGCCGATTTCGAGCGTTTTGCGGCACTTGATATAATAGGGGTGGGTTTGCGGCAGCCCCTCGTTATAGGCCTTGATCTCGGTCGGCGTCATCAGCGACGGCGTCTTCGACGGCGGCGCCCGATCGACCGCAGCAGCCGGATCGGCGGCGGCAGCGCCCGGCGCGGCGAACAGCGCAGCGGCCATCAGGACGGGCAAATATCTGGTCATGTCGATTCTCCTCGCCGCCGGCCGGGCCGTCGGCTCCACAAAGGCCATCATAAGAGCAGCGCGCGCGCTTCGCCAAGCGGAATTTGGGCGCGGGTCGGCGCGGAAAACTCAGCGCGGAATCGCGAAACCCGACGCATCGGCGGCGGCGAAATAACGGACCAGCAGGTCGCGCTCCCCCGCGCTCAGATGGGGATTCCAGACGTCGAAGATCAGCACGGCACGCAACGCATCGCTGTCGTTCCACGCCTCATGTTCGATCGTGTCGTCAAAGACGAACGCCTGGCCCTCTTCCCACGATCGGGTTTCGCCGCCGACGCGGAAACCGCACCCCTGCGGCACGATCAGCGGCAGGTGGACGATGCTGCGACTGTTGGTGACCCCGGTGTGCGGCGGGATGCGCGTGTGCGGCCGCAACATCGAAAAGAAGGCGCTCGGCGCCCGGCCCGGAATGCGCGCGCCGGGTACCGCCGCGAGCGCCGCCGCGGTGACCGGGCAGCGATCGAGAACCGGCTGGTTTGCTTCGCCATATTCCCACAGGAAGCAGGCGCCCCAATCGAGTCGATTGTCGAGCGGCGACCAGATCGAATCGGGCGTTCCAGCCTCCATGCGGACATAGGGGCGCAGCGCCTCGCCCGGATCGTCGAGCAGCGCGAGCAGTTCGGCCCGGATCGCATCCGTCTGGGCCTCGATGTCGGCAAGCCAGGGGAAATGGTCGCGGTCGAAAAATTCGTCGGCGGGAAGGAAGGGATAATAAACCCCCGTGCATTCGTTATGATAGAAACGGCGCCGGCCCAGCGCGCCGACGACAAAGGCCTCACCGCGGCGTCGTTCGGCCTCGGTCATTGCATCGCGCATTGGCGCGATCGCGGCGGTTGCGGCGGCGAACAGCGTGTCGGTGGCACCCGCCACAAATCCCCGGCCGTGCGCCAGCAGCGGTTCGAGCGGCGGCGGAACCGGCCGGAGCTGTCCGCCCAGCGCGATGGCGGCGCTCCAGGCGCCGAGCGCCGCGCCCTTTTCGTCCCTTGCCTCGTGCCGTTCGGCCTTGCGGATCCACGCGATGATGTCGCGGCGATCGATGGCAAGCGCCGCGTCGAGCGCCCCCAGCTCGCGCGCATCGTCACCGACCGCGCGCCACGCCGAAGCGAGGTTGCGCTGCAACGCCCCCGACTGCGGATCGGCCGCGACCGCGGCGCCGAAATGGGCGGCCGCCCGTTCGGCATCGCCGGCTTGCAGCGCCGCCAATCCCAGGCGGTTGGCTTCGACGGCGGAGGCGGGCGGAGACGGGTTGACCATGTCCGGTGCTTGCCATCGGCGGGGCCGATGGGCAAGGTCGATCGATGACCGCCACGCCTTCCGTGACCCCGATCGTGCGCGATGCCGAATGGCTCGCCCACCGCTACGACCCCGGGCACGACGCCTTTCACTTCCGCCGCGTGGCGCGCGCGCAGCGGACCAGCGTGGCGTTTCTGACCGACGGCCATCTGGGGGAGGAGAAGGCGCCGACGATCGTCAGCCGCGGCGATTGCGCCGCCGCGCGGACGGGCGCGGACGCGCCGCTCCATTTCCTGTTCCACTCGGCCTATTGCGCCTCGACGATGCTGGTGCAGGCGCTCGACCAGCCGGGCGCGGCGACGAGCCTGTCCGAACCCGTGCTGCTCAACGACATGGTCGGCTGGCGGCGGCGCGGCGCCGATCCGCGCGACCACGGCCGGGTGATGAGCGACGCGCTTGCCCTGCTCGGCCGTGGCTTCGGCCCCGATGAAGCGGTGGTGATCAAGCCGTCGAACATCTTCAACCCGCTGGCGCGGGGCGCGCTGATGCTGCGGCCCGATGCCCGGGCGATCCTCCTCTATGCGCCGCTACGCGATTTCCTGCTGTCGGTGGCGCGCAAGGGGCTGTGGTGCCGCCTGTGGTGCCGCGAGCTTCTCGAGGGCTATCTGGCCGACGGTTTCGTCCAGCTCGGTTTCGAACCGCGCGATTATTTTCGCCAGTCGGACCTGCAGGTCGCAGCCGTCGGCTGGCTTGCGCAGCAACAGGCGTTTGCCGCGCTGCTCGCCTGGGCCCCGGACCGCATCGCCGCGCTCGACAGCGAGACGCTGACGCGCGACCCGGCGGCCGCGGTGGCGGCGGCGATGGATCATTATGCGATCGCCGGCGACCGGGCGGCGATTCCCGCCCATCCGGCGCTGACGCGCAACAGCAAATCGGGCGAACCTTTCGCGCCGGGCGAGCGGCAGGACGATCTGGCCGCCGCCGAGGCAGCCTATGGTGACGAAGTCGAGAAAATCGTCGGCTGGGCGGCGGCCGTCGCCGATGGCGCAGGCATTCCCCTCACGCTTCCGCACGCACTGCTGCCGCGCTGATCCCGCCGAGCCGCAGCTCACCCGTCGGCCGCCCGGCGCCACCACCCGTTCGACACCAACGCCGGACCTGCCGCTCGCAAACGACATAAGCACAAAAAAGGGGCGGACATTGCTGTCCGCCCCAATTTTTTGCGTTGATGAAGCGACTAGAACTTCAGCTTCGCCGACACCGCATAGCGGCGGCCCAGCGCGTCGTAGGTCGACGGGAAGGTGTTGCCGCTGTTGTAGGTGGTCGAACCGATCGTGTTGCCGACGATCGGCGGCTTCTGGTTGAGCATGTTCTGAACCGTCGCAGTGAAGGTCAGATTCTCGCTCACGTTGAAGCGCGCGGTCAGGTCGAAATAGTTCTTCGCCTTGATGTGGCGGAACTGCGGATCGACGACGCAACCGCCAGCATCGGTGCCCGTCGGATCGGGGCAGTCGTCGGGAGCGCCCAGAGCCGCGTCGATGTCGGCCTGCAACTGCGCGGGCTCAAACGACACGCCGTCCTGCCAGCGCCACAGCAGCGACAGATCGACCTTGTCGAAGCCGAGCGTGAAGCGGTTCGAGAACTGGAACTCGGGCTGGATCGAACCCGTGAACGAGCAGTTCACGCTGTAGAAGCCGACGCATTCGCGGTTCAGCGAATCGGGATCGGCCACATTCGCGTTGAACTTCGAATGACGCGTCCAGTTGCCGACGAACGACCAATTCAGATTGGCGAAGCCGAGGTCGGTGTTCCAGTTCATCAGCAGGTCGAAACCGTCGGTGTACAACCGGCCCAGATTGTTCGTCAGACCGAACAGACCCGGAGTGGTCGACGCATCGCCGTCGAGACCGCCGGTGATCGGGTTACGACGGATCGACGTACAAGCCGGATCGGTCGCGCTCGCCGCCGACAAGCCATTGAAGCAAGCACCGATGATGTCACCCGGCAGCGGCGTGCCGAGCACGTCGTTGACCTTGATGTTGTAATAGTCGAGCGACAGGTTGAAGCGCGGCAGGAAGTCGGGCTGGAAGACCACGCCGAGCGTCCAGGTATCGGCCTTTTCGGGCTGCAGGTTCAAATTGCCGCCCGCGGTGATGTTAGCCTGGGCCGCACTCGGGTTTTCGATCGAACCGATCGTGCCGGCCGGAGCGCCCTGCGCGATACAAACGGCGGTCAGATTGGCGTCGCCCACCGGCGCCCCACCGGCGCAGGGGTCGATACCCAGGTTGGTCAGGCCAACCGTCGCCGGCGTGAACAATTCACCGATGTTCGGCGCACGAACCGCACGGCTGTAGTTGCCGCGGAACTTGACGCCCGCGCCCGGTTCCCAGCTACCGCCAGCCTTCCAGGTCGTGGTGTTGTAGCCACCGGCGCCCTTGATGCTGTAATCCGAATAGCGGATGCCGGCTTCAAGAGTCAGGCTCTCGAAGAAGGGCTTGTCCTCGATCAGCGGCGCGACGACTTCGGCATAGGCTTCATAGACGTCGTAGCCGCCATCGATGTCGGGAGCCGCACCACCGGCGCCACCGAGTTCACCCGCCGTCTTGGCGAGCAGGTCGGACGACTGCTGCGCCTTATACTTGCGGTATTCGGCGCCGATCGCGAAACCGATCGGCTGCACCGCACCCGGCGAAGCGAAACCGAGGTCACCCGAGATGATACCGCGAGCCTGCGCAAGCGAGGTGCGGTTGGTCGAGGTGCTCCGTTCCGACAGGAAGCGCGCCATGTTGGGCGTGATCGAACCTTCGGGGCCGAAGATGTTGACCGGGACGCAGTCCGCATTGCCGCTCTGGCAAGTCACGCCGTCATCCGACAGCGACGCCTCGCGGAACCGCGACTGCAGCGTATAGCCCTTGATCGTCTGGATATTCTCGGATTCGCCATAAGCGCCCTCGACGCTCCAGTCGATCGAATCGGTGATGCCGCCGCGCAGACCCAGACGATAGTCGAAGAAGGTCGTCTGATAGTCGCTGATGCGGGGACCGACTTCCGGCGTGCGGCGCGAAAGCGCGGTCGTGACTTCGCGATAGTTTGGATCATCACGACCGGTTGCCGTTGCCGCCGCGTCGCAATCGTCCTGCTCAATCTGTGCCTTATACACCGTCTGCCCCGAAACCGCGTTGCCGTCGGCATCAACGCCGCTGACCACCGGAGCGACGTTGAGCGCGCAGAACTGGTTGCGCAGCGCCGCAGGCAGGAAGGGGTTATTCAGGTTGACCGTCACGGTGCCGCCGAACGAACCCGACGGCGCGATGATCGTCGACACGGTGTTCTTCGAGAACATGCCGCGCGTATAGACTTCAACCGCGTCCGAGACCTCATAATTGGCCTGGCCATAGATGTTGAAGCGCTCGAACGGCGTCTGGTAGATGTTGAACGGGTTGAAGTTGTAGGTCGCGAAGGTGCCGACCGCCTGACCGTCCGCATTGACCTGACGCACGCCGCCGTTTGCGGCGCCGCCAGCCTGCAGCGCAAGCACCGGAATCGTCGCGGGATTCGTGGCGCTCGGAGGCATGGTCGGGTCGAAATTGGGGTTCGGAACCGTACCGGTCTGGGCATATTGCGCGATCGTGTTCGGCAAGCCGCCCGTCAGGCCGCGGGTACCCGAGAGACGCGACGGAACGCCCGTGCCCGAACCGACAAAGGTGTTCGAATAGCTGTCGAGCGTGTCGGCCGAGTAGGAACGCTGGCCCTGATAGACCGGATCGGCCTGCTGGTAACCGATGCTCAGCACCGCATTGCCGCGACCGTCGTCGAAATTGGCGCCGATGGTGGCGTCGACGCGGAAGACGTTGCCGTCGCCCTGTTCGGTCAGCTGTTCCGAAGCATTCACTTCGAGGCCGGCGAAATCGCGCTTGGTGATGAAGTTGACGACGCCGGTGATCGCGTCGGCACCATAGGTGGTCACCGCAGCGCCGGTCAGCGCATCGACGCGCTCGATGAGCGCGAGCGGAATATTGTTAAGATCGACGCGGCCGTTGACGTCCGACGGCGCAACGCGGTTGCCGTTCAGCAACACGATATTGCGGGTCGAGCCGAGACCGCGAAGATCGACGTAGGAGGCGCCACCGTTGCCGTTGTTCACGGCCGAACCGATGTTCGCGACCACGCCGGGCATTTCGCGCAGCACTTCTTCGGCGACGTTCGACTGCTTGAGTTCGATGACGTCCGCCGTGGTCACGTTGACCGGGGTCGACTGTTCGAGGTTCGGGTTACGGATCAACGTACCCGTAACGACGATTTCGGAGTTGTTCGTGGCGGCCGTGTCGCTGGCCTGGGCGTCCTGCGCCAAGGCGGGCGAGGCGCCGGCAAGCAGACCCATGCCGAGTACGAACGGCGCAGCGCCAAGCTTCAAATAATGCGTGGTTTTCACAGTGCAGTCCCTTGCTACTGTTGATGATACACCCGGACCCCTATCGCAAAACGGCGCAATGCCGCCCCTGAAGATGCCCCGATAGCGTGCGGGATGGTCTTTCATTCATGTGGAGTAAAGGTGATTTGCGGGGAGGACGGCCGTTTCGTCGCCGATTGTGACGTATTTGCAACAGACCGGAATCGCGGCGAAATAGAAGGCGTCCGCCAGGCCTCAACCACGAAATATAATATCAATTGATATTATCGCCCGGACGCCTGCTCGCCCATCGGCCCCGCCAGTTTTCCGGGGTCGAGGCGCGCGCCCTGCCATTTGAGGCCCCAGTGAAGATGCGGGCCGGTCGCGCGCCCGGTGCGGCCGACGAGCCCGAGCTGCTGGCCCTGCGTCACCCGGTCGCCGACCTTCACGTCGAGCCGCTGGCAATGGAGAAAGGCGCTCGACAGCCCCATGCCATGATCGACGATGAGCAGATTGCCCTCGAGCGTGAAGGGCGCCGACGCCGCGAGCGTCACCACCCCGTCGGCGGGTGCGAAGAAGGGCGTTCCCGCGGGGACCGCAACGTCGGTGCCGCTATGATAGCTGCCGGGCTTGCCCTGGTAGACGCGCTGCGAGCCGAAGAAGCCCGAGAAACGCCCGGTCACCGGCCAGCGGAATTTTTGCCGCCAGCCGTCCGATTCGACCGGGGTCGCACGCGCCGCGGCGATCTCGGCCAGTTCGGCCGGCCGCCGCCGCGCGAACTCGGCGTCGCTCGACGCGCCGCCTCTATAAGGTGCATTGATATGCTCGATCCGCCAGCTTCCGGCGGCGACCGTCAGCGCCCGCTCGACCCGCTGCCCCGACGCCAGCGTCGCGACGAGCCGCGCCAGGGGCGCAGCGTCGCGGTCGAAAGCGATCAGGAAGCTCTCGTCGCTCGCCAGCGGCACCGGCTGGCCGTCGAGCGTCAGCGTCCGCGTTCCGCCCGGCGCCTGCCCCAGCATCACCGCGCCCTGCTCGGGCGTCCCGCGCAGCAGGAAATCGGCGCGCACCGGCGGCGCGGCGGGCGGCGGCAACGGCGGCCCGGGGTCGGTGAAGGGCGAAGGCTCGGGTGATGGCGCGGGCTTCGCCGGCGCGTCCGAAGCCGGCACGCATCCGGCCGCAACCGTCAGCAGCGCCAGCGCGGCGAGCAGGTGCGGCGCCCGTATCGACCGCTTCATGCCTTGCTGTCGAGCGCGGCCTGCACCGAAAGCGCGGCGGTCGCATAGGGCTCCTGCCGCGCGACCGACCAATAGCGAAGCTCGTCAAGCCCGATCGGCACGCCCGTCACCGCGCACAGCACATGGTCGCCCGGCGACAGCACCCGGAAACCATTGGGGCCATAGTGCAGGCGAGCGAGGCGGTTGCGGCTGGCGATCAGCATGATTCAAGGTCCGTTCGAGGGCGAAGCAGGACGCCGACTATAGCAGCTATGCCGCGCGCGGCCACCCCCGGCCGGTCAGAACAGCTCACCCTGCCCCCGTTTCGGCGGCGGCGCCTTGCGCGCCGGTCGGGGCGCGGGCGGCGGCGCCTCGCCATCCGCGACCTCGGCGGGGACGTCGCCATCGGCGAACTGGAGCCGCAGACGCCGCGCGGCGCGCGCCTTCGCCGCGCTCGTGACGATCGCGCCCCCGGCATCGCGCACCATCGCATAGCCGCGCGACAGCAGCGCGCGCGGGTCGAGCGACGCGAACAATCGCTCCAGCCCCTCCAGCCGCGCCCGGTCGCGGTCGAGCCTTCGTGCGAGCAGCGACGGCCGCAGCGCCCCGGCGCGCGACGCGAGCCGCTCGGCGACCACGGTGAGCCGGTGACGCTGCGCCCGGTCGATCCGCCCCTCGGCATCGTCGAGCCGCTGGCGCTGCGGCGCATAGAGCGCCTCGCGCTTCGGCAGATGACGCGCCAGCGCGACCAGCCGTTCGCGTGCCAGCGCCGCATGGCGGCTCGCCGCACCGATCATCCGCCCGCCGCGCGCCGCGAGTTCGGCGGCCAGTTCGGCGCGCACCGGCACCGCCAGTTCGGCGGCCGCGGTCGGGGTCGGCGCGCGCATGTCGGCGGCATAATCGGCGAGCGTCACGTCGGTCTCGTGCCCCACCGCGCTGATCGTCGGGATGCGGCAATCGGCGATCGCGCGCACCACCACCTCTTCGTTGAACGCCCACAGATCCTCGATCGACCCGCCGCCGCGCGCGACGATCACCAGGTCGGGACGCGGCACCGGCCCGCCGGGCACAAGCGCGTCGAAGCCGCGGATCGCCTTGGCGACCTGCGCCGCCGCGCCCTCGCCCTGCACCAGTACCGGCCAGACGATGACGTGGGTGGGAAAGCGGTCGGCGAGGCGGTGAAGGATGTCACGTATCACCGCGCCGGTCGGCGAGGTGACGACGCCGATGATCCGCGGCAGGCGCGGCAGGGGCTGCTTGCGCTCGCGGTCGAATAGGCCCTCGCCGCCCAGCCGCGCCTTCAATTTCTCGAACAGCAGCATCAGCGCGCCTTCGCCCGCGATCTCGAGGCTGTCGACGACGAGCTGATATTTGGAGCGCCCCGGATAGGTGGTGAGCTTGCCGGTCGCGATCACCTCGATCCCGTCCTCGGGCCGGAACGCGAGGCGGCCCGCCTGCCCCTTCCACATCACCATGTCGATCAGGGCGTTGTCGTCCTTGAGCGCCGCATAGAAATGCCCCGACGCGGCGCGCTTTGCCCCCGACAGTTCGCCGCGCACGCGAACGCGCGCGAAGCCGTCCTCGACGATGCGCTTGATCGCCGCCGACAATTGGCTCACCGACAGGGGAGGCGCCCCGTCGCCGGGCGGCGACCGATCGACATTGTCGCCCGGCGCGGCCTCGGCTAACAGCCGCGCTGCACCGTCGTCGCCGGACGCCATATCGGGAAAAGGGACTGCCATGAATATCCTGCTCATCGGGTCGGGGGGCCGCGAACATGCGCTGGCCTGGCAACTGGCACAATCGCCAAGCTGCGCCAAGCTCTATGCCGCTCCGGGCAACCCGGGGATCGAACTTCACGCCGAATGCTCGGCCGTTCCCGCCGACGACCTCGACGGCCTGATCGCCTTCGTCCGCGCCCATATGATCGATTTCGTCGTCGTCGGGCCGGAGGCACCGCTGGTCGCCGGGCTTGCCGATCGGCTGCGCGCGATCGGGGTGCCGGTGTTCGGCCCCTCCGCCGCCGCGGCGCGGCTCGAAGGATCGAAGGGCTTCACCAAGGATCTTTGCGCGCGCGCCGGCATCCCGACCGCCGCCTATGCCCGCTGCACGAGCGCCGAGGAAGCGCTGGCCGTCCTCGACGGTTTTGTGATTCCCGTCGTCATCAAGGCCGACGGTCTTGCCGCGGGCAAGGGCGTGATCATCGCCGAAACGCGCGGCGAGGCCGAGACGGCGATCGAAGAGATGTTCGATGGCGCGTTCGGCGGCGCGGGGGCCGAGGTGGTGATCGAGGAGTATATGTCCGGCGAGGAAGCGAGCTTCTTCGCGCTCTCCGACGGCACCAACGTCATGGCTTTCGGCAGCGCGCAGGACCACAAGCGCGTCGGCGACGGCGACACCGGCCCCAATACCGGCGGCATGGGCGCCTACAGCCCCGCGCCGGTCCTGACCCCCGACCTCGAAGCGCAGGTCATGGACCGCATCCTCCGCCCGACGGTGCGGGCGCTCGCGGCCGAAGGCACGCCCTATGTCGGTGTCCTCTTCGCCGGGCTGATGCTCACCGATCAGGGACCGAAGCTGATCGAATATAATTGCCGCTTCGGCGACCCCGAATGCCAGGTGCTGATGATGCGCCTCAAGGGGGATTTCGCCGCGCTGCTCCATGCCGCGGCGACCGGTGCTCTCGCCACCGCCGAGCCACCCGCCTTTTCGCACGATTATGCGCTGACCGTCGTCCTGGCGGCGAAGGGATATCCCGGCATCCCCGAAAAGGGCGGCGCGATTCACAACATCGCCGAAGCCGAGGCGGGCGGCGTGCGCGTCTTCCACGCCGGCACCGCCCGCAACGACCGCACCCTCGTCGCCGCGGGCGGGCGCGTGCTGAGCGTCACCGCGACGGGCAAGAGCGTCACCGAAGCCCAGGCGCGCGCCTATGCCGCGGTCGACAGGCTCGACTTCCCCGGCGGCTTCTGCCGCCGCGATATCGGCTGGCGCGAGGTAAAGCGCGAAGCGGAGTAATCAGGATCGGCTATAGCCTACCCGCGAAAGCGGGAATGACGAGGGAATTAGGAGTCGACCCCGCTCCAAAGGCCGAATAGGCTGAGGCGAAAATAGGGAGATGGTCATGGCATGGTTGCAGGAAAATTGGGTCATCGCGGTCGTCGGCCTCGTCGTCGCGATCGTGCTGCTGTGGTGGCTGTTCGGCCGCAACAGGCCCGAAGAGATCGCGCCGCCGGTCGCACCGGCCGCCGAACCGAAGAAGCCGCTCGAAGCAGCGAAGCCCGAGATCGTCGCCGCCGAACCGGCGCGCTTCAAGCCGCGCGATCCCGCGCCGGCGCCCGCCGTGCCGGCCCCTGCGCCGCCGCCGGCCGCCGCAGCGCCGGAACCCGAACCCACCGCCGCGATCCCCGCAGAGCCCGCCGCTCCCCCGCCCGCAGCGAAACCCGCCAAGGCCGATAATCTGCAATTGCTGAAAGGCATCGGACCCAAGCTGGCCGGTCTCCTGAACGGCCTCGGCGTCACCAGCTTCCAGCAGGTCGCGGCCTGGACCGCGGCCGATATCGCCACGATCGACGCCCAGCTCGGCGCCTTCCAGGGCCGCATCGCGCGCGACAATATCGTCGACCAGGCGACCTATCTCGCGCGCGGCGACAAGGCGGGGTTCGAAGCGAAATATGGCGCGCTCGGCGGGGAGCTTTAGGGGCCGGATGCAACCGCTAGGGCGATGTTAGGTATCTTATAACCTCGTCATTCCCCTTTTTTCCTGCCCAAGCTTTCCTGCCCAAGCTTTCCTGTATCGTCACCCCGGGCTTGACCCGGGGGGCAGGCTGTCTTGAAGGAAAAGGCGGAGCCCGGGATAACGGGCTGGAGGTGAGGCTACGCCCCACCGCAAAGCCACCCCCCAAATAACCCTTTCCTACATTATACCGCCATGCTTCAAACTGGCGGATGGAACGCACCAACCCGTCTTCGCCATCGCTGCTGCTCGCCGATAGCTGCCTCGCCTTCAACCCCGTGCCCGGGCAGCGCCAGCGCGCTGACGGTTGGACGCCGGAAACGCAGGCCTGTTTCATCCGCGCGCTCGAGGCGATGGGTTCGGTCGGACAGGCGGCGAAAGTGGTCGGGATGGGCCGCCGCTCGGCCTATCGCCTGCGCGAGCGTCCCGGTTCCGACAGCTTTGCGGCGGCGTGGGATAGCGCGCTCTCGATGGGCCGTATGCGGCAGTTCGACTATGCGATGGACCGCGCGCTCAACGGCGTCACCACGGTTCGCATCCTGCGCGGCGGCGCGATCGACGTCACGGGCGGTCCCGACATGGACGTCGTCCGCGCCGCCATTCGCGAAGATGCCGCGCCGCTTAAAGCCACAAAGGACACATTTTGAAGGCGTCGATGCGGGGCCTTTGTGGCTTTAAGGACGATAAGCGCCCCGCATCACTCGGCCTCGTCGCCCTTTGGTCTTCGAATTTCGCTGACCAGCAGCTTGTCGATCTTGCGGCCGTCCATGTCGACGATCTCGAACTTCCATCCGCGGTCGGTAAAGCTTTCGCCTTCGGCGGGCAGGTGCTTCAGGATCGCCAGCGCATGGCCCGCCGCGGTCGCATAGTCGCGGTCGTCGCCAAGCTCGATCCCCAGCCGTTCGGCCATCTGATCGGCGGGCATCGACCCCGCGATCAGCAAGCTGCCGTCGTCGCGTTCGGTGACGAAGGGTTCGTTGCCGATGTCCTGGTCCGACGCGAATTCGCCCGCGATCGCCGAGAGCAGATCGGCCGGCGTTACCAGCCCCTCGAAATGCCCATATTCGTCGTGGACGAGCAGCATCGGCACCTCGGCCGCGCGCAGGCTTTCGAGCGCATCCATCGCGTCGATCTGGTCGTGGATGACCTTGGCGGGGCGCGTCAGTTTCTCGAGGTCGAGCACCTGCCCGCGAAACAGCGCCCCCGCGATGTCGCGCGCCTGGACGATGCCGACGATGTCGTCGACCGAGCCGCGCGCGACGGGCAACCGCGTGTGCGGGCTTTCGAGCAGCTTGGCGCGCACCGCGTCGGCATCCGACGCGATGTCGATCCAATCGACGTCGATGCGCGGGGTCATCACCTCGCGCACCGGCCGGTCGGCGAGGCGGACGACGCCCGAGATGATCGCGCGCTCGCTTTCCTCGATCACCCCCGATTTCGACGCCTCGGCGACGATCAGGTGCAGTTCCTCGGCGGTCACTCGGTCCTCGGACTCGCGGTTGAGCCCGAGCAGGCGAAAGACGAGCGCCGAGCTGTTGTCGAGCAGCCAGACGAGCGGCGCCGCGACGCGCGACAGCCAGACCATCGGCACCGCCATCGCGATCGCGATCGGTTCCGGCGCGCGCAGCGCGAATTGCTTGGGAACCAGTTCGCCCGCGATCAGCGAGAAATAGGTAGTAACGCCGATGACGACCACGAAGCCCGCCCTGGCGGCATGTTCGGCGTCGAGCCCGAACCACACCGCGAGCCGGTCGGCGACCGGCTGCCCCAGACTTGCGCCCGAATAGGCGCCGGCAAGGATGCCGATCAGCGTGATGCCGACCTGCACCGTCGACAGGAAGCGCCCCGGATCGGCGGCGAGCTGGCGCGCGATCTTCGCGCCGCGGCTACCGCGCTTTTCGGCCGCCTGCAAACGCGGCCCGCGCGCCGAGACGATCGCGAGCTCGGACAGGGCAAACAGGCCGTTGAGAAGGATCAGCACCGCGATGATCGCGACATCGGACCAGGGAAAGGGGGTCATCGGGCAGCCCAACGGCGCATCGTCGCCCAGCCCCTGTCAGCTTCGGTCATCGCCACCCTATAGGCGATGGTGGCGGCAAAGCACAATGGCTCCGCTCAGCCGGGGTTCAGCCAGATTCTGGAACCAGTTGGCGCGGCATATGTTATCGACACGGACGGCGGTTCGCACGACCAGCAGGCGGCCGCCACTTACAAAGGGAGCCAAAGACATGAACAGCAAGACGATCAAGCTCGCCGCCCTCGCCGGCATCGGCGCACTCGCGCTCACCGGCTGCGTGACCGACCCCGAAACGGGCAAGCAAACGATTTCGAAGGCGGCGATCGGCGGCATCGGCGGCGCGCTCGGCGGCTATCTGCTCGGCGATCTGGTCGGCGGCCGTCACGACCGCACCGAAAAGATTCTCGGCGCCGGGATCGGCGCGGTCGGCGGCGCCGGCGTCGGCTATTATATGGATCAGCAGGAAAAGAAGCTGCGCGAACGCACCGCGGGCACCGGCATCGACGTCGAGCGCCAGGGCGACCAGCTCGTGCTCAACATGCCCGGCGACGTGACCTTCGACCTCAACAGCGCGGTGGTGAAATCGCAGTTCCGCGGCGCGCTCGACAGCGTCGCCTCGACCCTGTCGGAATATCCGAGCACCTATATCGACGTTTACGGCCACACCGATTCGCAGGGCAGCGACAGCTATAATCAGGGCCTGTCGGAGCGCCGCGCCGCGTCGGTCGCCGACTATCTGTCCAGCCGCGGGGTCAACCGCGCGCGCATGGCGACCCTGGGCTATGGCGAATCGCAGCTTAAATGCGCGCCCGAACGCAGCGAGGCCGATTATCAGTGCAATCGCCGCGTCGAAATCCGTATCGCCCCGGTGACGCAGAACGACGTGAACAACGCGAGGTAAACGAGGCCATCAAAGAGAAGCCGTGTATCCCCGCGAAGGCGGCAATCCATCTCCGGCCGGTTCAAAATGGCACCCGCCGGAGATGGGGGCCCGCCTTTGTGGGGGAACATGCTGTTATATTGGCACTTCAAGCCAGCGACGAAAAGCTTGCCTTCAGCCCGTCGATCACGAACTGCGCCGCGAGCGCGGCGAGCAGGACGCCGAGCAGGCGGGTGATCACCGCTTCGCCCTTGTTGCCGATCAGCCGCATGAACGGCCCCGCGAGCAACAGCGCCGCGAGCGTGATCAGCAGCACGAGCAGCAGCGCGCCGAAAATCACCAGCGCGCGGTCGAGCCCGCTGTTCTGCGAGACGAGCAGCATGACCGACGCGATCGATCCCGGCCCCGCGAGCATCGGCATCGCCATCGGAAAGACCGAGACATCCTCGACCTCGGGGGTCGCCTTGACCTTTTCGGCGCGCTGTTCGCGGCGCTCGGTGCGCTTTTCGAACACCATGTCGATCGCGATGATGAACAGCATGATCCCGCCCGCGATGCGGAAACTGTCGAGGTCGATGTGAAGAAAGGACAGCAGTTCCTCGCCGAACATCGCGAAGAATATCAGGATGCCCCCCGCGATGACCGTCGCGCGCAGTGCCATCGACCGCCGCTGCGCGGTGCTCGCACCCGTCGTCAAACTGGCATAGATCGGCGCGCAGCCCGGCGGGTCGATGACGACGAACAGCGTCACGAAGGCCGAAATGAAGAGGTCGATCATTTCGGCGCGGCAACCTGATTATCGATGACGGTCGCCATCTCCTTGCCATCCCATAGCCGTATGGTGACGCGGCGCGACCGGTCGGGGTGGACGGTCGAGGTCCAGCTCAATGTCTGGTCGGGCGACAGGCCGACCGTCCTATCGTCACCCTCTGCGCCAGCCTCGATCGGCACGCCGGGTCGCGACCCGCATTTCGCCTGCTTCGATTCGATGAAGTCGGGCGCGACGAGCGGGGTCGTCAGATCGTCGCCATGGTCGAGCACCCACGTCATCTTGCCCTTTTTAGGATCCCGGAGCCAGACGGTGGTGAAATAGCCATTCGCCGGCCCCTTTTGCCACGCTCCTGTGGTCACCCCGACATTGCCGTCGCAGCTGACATAGACCGCGTGTGGCTGCCACTTCACCGCCTCGGCCGGATTCTTCTGCGACTTCAGCCAGTCCTGCGCCTTCACCCGCTGCGGCACGAACATCACCGCGTCGGGCGCCGCCGTCTCGCGGAAGGCCGTCCACTGCCCCTTGTCCTGCGCGAGCCGTGCAAAGGCGATTTCGGCGGCGATGAAGCCGCTGGGGTTCGCGGCGAGCGGGCGGTTGCGTTCGCGTGCCGCCACCGCGCCACCCGCAAGCATGGCAAGCGCCGTCGCGGCGGCGAGCAGGTTGCGCATCAGAAGCCCTCCGGATCGGCGAGGCCAGCGCGGCGGTGCGCGGCGACCAGCGTGTTGCGAAGCAGACAGGCGATCGTCATCGGGCCGACCCCGCCCGGTACCGGGGTGATCGCACTGGCAACTGCCGATACCTCGGCAAAGTCGACGTCGCCGACCAGTCGGCCTTTCGCCGCGCCATCGGCTGGCGGCAGGCGATTGATGCCGACGTCGATCACCACCGCGCTGGGCTTGATCCAGTCGCCCTTCACCATTTCGGGCCGGCCGACCGCGGCGACGACGATGTCGGCGCGGCGGACCAGATCGGGCAGATCCTTCGTGCGACTGTGGGCGATGGTGACGGTCGCGTTGGCGCCGAGCAGCAGCGCCGCCATCGGCTTGCCGACGAGGATCGAGCGGCCGATCACCACCGCATCCTTGCCCGACAGGTCGCCGAGCCGGTCCTGCAGCAGCAGCAAACAGCCATAAGGCGTGCAAGGCACCATCCCCGCGATGCCGAGCGCGAGGCGTCCCGCGCTGACCGGGGTCAGCCCGTCGACATCCTTGCCGGGGTCGATAGTCGCCACCGCGCGCTGCTCGTCGAGATGGCCCGGAAGCGGCAGTTGGAGCAATATGCCATCGACCGCCGCATCGGCGTTGAGCCGAGCAAGCAGTGCTTCGACCTCGTCCTGCGTCGCGGTGGCGGGCAGGCGATGCTCGAAGCTCGCCATGCCGGCGGCGAGCGTCGCCTTGCCCTTCGACCCGACATAGACCGCGCTCGCCGGATCGTCGCCGACGAGGACGACCGCAAGGCCGGGCGCACGGCCCGTCGCGGTGACGAAGGCCGGGACGACGTCGGCAATACGGGCGCGCAGGCTCGCGGCGAACGCCTTGCCGTCGATGACGTCGGCGTGCGTCAGCGTCGCCATCACGCCATCCCGTTGGCGTAGGCGAAGCGCGCCAGATAGTTCAGCACCGGGCCGTCGAGGATGATGATCAGGATCAGCACGACCATCGGGGTCAGGTCGAGCCCGCCGAAATCAGGCATGATGCGGCGGAACGGCCGGTAAAGCGGTTCGGTGATGCGATCGAGCATCAGCCAGAGCTGGCGGACGAAATCATTGTGGGTGTTGATGACGTTGAAGGCGATCAGCCACGACATCACCGCCTGCGCGATGATGAACCACCACAGGACCGTCAGCAGGATGTGGACGATCTGGAGAAACATGAGGAACAAGGTGGCGTCTCCGTAAAGGGGGTCTCGATGGCTGTCTTAGCGGTGAATGAGCGTGCCCGCACCCCGTGCGGTGAAAATTTCGAGCAGCATCGCATGCGGGATGCGTCCGTCGAGGATGACCGCCGCCTCGACCCCAGCATCGACCGCGGCGACGCAGGTCTCGACCTTGGGGATCATGCCGCCGGTGATCGTCGCGTCAGCCTTGAGCGCATCGATCGCGGCGCGGTCGAGATCGGTGAGCAGCGCCCCCGACTTGTCGAGCACGCCCGCGACGTCGGTGAGCAGGAAGAAGCGCTTGGCGCCGAGCGCACCGGCGATCGCGCCCGCCATCGTGTCGGCGTTGATATTATAGGTCGCGCCATCGGCACCGAGCGCGACGGGCGCAATGACCGGGATGAAATTGTCTTTGGTCAGGTTGGTGAGGATCGTCGGATCGACCGCGACGGGCTCGCCGACAAAGCCGAGATCGACGTGGCGCTCGATCCCCGAATTGGGGTCGGGCTCGGTGCGTGTCACCTTTTCGGCGAGCACCAGATTGGCGTCCTTGCCCGAAATGCCAACCGCGCGACCGCCGAGACCGGCGATCCAACTGACGATTTCCTTGTTGATCTTGCCCGCGAGCACCATCTCGGCGACCTCGGCGGTCGCGGCGTCGGTGACGCGAAGCCCGCCGACAAAGGTCGATTCGATCCCGAGCTGTTTCAGCATCGCGCCGATCTGCGGCCCGCCGCCATGGACGACGACCGGGTTGATGCCGACCGCTTTCAGCAAGACGACATCCTCGGCGAAGTCGCGCTGCGCCTCGGGGTCGCCCATCGCGTGGCCGCCATATTTGATCACGAACGTCTCGCCGGCATAGCGCTGCAGATAGGGCAGCGCCTCGACGAGCGTTTCGGCCTTGGCGAGCAGGTCGGGCATTGTCGAAGGATCGGTCACGGGCATCATCCAGCGTTGTTCGCGTCGAGCTTGCGGCCGATCGCAACCACCGCCATCACGAGCAGCGGCACCATCACCGCCGACAGCACGATCTTGGCGATCATCTGGCCGAGCATCAGATCGCCGATCGGACGGACGCCATAGAAGCTGACGGTGATGAAGATCAATGTATCGATGATCTGGCTGAGCGCCGCGGCGACGAAGCCGCGCAACGGCAGCAGCCGCCCGTTGTTCGCGGTCATCCGCGAAAAGAGCCAGACGTTGAGGCTGACCGACACGCCATAGGCGAGAATCCCCGCCGCCATCATCCGCCAGCTCTGCCCGACGATGACGGGGAACGCCGCTTTTGCGGGCTCGTACATGCCGGGATCGGTCGGCAGTTGCAGCACGAACAGGGTCAGCAGGATCGCCAGCACGAGCGGAATGAAACCCAGCCGGACAAGCCGGTCGGCCACCGCGCGCCCGTGCAATTCGGCGATGCCGCTCGAGATGGCGATCAGCGTCAGAAAGGGGAAAATCCCGGCCTCGACCGCCAGCGGCCCCAGCGCGACCTGCTTCGCGCCCAGGAAGCCGCCGAGCGGAACCATCCCGCCATAAAGGATCGCGAACAGCAGCAACGAGGGCGCGATGACGCGCGAAGAGCTAGTTTCCATCGGCGCCGCTTAATCGCTTTTGCGGCGGCTGGAAAGATGCCGCATCCGCACAGGCTTGCCCCGCCGCCAAAGCCCGTTAGACAGGGCGCAACAAACTTGCGGGGGACGCACTCTTTATCATGGAACGCCTGATCGGTCTGCTCGGCATCGTCGCATTGCTTGCGATCGCCGTGCTCTTTTCATCCAACCGGCGCTGGATTCGCCTTCGCGTCGTCCTGCCCGCCTTCCTGCTGCAAGCGGGCTTCGCGCTGCTCGTGCTCGGCACCCCGTGGGGCCGTAGCATCATCCAGACAATGTCAGGCGGCGTGTCGAACCTGCTCGGCTATGCGAAGGCGGGGACCGATTTCATCTTCGGCCCGCTCGCAAGCCCCGAGATGGGCGGCCACAGCTTCGCGATCGCGGCGCTGCCGGTGATCATCTTCTTCGCCTCGATGATCTCGATCCTCTATTATCTCGGCATTATGCAACTCGTGATCAAATGGGTCGGCGGCGCGATCCAGAAGATCACCGGCATCACCAAGGTCGAAAGCCTGGGCGCCGCGGCGAACATCTTCGTCGGGCAGAGCGAAAGCCCGCTCGTCATCCGTCCCTATCTCGCCAGCCTGACCCCGTCGCAGCTCTTCACCATCATGACGGTGGGCATGGCGGGGGTCGCGGGGACGATCCTCGGCGCCTATGCCAGCATGATCGGCGAACATCTGCTGCCCTATCTGCTCGCCGCGAGCTTCATGTCGGCGCCCGGCGGCATTTTGATGGCCAAGATCATGATGCCCGACGATCCCAAGGATCTGGGCATCGAACCCGTAATCATGCCCGAGGCGAGCCACGACGAGGAAAAGCCCGCGAACATCATCATGGCGGCGGCGCAGGGCGCGCAGACCGGCGTCCGGCTCGCGGTCGCGGTCGGCGCGATGGTGCTCGCCTTCGTCGCGCTCGTCGCGCTCGCTAACGGGCTGCTCGGAGGCATCGGCGGCTGGTTCGGCTATCCCGACCTGTCGTTCCAGGCGATCATCGGCACGATCTTTCGCCCGGTGATGTGGCTGATGGGGGTGCCGTGGCATGAAAGCGCCGCGGTCGGCGGGCTGTTCGGCACCAAGATCGTCCTCAACGAATTCGTCGCCTTCATCGACCTCGGCAAAATCCAGGCGACGCTGTCGCCCGCGTCGATCGCGATCGCGACCTTCGCGCTGTGCGGTTTCGCCAATTTCAGCTCGATCGCGATCCAGATGGCGGTGACCGGCGGCCTCGCGCCGAACCAGCGCCCGATGATCGCGAAACTGGGTCTCAAGGCATTGCTCGCGGGCAGCCTGTCGAACCTGATGTCGGCGGCGCTTGCCGGGCTGATGCTCGGCATCGCGCCGCCCGTCGCGCCGCCACCGCCGACGATAGCCGCCACGACAACCGCGCCGCCCGCCGTTCCTGCGGCGCCAGCGAAGGCGCCCTGACCTACCGCGAAGCCGGTGCCCAGGATGATTTGCAAGCCGGTCGAACATAGCGTAAGCTCATGGGAACATAAGAAATCCCAAGCGCGCATTTGCAATCGGGGAGGTCGCCCATGAGAACCGCTTATCGCGTATCGATCCTTGCTGCCGCGGCGCTGTCGATGGGGGCGGGATTTTTCGCCGCCTCAAGCGCCCAAACGCCCGACGAACGGCTTTATCGCCCCGCCGAGGCGACCATCTATCGCGATGCCGCCTATAAGGGGCCTGCGGTCTTCATCGGCGAAGCCAAACCCAATCTCGGCCTGGCCTGGCCGGTCAATTCGGTCCGCGTGAAGAGCGGCCGGTGGGAACTGTGCGAAAAGACCCGCTATCGCGGCAATTGCCGCACCATCGACCGCGACACACCGATGCTGAACAATATCCTGCGCGGCATCACCATCCAGTCGATCCGCCCGGTCGGAAGCGGCGGGGGCGGCTGGAACCCGAGCCCGCCCGCGAACGACCAGGTCGCGCGCGGCAATTTCGCCGAATTCCACACTCAGCCAGCGCAGGGCAGCACCCGCGTCCTCGCCTGTGCCAATGGATCGGCGACCGCGAACTGCGCCGCGCGCACCGCCGACACGTGGTGCCGCTCGATCGGATGGAACGGATCGGCGCGCGAGCATATGGAGACCGTGTCGGGCCGCGTCTATCTGGCCGACGTGCTGTGCGTGCGTTCGGGCTATTGAGGGGAGAAGAACAATGCAGGAAGCCATGAAAATAGGCGCGGCGTCCCTCCTGGCCCTGGCCCTCACGGCCTGCGCTTCGACCCCGCCCCGCACCGGCAGCAGCTATCAGTGCGACCGCGGTACGAAATTGACCGTCAACTATCTTCCCAACGCCGCGATCGTCCGCGTCAACCGCGGCCGCACGATGACCCTGCAAGCAACGCCGGCGAACCGCGGCCAGATTTATGAAAACCGGACCGGGGCGCGGCTTGCGCGCAACGGCAATATGGTGACGTGGAATACCGCACAGCGGTCGGCGCCCGAAACCTGCCGTCCGGTGATGACGCCGCTCTGATCCGAAAGGAAAAAAGGGGGCGGGCCGCCGGCCTTGAGGCTGGCGGCCCGCTATTTCGCTATAGGGTCATCTGCGACAGCGCCGCGCGCACTTCGCCGACGAACAGGTTGGGCTGCTCCCACGCCGCGAAATGGCCGCCGCGGGGCAGCGCGTTCCAGTGGACGATATTCTTGTAACGCTGCCCGGCCCAGCGACGCGACAGGCGCATGATTTCGTTCGGGAACAGGCTGCACCCGGTCGGCACATGGATTTCACCGAAGCCGAAGGTCGCAAAGCTGTGCCAGTAAAGCCGCGCCGAGGAGGCGGCGCTGTTGGTCAGCCAATAGAGGCTGACGGCATCGAGCATCGCGTCCTTGGTCAGCGCCTTTTCGGGATGTCCGCCGACCGACTGGCCGCCGGGTTCGTGCCCGCAATCGGTCCAACCGTGGCATTTCTCGACGATCCAGCACATCTGCCCGACCGGCGAATCGGCGAGCCCATAGCCCAGGGTCTGTGGGCGCGTCGCCTGCTGGGTCGAATAGCCATTGTCCTTGGCGCGATACCAGCCAAAGCGCGCGAGATAGGCCTGTTCGTCCTCGGTCAGGTCGGCCATCGTCGTCGGGTCGGGCTGACCGACGATCATGTTGATGTGGATTCCCGCGCAATGCTCGGCATGATGGCCGCCGATCGCCGAGGTCACGGCGCTGCCCCAGTCGCCGCCCTGCGCGAAATAGCGCGGATAGCCGAGCGCGAGCATCAAGGCGTCCCACGCCGCCGCGATATGCTCGACGCTCCACTTGGCTTCGGCCGGCTTACCCGAAAAACCATAGCCGGGAAGCGACGGGATCACGAGATGATAGTCGGCGGAGAGCGGTTCGATCACATCGAGAAATTCGAGCACCGACCCCGGCCAACCGTGCGTCAGGATCAGCGGTCGCGCAGCGGGATTGGGCGAACGGATGTGGAGGAAATGGATATCGAGCCCGTCGATCGCCGCGAGATACTGGGGCAGCGCGTTCAGCCGCGCCTCGACCTTGCGCCAGTCGTAATCGCGTTGCCAGTATGCGGCGAGTTCCTGCGCATAGGCGAGCGGGACACCCTGGTCCCAGTCGCCGACCGTCTCCTGCTCGGGCCAGCGCGTGTTCGCGAGCCGCGCCTGAAGATCGTCGAGCGCCGCCTGCGGCACGTCGATGGTGAAGGGACGAATGTCGGCAACCTGCATCAATCTCTCTCCATTCAGGGGCGCGCCGGGGCCTTGCAGCCGCGTTCGAGTCCGACGCCTTTCAAAAAGCCGCGCCGCACCGTCCCGGCATAGACGGCCTCGGCATAGCGGCGGCGTTCGGCATTGGCGCCGGTCACTTCGCCGATCAGGCCGCGAAAGGGGATGATCGATCCCGCGACGCTGCCCGCGACGCGGCCGGCGGTTTCCTCGCGCTTCTGCGCCCGGCTCTTGTCGACCGTCTCATTGACGTCGGGGCCGAGCACGGCGTCGAGTTCGTTGATTTCGCGGATGATCGCCGCGCATTTGCCGAGCCCGGCCAGCGAATAGGGCGCGCCGACGATCGCCAGCAGCTTGGGCGGCACCTCCTTGCCGTCGAAGGGTTCGGCCACGGTGTTCGCGGTGTCCTTCACCGTCGAATCCTTGGGCGCGCCCTCCTGGGCGTGCGCGGGGGCCGATGCGAGAAGGGCTGCCGCGGCGGCCGCGATGATCGAACGCATGATGTCCTCCCCCATGGATTTCCGGCCCACATGCTGCGCAAGGACGCGCCTGCGGTCCAGCCCTAAATTCCGGGGCCCGGCCTATTCATCGCGTCGGCACCGGTTCGGGTCCGGTCCAGTCGTAGAAGCCGCGCCCCGCCTTGCGGCCGACCCAGCCCGCCTCGACATATTGGACGAGCAAAGGCGCGGGGCGGAATTTCGGGTCGCCGGTGCCCGATTGCAGCACGCGGATGATCTCGAGACAGGTGTCGAGGCCGATGAAGTCGGCGAGCGTGATCGGTCCCATCGGATGGTTGAGGCCGAGGCGGCACCCCGCGTCGATGTCCTGCATCGTCGCGACGCCTTCGCCGAGCGCGAAGATCGCTTCGTTGATCAGCGGCATCAGCACGCGGTTGACGATGAAGCCCGGCGCGTCGTTGGCGTGGACGATCTGTTTGCCCAGCCCGCGGCCAAAAGCCTCGACCGTCGCCAGCGTCGCGTCACTGGTCGCAAGGCCGCGGATCAGCTCGATCAGGCCCATCACCGGTACCGGGTTGAAGAAATGGACGCCGATGAAGCGCGCCGGGTCGGGCGCCGCCTGCGCGAGGCGGGTGATCGGGATCGAGCTGGTGTTCGACGCCAGGATCGCGGTGGCGGAGAGATGCGCGCCGACGCTCGCGAAGATCGCGCGCTTGATCTCTTCGCGCTCGGTCGCCGCCTCGATGACGAGGTCGGCGGGTGCAAAGGCCGCGTGATCGGCGACGGGGGTGATGCGCCCGAGCAGCGCATCGGCGTCGGCCTGGGCCATTTTTTCCTTGGCGACGAGGCGCCCGAGCGCCTTGGCGATACCGGCCTTGCCCACCTCGGCGCGCGCGATGTCGATGTCGGAGAGAAGCACGTCGTGACCGGCGCCCGCCGACACCTGCGCTATCCCCGCGCCCATTTGTCCTGCCCCGATGACGCCGACGATCATGCCTGTTCCTTTCGCTGAAATCCGTGTCCGTGCCCCTACGGCTTCGGACCCGCGCGTCAAGGGGCGCACTCAGGGGGCCGAGCGGAACTCCGTCGCCTGCGCGAGGATCAGCGCGAAGGCGGGATCGACGTCGTCCCACGTCCGGACCGGCGTCCAGCCCCCAGCGCGGAGCAGCAGGTTCGCGTCGCGCGGACCATATTTATGGCTGTTCTCGCTGTGGATCGTTTCGCCCTTCGCCATCGCATAGCCGCGCCCGTCGACCGTGAAGTCCATGTCGCACGCGGCGACGAGGTGCATTTCGATTCGCGCATGGGTGTCGTCCCACACCGCGCGGTGGGTGAAATTCTCGACCGGGATCGTGCCGCCAAGCTCGCGGTTGATGCGTTCGAGCAGGTTCAGGTTGAACGCCGCCGTGACCCCCGCCGGATCGTCATAGGCGCGTGTCAGTACCGCGACATCCTTGATCCGATCGACCCCGATCAAGAGCAAAGATCCGTCGCCGAGCGTCGCGCGCCAGCCCCGCAAAAGGTCGACCGCGGTGCGCGCGACCATGTTGCCGATCGTCGAGCCGGGAAAGAAGCCGAGCTTGGGCAGCGCGCCAATCTCGCGCGGCAAATCGACCGCCTGGGTGAAATCGGCCTCGACCGGATAGATGGGCAGTCCCGGAAAGCGCGCCGCGAGCGCGTCGGCGCTGGCGCGCAGGAAATCGCCCGAGATATCGACCGGCACATAGGCCGCGGGGGCGATCGCCTGGAGCAGCAGCGGCGTCTTGGTCGAGCTGCCCGAGCCCAGTTCGACGACGGCCCGGCCGGCGCCGATCGCCGCCGCCATGTCGGCGGCGTGGCGCGTCAGAAGGTCGGTCTCGCTGCGCGTCGGATAATATTCGGGCAGCGCGGTGATATCCTCGAACAGCGCCGACCCGGTCGCGTCGTAGAACCAGCGCGCGGGGAT
Organism: Sphingopyxis lindanitolerans; assembly: GCF_002993885.1. NCBI lineage: Bacteria > Pseudomonadati > Pseudomonadota > Alphaproteobacteria > Sphingomonadales > Sphingopyxidaceae > Sphingopyxis > Sphingopyxis lindanitolerans. The sequence goes on from NZ_CM009578.1 coordinate 2,039,343, forward strand.
CGCCTTTTGCCGCTGCGAAAGACCGGCGCGGACGTCGGCCCGAAAGCCGATGTCGATGCCTGTATCGTCGGCGGAAATCTGCCGAAGTTGACGCACAACGCCCATGTCAGAGATCCTTGGCGAGGCGCAGGCCGGTGAATTGCCAGCGCTGATGGGGATAAAAGAAATTGCGGTAGCTGGCGCGCATATGGCCACGCGGGGTCGCGCAGCTACCGCCGCGCAGCACGAACTGCCCGCTCATGAACTTGCCATTATATTCGCCGACCGCGCCCGACGCCGCGCGAAAGCCGGGATAGGGGCGGTAGGCGCTGCCGGTCCATTCCCACACGCCGCCGAACATCTGCTCCAGCCCCGGACCGGCCGCGGCGGCGGGCTGCACCGGCCCGGCCGCATCGAGCTGCTGGCCGCCGTGCGGATCGCAGGCGGCGGCCGCCGCCTCCCATTCCTGTTCGGTCGGCAGGCGCGCGCCGGCCCAGCTCGCGAAAGCGTCGGCCTCATAAAGGCTGATGTGCGTCACCGGCGCCGCGGGGTCGATCTCGCGCCAGCCCGACAGGGTGAAAATATGCCCCTCCCGCCAATAGGCGGGCGCCTCGACCCCCTCGGCCTGGACCCACGCCCAGCCGTCGCTGAGCCAGAGCGACGGCGTGTGATAGCCGCCGTCGTCGACGAACTGCCGCCATTCGCCATTGCTGACCGGCCGACTGGCGAGAGCATGCGGAGTCAGAAGCGCGGAAAAGCGCGGACCTTCACAGTCGAACGCGAAGCCGTCGCCGTCGTGGCCGATCGCGACGACACCCTCCGCCCCCCGAATCCACTGGAACGCCTCCGCCGGGTCGGCGTCGGGCGCCAAAGCCACGGAAAACTGCGCAACTTCACTCGCGATTGTCGTTTCACGCGGCCACACCGCGGGTCCGAGCGGATTTTGCGCGAAGAGATGCTTGATGTCGGTGAGCAGCAATTCCTGATGCTGCTGCTCGTGATGGATGCCGAGTTCGACGAGAGCGAGCGCGGCGGGCGGCAGGGCAGGCAGCGCGCTCTGCACCGCGACATCGACATGCGCGCGCCAGACCCGGATTTCGTCGAGCGACGGCCGCGTCAGCAGGCCGCGGCGCGGGCGCGCGTGGCGCGGCCCCTCGGCCTCGTAATAGCTGTTGAAGAGGAAGGCGAAGCGATCATCGAACGCGCGGTAGCCGGGTAGATGATCGCGCAGCACGAAACTCTCGAAAAACCAGCTCGTGTGCGCCAGATGCCATTTGGCGGGCGAAGCGTCGGGCATCGACTGCGCGCTCGCGTCGGCGTCGGACAGCGTTGCCACGAGATCGAGCGACAGGCGCCGGGTCGCGGCGAACCGGCGGGCCAGTTCATCGAGCGGGTCGATGCGGGTCGATGTGTCGGTGCGGCTGGCCATGATGAGACAATCCCCCCGACGGTGATTCGGTTTCCCCGAGGTGACGAATATGGTTACAGCGCCGAGGAATGTCTAGAACATTAAGGGAACAAGAAGATGGGACGCGGCGCTCGAACGTGCTGCGCCTCCCCGTCACCCCGGATTTGATCCGGGGCCCCGCTCGGCGACGGTGACAAGCGGGCCCCCGGATCAAGTCCGGGGTGGCGAAGAAAGTAAGGGCGGCCCTTACAATTCGGTCAGCGCGTCGCGCCGGGTTTCCAAAGGATGTCGCCGCCCGCCGCGGCGTTGATGTGCCGGGTCAGGACGAAGAGATGATCCGACAGGCGGTTGAGATAGCTGAGCGCGAGCGGGTTGAGGTCGCGCTCGGCACCGGCCGCGACGGCCGCGCGTTCGGCTCGGCGGGTTACCGCGCGCGCCAGATGGAGCCGCGCCGCCGCTTCGGTCCCGCCGGGCAGGATGAAGCTCCGCAAGGATTCGAGCGCGGCGTTCATGGCGTCGATCTCATTTTCCAGCCGCGCGATCTGGCTGGGGACGATGCGCAGCGCCATGTCGTGCGGGCCGAAGCCGAACTCGATGTCGGGCGGCGTCGCCAGGTCGGCGCCGAGGTCGAACAATTCATTCTGGATGCGCGACAGCATCGCCGCCTCGTCGCTCGCCGGATCGAGCGCGGCGGCGGCGAGGCCGATCGCGCTGTTCGTTTCATCGACGTCGCCGACCGCCGCCATCAGCGGCGCCGACTTGGCGATGCGCGAACCGTCGACGAGCCCGGTGGTGCCGCCGTCGCCGGTGCGGGTGTAAATCTTATTAAGCTTTACCAAAGACTTAGCTGCTGCCGGCTGTCACGCCGATGATGATGAGCAGGATGATGGTGATCGCCTGCCACTTGACGCGGGCCATCATCATCTTGTTCTGCATCACCTGATTCTCATGGACGGTGCCGTCCATCGCCGCGCGGTGTCCCTGCGCGAAATAGATGAGCCCGCGGGCGAGCGAGAAGAGGACGAGGCCAGCCGCCACGACGACGGCAAGAACGAGCAAGATCTGCATGAAACCCTATTTAGGGAGTTTGCAGCGAATATCCAGCCGGAAGCCGCCCTTCGCGCAAATCTTTGGCGAGCGCCGGTCCGTCGACCCCCACCCGGCGCAGCGCGGCGAGCGAAGCGGCAGCATCGCGCTTCGCGAGGCGACGGCCATCGGGACCGCAGATGAGGCCATGGTGGCGATAGACGGGCGTCGCCAGCCCGAGCAGCGCCTGGAGCAAACGGTGGACGTCGGTCGAGGCGATCAGGTCGGCGCCGCGAATCACCTGCGTCACCCCCATTTCGGCGTCGTCGATCGTACTGGCGAGATGATAGCTGGCGGGCGCGTCCTTGCGCGCGAGGACGATATCGCCATGCGCGGCGGGATCGGCGGCGCGCATCCCCTGCCCCGCCTCTTCCCAGCCGAGGTCGCCGGCAAGCGCCGCGGCGCGCGCCATGTCGAGCCGCCAGCAATGCGCCTCGGCCGCCAGCCGCCGCGCGCGTTCAGCGGCGCTCAGATGGCGGCAGATGCCCGGATAGACGGCGGCGCCCGAAGCATTGGGCGGCCCGTGCGGCGCGGCGAGGCTCGCCGCGATATCGGCGCGGGTGCAGAAGCAGGGATAGACCAGACCGCGCGCGCGCAGATCGCCGAGCGCCGCGGCATAGGCCTCGAGATGGTGCGACTGGCGCACCGGATCGCCGTCCCAGTCGAGCCCGAGCCAGGCAAGATCGGCGAGCGCCGCCGCGACATGGCTCTCGCGCGACCGGCTGCCGTCGATATCGTCGATGCGGAGATGGAAGCGCCCGCCCGCAGCGCGCGCCGCCGCGTGCGCGAGCGCCGCGCTATAGGCATGGCCGAGGTGAAGCTCGCCCGTCGGGCTGGGCGCAAAGCGGGTCAGCACGGGCGGCGTCGCGGGACCATAAGCTGTGCCGCGCCCGCAAGGTTCCTTCCATATCTTGCGGCAGATGCCCCCTTGACGCCAGAATCATATGCGTGATGTAATGGCGCTGTCACTTGGGAACGGCAGTGACGCGCCATCCCGCGCAGCAGCATAGGGGGTAGCGTCGCAGAGCCATGTTCCATCCCGATCTCGCCCGCCATCCCGACAATTGCCCCGCGCTGGTGCTGAACGCCGACTATACGCCGCTCAGCTATTACCCCTTGAGCCTGTGGCCGTGGCAGACCGCGGTCAAGGCGGTTTTCCTCGACCGCGTCACCATCGTCGAGAATTACGAGCGCGAGATTCATTCGCCGACGCGGACGATGCCAATCCCCAGCGTGATCGCGCTGCGCCAATATGTGAAACCGTCGCAGCACCCGGCCTTCACCCGCTTCAACCTGTTCCTGCGCGATCGTTTCGCGTGCCAATATTGCGGGTCGGGAAAGGATCTGACCTTCGACCATGTCGTGCCGCGCCGGCTCGGCGGGCGGACGACGTGGGAGAATGTCGCCACCGCCTGTGCGCCGTGCAACCTGAAAAAGGGCGGCCGCACCCCGCGGCAGGCGCATATGCCGCTCCATCGCCAGCCGTGGCGCCCGACGAGCTGGCAGCTCCAGGACAATGGCCGCGCCTTTCCGCCGGGCTATCTGCACGAAAGCTGGATCGACTGGCTCTATTGGGATGTCGAGCTGGAAGGCTGACGGGAACCCGAACAGGGCGGACAGCGTAAGTTCACCTGAACGCTTCTAACGGGCCGCCAGCCCTTCAGAACAGGAGACTATCATGGTCCGTACCGCCCGCGCCCTTGCGCTCAGCCTCGCAACCCTGCCGCTCGCAGCCTGCGCGACGCTGATGCCCTCAGAACAGCCGGTGAGCGTCACCGGCAGCGTCACCTATCGCGAGCGCATAGCCTTGCCGCCCACCGCACAGGTCGAGATCCAGCTCGCCGACGTCAGCCTGATGGACGCGCCGTCGCGCACGATCGCGCGGCAATCCTTCACCGCCGACGGCCGCCAGGTGCCCTTCGCCTTTTCGCTGACGGTCGATCATCGCAAGCTCGACCCGCGGGGCCGCTATTCGGTCTCGGCGCGGATCACCGACGGGTCGGGGAAGCTGATGTTCATCACCGACACGCACAATGGCGTGACTTTCGACGGACAGCCGCACATCGACATGGGAACGCTGGTGATGGTGCGGACGCGCTGATCGTCATAGAGCTGGACCGCCATTTCAGAGCTTGATACCCAACTCCACCGGTGATCGCGACGCGGGGGTGTCTGAGGCCGGCCGGAGGGGGCATATCATGGCTTATGAAGGCGGCATCGGCGGCACGTTCAAGACTCTCTGGTCGCCCGATCTGACGACGCGCGCCGGTGCGTTGAACGCAGCGCAGACGGCATCGACGGCGTTGTTCATCGTCGCGGCATTAAGTGCATTGCGGCTTTGGCTTTCGGTCGGCACGGACAATCTGATCCGCCTTGTCGGCGAAGGCGAACTCGGCACCTTGATCACCGTGGGGCTGGTTGTCGTGATGCTGGCGGCGGGGATGCTGCTTCGTCGAGGCCGCGGCCTGATCGTCGGAACGCTGGCGATGTTGCTCTATCTCGTCTTTGCGCTGCTCAATGGGAGTCCCACTTCGTGGATTGTCGGCGCGGTGCTGCTCGGCGCGATGGTGGGAGGTCTCCGCGGCGCCCTCGCTCTGCAACGCGGCGTGGGTTTTTCCGACGACACCCATGACGTTTTTGCCTGAGACGTGACATCGGGGCGCGCATAGCTATGCGCCGCTTGACGTAGCGTCCGCTGCCGTGCAGCACCCTGCGTCCATGGGCCCGCCGATCCAGATCAGCCAGAACCCCGACATCCGCTATCTCGGGCGGATCCTCGGCGACGTCATTCGCGCCCATGGCGGCGAGAAATTATTCCGGCAGACCGAATATATCCGCTCGGCGAGCGTCGACCGGCATCGCGGCATCGCGGGGGCCGAGGCGATCGATCCGGGGCTCGACGCGCTGAGCCTCGACGACACGATCGCCTTCGTTCGCGGCTTCATGCTCTTCTCGATGCTCGCCAACCTGGCCGAGGACCGGCAGGGCGTCGCCGCCGAGCCCGAGGCGACGGTCGCGGCGGCGCTCGAAAAGCTGAAGGGCGACGGGATCGGCAGCGATGCGGTGGCCGCGCTGCTGAACGCCGCGCTCGTCGCGCCGGTGCTGACCGCGCACCCGACCGAAGTGCGGCGCAAGTCGGTGCTCGACCACAAGAACCGCGTCGCCGACCTGATGGCGCTGCGCGACGCCGGGCACGATGAGACGCCCGAGGGCGACATCATCGAGGATGCGATCCGCCGCCAGGTCGTGCTGCTGTGGCAAACGCGGCCGCTGCGCACCGAAAAATTGTTCGTCGCCGACGAAATCGACAATGCGCTGACCTATTTGCAGGGTGTCTTCCTGCCGGTGATCCCCAAGCTTTATGCACGGTGGGAAAAGGAACTGGGCCAGCGCCCCGCAAGCTTCCTGCGCGTCGGAAGCTGGATCGGCGGCGACCGCGACGGCAACCCCTTCGTCACAGCCGAGACGCTGCACATGGCAACGACGCGCAACGCGGCGGCGGTGCTCAGCCATTATGCCGACGCGGTGCATGCGCTCGGCGCCGAACTGTCGGTGTCGGCGAGCCTGGCGCCGGTCGCCGATGCAGTCACGGCGCTGGCCGAGGCGAGCGGCGATACCGCGCCGAGCCGGAGCGACGAGCCCTATCGCCGCGCGCTGTCGGGCATTTATGCGCGGATTTGCGCGACCTATGCCGACATCGTCGGCAGGCCGCCGCCGCGCCCGTCGGCGCTGGCGGGTGACGCCTATCGAGCCCCTGCCGATTTCCGCCACGACCTCGTCACCATCGCCGATGGCCTGTCGGCGAGCGGCGAAGGCCAACTCGCGGGGATCGGCGCGCTCGGGCGGCTGATCCGCGCGGTCGAGGTGTTCGGTTTCCACCTCGCCACGCTCGACATGCGGCAGAACAGCGCGGTGCACGAGCGCGTGCTCGCCGAACTGCTGCGGGTATCGGGGGTCGAGGCCGACTATCTGGCGCTCGACGAGGAGGCGCGCGTCGCGCTGCTGTGCCGCGAACTCGCCGTCAACCGCCCGCTCGCCGCGCCGTGGCACCAGTGGAGCGACGAGACCGCGGGCGAACTCGCGATCGTCCAGGCCGCCGCCGACGTACAGGCGCGGCTGGGCGGGCAGGCGATCTGCCAGTGGATCATCAGCATGGCGCAGGATCTGTCCGACCTGCTCGAAGTCCATGTCCTCGCGCGCGAGGCGGGGTTGTGGCGGAGCGGCGAGGCGGCGGGCGAATCGAACCTGATGGTCGTGCCCCTGTTCGAGACGATCGCCGATCTCGATCGCGCCCCCGCGATCATGGCGCGCTATTTCGCGATGCCCGAAATCGGCCCGCAGGTGACCGCCCGCGGGCATCAGGAAGTGATGATCGGCTATTCGGATTCGAACAAGGACGGCGGCTATCTGACCTCGACCTGGGGGCTGCACCAGGCGTCGGATGCGCTGACCCCGGTGTTCGCGGCGGCGGGCAGCGCGATGCAATTGTTCCACGGCCGAGGCGGCGCGGTCGGGCGCGGCGGCGGCAGCGCCTTTGCCGCGATCCGCGCGCAGCCCGCAGGCACGGTGCAGGGCCGCATCCGCATCACCGAACAGGGCGAGGTGATCGCGGCGAAATATGGCACCGCCGACGGCGCCGCGACCAATCTGGAGGCGATGGTGTCGGCAAGCCTGCTCGCGAGCATCGAGCCGGCGGGGCTGAACGCGGCAAATTGCGGCCGCTTCACCGCGGCGATGGACGCGCTGTCCGGCACCGCTTTCACGGCGTATCGCGGGCTCGTCTATGACACGCCGACGTTCAAGGATTTCTTCCGCGCGATGACCCCGATCGCCGAGATCGCGACGCTGAAGATCGGGTCGCGTCCGTCGAGCCGGACGAAAAGCAGCGCGATCGAGGATCTGCGCGCCATCCCGTGGGTGTTCAGCTGGGCGCAGGCGCGCGCGATGCTGCCCGGCTGGTACGGGACGGGCGAGGCGTTCGCGGCGTTCGGCGACCAGGCGCTGCTTGCCGACATGGCGCAAAGCTGGCCCTTCTTCGCCGCGCTACTCGACAATATGGAGATGGTGCTGGCGAAATCCGACATGGGGATCGCGGCGCGCTATGCCGAACTGGCGGATCATATCGACGGGCATGACGCAATTTTCATGCGCGTCCGCGACGGCTGGAACCGCGCGCACGACGGGCTGCTCACCATCACCGGCCAGACGCGGCTGCTCGAGAAGAATCCGGCGCTCGAAGCGTCGATCCGGCTGCGCCTGCCCTATATCGAACCGCTCAACCTGCTCCAGATCGAGCTGATGAAGCGCCACCGCGCCGGCGAAACCGACCCGCGCATCGCCGAGGGCATCCAGCTCACGATCAACGCGATCGCGACCGCGCTCCGGAACAGCGGGTAACCCTCGCCTTCGCGGGAGCGACGGTTGCTTACCCCTTGGTGATCTTCACCTTGCCCTTGGCGGTGGCGCCGTCGGGGCCGAGGTCGATCGTGAAATCGTCGCCGTCCTTGCTCTTGCCCGCCAGCGTGTTGCCGGTGCGCGTGACCGTGACGCCCTTTTTGGCGAATTCGCTCGCCATCCAGTCGGCCGCCCTGGTCGGCGCGACGGGCGAAGTGAAGCCGAGTTCGACCCGCGCTTTGTCACCGTCGTCCTTGACGTTCGCGTCGACATTGACCGCCGTGACCTTGCTGCCCGGATAGAGCTTGACCCCGTCGATGTCGAAATCGCTCTCGACATCGAGATCGACGAAATCGGGGATCTTGACGTCGATACCGCCGCCTTCGCCGCCAATCTGGACCCGGCCGCCACCGTCCCCGGCCGAGATATGCACGCCGCCCTTTGCGTCGCCCGCGTTGATCGAGATTTCGGGCTGGTCCTTCTTGTCCGCGCCCTGCCCGCAGGCGGCGAGGAGAAGGAGCGGAGGAATCAGGGCAGCGAAACGCATGGAGCCTCTCCTTGGTGCATTATGTGAATAATACACCAAGGATCGCAAACGAGTCAAGAATCCCAATCCTCTCGTCATGCCGAACTTGTTTCAGCATCCATGGTCGGACGTTGCGGCAAGCGCAGCATCAGCCGAGAGCGCAGGCCATGGACTCTGAAACAAGTTCGGCATGACGATGAAGGAGGGAGGCTGTTACGCGTCGATGCTGGTCCTGACATCGCCATGGACGAGGCCGCCGTCGACGGTGATCGTGTCGCCGACGACATAATCCCCCGCCTTCGACGCGAGGAAGATCGCGGCGCCGGCCATATCCTCGGGCGCGCCGATCCGCTTCGTCGGGATGCTCTGCGCGACCGCGTCGCCATGATCGCGCGCCGCCTTGTTCATGTCCGACTGGAAAGCCCCCGGCGCGATGGCGGTGACGAGGATATGATCGGCCACCAGCCGCGCCGCGAGGCGCTTGGTCAGATAGAGAATCGCGGCCTTCGACGCATGATAACTGTAGGTCTCCCACGGATTCAAACGCATACCGTCGATCGAGCCGATGTTGATGACCTTCGCGGGACGCTCGTGCGATCCGCCGGCCTTGAGCAGCCCGTGCAGCGCCTGAGTCAGGAAGAAGGGCGACTTGACGTTGATGTCCATCACCTTGTCCCAGCCCGCCTCGGGGAAACCCTCGAACGGTTCGCCCCACGCGGCGCCGGCATTGTTGACGAGGATGTCGAGCCGTTCCTCGCGCGCCTCGAGTTCCTTGGCGAGCGCGCGGCAGCCCTCGACCGTCGCGAGATCGACCGGCAGGCCGATGACCTTGCCCGGATAGCGGGTTTCGAAATCGGCGACGGCGTCCTCGATCTGCGCACTCTTGCGCGCCGAGATATAGACGCGCGCGGCACCCGCGGCGAGATAGCCCTCGACGATCATCTTGCCGATTCCGCGCGAGCCGCCGGTGACGAGCGCAATGCGGCCGTCGAGGCCGAACATATCCTGGAGGTTCATTGTCTCATCCTTTTGCTCCCTCCCCTTCAGGGGAGGGTTGGGGTGGGGCCTCTGGGCGCTATGCCCTCCCCGCTGTGACTAGCGAGCAAGCTCGCAAGTCTCGCTGCCCCTCCCGCTTGCGGGAGGGGTGAGATCAGTAGCCGTTCATACGCGCGACCTGGTCGATATGATAATGCACATCGCCCATATATTCGGCGAGCGCACGGTCGCGTTTCATATAGAGGCCGATGTCATATTCGTCGGTCATGCCGATACCGCCGTGCATCTGCACGCCCTCGCGCACCGCGAGGTTGGCGGCGCGCCCCGCTTTCGCCTTGGCGACCGAGACCATCAGCTTCGCGCCCTCGCTGCCCTCGTCGAGCAATTGCTGCGCCTTCATCACCGTGGCGCGCGCGACCTCCATTTCGCCATAGAGATGCGCGGCGCGGTGCTGGAGCCCCTGGAATTCGCCGATCAGACGCCCAAACTGCTTGCGTTCCTTGAGGTAGGCGACGGTCCTGTCCATCGCGCCCTGCCCGACGCCGACCATTTCGGCCGCGGCGCCGGTGCGCGTCGCGGCGAGCAGCGCGTCGAGGATGTCGCCGCCCGCGTCGATCTCACCGATCACCGCGTCGGCATCGACTTCGACCCCGTCGAGGGTGACATGGCTGGCGAGTGAGGAGTCGACGAGGCGGCGCGGGTCGGCGGTCAGGCCCTTCGCGTCCCTGGGCACCGCGAACAAAGTGAGGCCGCCGTCGGTTTTCGCCGCGACGATGCTCATGTCGGCGACATGGCCGTGGAGGACAAAGCTCTTCTTGCCGTCGAGGCGGAAGCCGTTGCCGGCGCGCGTCGCGGTGGTCGCGATGCGGTCGGGGCGGTGCTTGGCGCCTTCGTCGATCGCGAGCGCGACGATCGCTTCGCCGCCCGCGATCGCGGGGAGCCAGCGGCCGGCCTGCGTCCCGCCCGCCTTCGCCAGCGCGGCGACCGCGCCAACGCCGGTCGACAGGAACGGCGACGGGGTCAGGTTGCGGCCGATTTCCTCGAGCACGATGCCCGCTTCCATATGCCCCATGCCGAGCCCGCCATGCGCCTCGGGCACCAGCATGCCGGGCAGGCCCATTTCGGTGAACTGCGCCCACAGGTCGCGCGAGAAGCCGGTGGCGTCGGCAGAGTCGCGCAGGCTGCGAAGGTGCGAAACCGGCGCCTGTTCGGCCACGAAAGGCGCGACGCTGTCCTTGAGCATCGCCTGGTCGTCATTGTGATACAAAGGCATGGGGTCAGGCTCCGGGCAGGTCGAGGATACGCTTGGCGATGACGTTGAGCATCACTTCGCTCGTCCCGCCTTCGATCGAATTGGCCTTGGTGCGCAGCCAGCCGCGCGCGCGGGCGCCGCCATTGGTTTCTTCGCTGTCCCATTCGAGCGCCTCGCTGCCGCCGCCCGACATCACCAGTTCGTGGCGGCGCTTGTTGAGCTCGGTGCCAACATATTTCATCATATTCGACGACGCCGGATGCGCTCGCCCGGTCTTCCACATGTCCATGAAACGCTCGCCCATCGCGCGATAGGCGAAGACATCGACGTCGAACGCCGCCATTTCGGCGCGCAATATCGGGTCGTCGAGTTCGCCTGCGGCGTTCTTGCCGAACGCCTTGGCGAAAGCGCCGCCGATGCTGACCATGTCGCCGCCCGCACCGCCGCCCGAGATCATCTCGCGTTCGTGGCCGAGCAGATATTTGGCGACGTCCCAGCCGCGATTGATTTCGCCGATGAACTGCGTCTTGGGCACTTCGACATCGTCGAAGAAGGTTTCGCAGAACGGGCTGTTGCCGCTGATCAGCAGGATCGGCTTGGTCGTGACCCCCTTGCTCGCCATGTCGAAGAGCATGAAGGTGATGCCCTGGTACTTGTTCGCCTTGTCGGTGCGGACAAGGCAGAAGATCCAGTCGGCCTTGTCGGCGTAGCTCGTCCAGATCTTGCTGCCGTTGACGACCCAATGATCGCCCTTGTCCTCACCAAAGGTCTGCAAGGACACGAGGTCGCTGCCCGAGCCGGGCTCCGAATAGCCCTGACACCAGCGGATTTCGCCGCGCGCGATCGGGTTCAGATACTGGACCTTCTGTTCCTCGGTCCCGAATTGCAGCAGCGCGGGGCCGAGCATCCAGATGCCGAAGCTGTCGAGCGGCGAGCGCGCGTGGATGCGCTTCATTTCCTGTTTGAAAATCTTGGTCTGCTCAGGCGTCAGCCCGGCGCCGCCATAGGCCTTGGGCCAGTCGGGGACGGTGTAGCCCTTGCCGGCACAGGCTTCGAGCCATTGCTTCTGCGCGTCGTTCTTGAACACCCAGTTGCGGCCGCCCCAGCAGACATCGCCTTCGTCCCGCACGGGCTCACGCATTTCGGCAGGGCAATTCGCCTCCAGCCATTCGCGCACCTCGGCGCGGAAAGCGTCCTCTTCGCTCATCCTATCGGTTCCTCTTCTGCGGCCAAATCTACGTCCGGTTCGCTACTTTACGCAAGCGTCAACTTGAGCGCACCAAGCTGCCGTTACGGCGCCGTAGCGTCGGATTGCACGCCGTTGACGCGGCTTCACGCGCGCCTAAGCTAGGTGGCAAAATAAAACGGGAGCTCCAGGATATGCGATTCGCAGGCAAGGTCGCCGTCGTCACCGGCGCGGCATCGGGCATCGGCAAGGCCGCGGTGCTGAAACTCGCGGGCGAAGGCGCGCATGTCTTTGCCGCCGACATCGATGAAGCGGGCGGGCAGGCGCTTGCCGCGGCCTCGAACGGCAAGATCAGCTTCATCCGCTGCGACGTCACCGTGCCGAGCGATATCGAGGCGCTGATGAACGCCGCCGCCGAAAAGGCCGGCGGGATCGACATCGTCTTCAACAATGCCGCCGCCGGCGGGGACCGCGCGCCGATCGACGAGATCACGCCCGAGGGCTGGGACCGCTCGATGGACCTGATCCTGAAATCGGTCGCGATGGGAATCCGTTACGCAAGCCCGCATATGAAGGGACGCAATGGCGCGAGCATCGTCAACACCGCGAGCGTCGCGGCGCTCGGCGCGGGCTATTCGCCGACCGCTTATGCGGTGGCCAAGGCGGGCGTGCTGCACCTGACCAAGGTCGCGGCGACCGACCTCGCCCAATATGGCATCCGCGTGAACGCGATCTGCCCCGGCTTCATCAACACCAATATCTTCACCTCCTCGCTCGACGTGCCCGACGACAGCAAGGATGCGGCAAAGGCGATCATCGCCGACATGAGCGCGCACGCCCAGCCGGTCGCGCGCGGCGGCCAGCCCGAGGACATCGCCAATGCCGTCGCCTATCTTGCGAGCGAGGACAGCTCGTTCATGACCGGCACCCATATGCTGGTCGACGGCGGGCTGACGATCGGTCAGCGCCACGCCTGGGATCCCGAGGCGCCGGGGATGTTCGACGCGCTGACCGCGATGGAGGACGCGGCGAAAGGGGGCGTTGGGGCCGGGACCGCCGCGTGAGTGCCGACACGCCGCCGCAGACGCGGCTGCCGCTGGGCCTCAAGCTGTTCCACGGGCTCGGCAGCGTCGCTTACGGCGTCAAGGACAACGGCTTTTCGACCTTCCTGCTGATCTTCTACAGTCAGGTGGTCGGGCTCGACGCGAGCCTGGTTTCGCTCGCGCTGATGTTCGCGCTGCTCGCCGACGCGTTCGTCGATCCGCTGATCGGCTATTTTTCGGACCGCACCTATACGCGCTGGGGACGGCGCCACCCGTGGCTTTATCTTGCCCCGCTGCCGCTCGGGCTTGCGTGGATGCTGCTCTGGTCGCCGCCCGACGATCATACGCATATCTTTGCCTATCTGGTCGTCGTCGCGGTGCTGGTGCGGACGCTTGTCTCGTGCTGCGAAGTGCCGTCGCAGTCGCTCGTCGCCGAGCTGACGAGCGATTATGACGAACGCACCGCGCTGGTCCGCTTCCGCTTCCTCTTCGCCTGGGGCGGCGGCCTGCTCGTCTTCTTCCTCGCCAACACCGTCTTCCTGCGCGCCGACGCGACGCACAAGTTCGGCCAGCTCAATCCGTCCGGCTATTGGCTCTATGGCCTGTGCGGCGCGCTGATCATGGGGGTGACGGTGATCGTCTCGGCGCTCGGCCAGCATCGCCGCGTCGCGCATCTGCCGGCGACCAAGCCGCCGCGCTCGTCGCCGAAACAGGCCTTTGCCGAGATATGGGAATCGCTGCGTCACCCCGCCGCGCTGATCCTGCTCGGCGCGTCGCTGATCGCGATTTCGAGCACTCAGATGACCTTCACCATCTCGAATTTCCTCTATCTTTACGTCTGGCGCTTTTCGGAAGGGGCTTTTGCGGCGCTGCCCTGGCTGCTGATGATCAGCGTGGTGATGTCCTTCGTGATGGTGCAGCCGCTCCATCACCGGTTCGGCAAGAAGAAGGTCGCGGTGGTGTGCGGGGTGATCAGCACGATCTTCTGGACCGTGCCCTTCGCGTTGTTCCTGTCGGGGCACTGGCCGGCGACCGGATCGAGTTTTTCGAGCAATTTGCTGATGGCCTTCATCCTCGTGTCGAACGTCAACGCGGTGATGGTGATGATCTCGGGCCAGTCGATGCTCGCCGATGTCGTCGAGGCATCGCAGGTCGAGACCGGACGCCGCACCGAGGGGATTTTCGCCGCCGGCTGGATGTTCGTCCAGAAATGCGCGACGGCGGTCGGCATCGGGCTGACCGGCCTGCTCATCAGCCTCTCGGGACTGCCCGCCAAGGCGGTTCCGGGCGAGGTCGCGCCGCAAATCGTCGATCGGCTCGTCATCAGCTACAGCCTGATCGTCATCGTCGCGACAATCCTCTCGGCCTGGGCCTTCTCGCGCTTCCCGATCAACCGCGCCGACCATGAGGCGCGCCTCGCCGCGCTCGCCGCGTCGGAAGCCGCCGGCCTGCAATGACCGCTGTCGTTTCTTCCGGCGCGCTGCCGATGCGGCTCAAGCTCGCGCACGGGCTTGGCAGCGTCGCGCTCGGCGTGAAGGAGGTGGGGCTCACCACCTTCTTCATGATCTATTACAACCAGGTGCTAGGCTTCGATCCGCGCACCGTGTCGCTCGTGCTGATCGGCGCGATGATCGTCGACGCCATGGTCGATCCGCTGATCGGCCGGCTGTCCGACGCGACGCGGACGCGGATCGGGCGGCGGCTGCCGTGGCTCTATGGCGCGGCGCTGCCGATGGCGATCGCCTGGACCTTGCTGTGGGTGTCGCCCGACATCGCCGCCCATTCGACCCTCGGCCTCTTCCTCAACGTCATCGCGGTGCGCATCCTCGTTTCGGCGTGCGAGATTCCGTCGGTCTCGCTCGTCGCCGAACTGACGCGCGATTATGACGAGCGCACCACGCTGATGCGCTTTCGCTTTCTGTTCGGCTGGCTCGGCGGGCTGGCGACGACCGCGCTCGCCTATGGCTATTTCCTGAAATCGGACGATCCGGCGCAGAACGGCCTGCTCGACCCATCGGGCTATGCCGCCTTCGGCCTATTCGGCGCGGCGCTGATCATTATCGCCACGCTCGGCTCGGCGGTCGGCCAGCACCGCCGCATTCTGTCGCTGCCGTCGCAGCCTGCAAAGGCGCAGGGGCCGTCGATGCTGACCGAGATCGCACTCGCCTTTCGCAATCCGTCCTTCGTCGCGCTGGCGAGCGGGGCGCTGTTCGTCGTCACCGGCTATGCGACGACGATCGCCGCGATCAATTATGCGATGCTGTACATCTGGCGGCTGACCGACGACCAGCTCGCCCTCTATCCACTCGGCCTCGCGATCGCCGTGTTCGGCGCCTTCGTCGCGGTCGGGCGCGCGCATCGTCGCTTCGGCAAGCGCGACACGGCGATCGCCGCGGTGCTGTTCAGCAGCGCCGTCGCCTTCCTTCCCTATGCGGCGCGCAACCTCGGCTGGTGGCCCGAGCTCGGCGGCTGGCCGTCGATGGCGCTGCTGCTGACGTTCATGACCGTGTCGCTGTTCGGGCTGGTCGTCGGCCATATCTCCTGCTCGTCGATGGTCGCCGAGATCGTCGAAGCGCATGAGGTCGATCATGGCACACGCATCGAAGGCGTCTTTTTTGCCGGCTATCTGATGACGCAGAAATTCGGCCAGGCGCTCGGTCTCTTCATCGTCGGCCAGCTCGTCGCCTATGTCGGGCTCAGCGAGCGCATCCGGCCCGAGGACTGGCCCGCGAGCGCCGCGGCGACGATGGGATGGATTCTTGGCGGGCTGATGATCCTGATCGCGATCGTCGCGGCCATCGGCCTGCGCCGCTATGCGATCGACCGGGCGAGCCACGAGGCGCGGCTCACCGCGCTTGCCGGAGCCGCCGCCGATCACGACGCGGCGATGCCGTAGCGGAGGATTGCAGGACCGGCGGCGCGAGCGCAATTTTCTACGCCGCGGGACTTGGCAAGGCGGGCGAATCGGTCCAAGGGTTTACGTAAACGTAAAGGGAAAGGAACACAGATGGATTTCGATCTCACCGACCGGCAACAGCATTGGCAGGGCCGGGTGCGCGAGTTCATCGAGCGCAAGGTTCGCCCGGCAGTTCCCGTCTACAAGGAACAGGATGAGGCGGGCGACCGCTGGAAGGTGATCCAGGTCGTCGAGGATCTGAAGGCCGAGGCGAAGGCGGCGGGGATCTGGAACCTGTTCATGCCGCCGAAGTCGGGCGCGCATCACCATGTCGACGAGACGTTCGAGTTCGAGGGCCCTGGCCTCACCAACCTCGAATATGCGCTGTGCGCCGAGGAGATGGGCCGCGTCGGTTTCGCGAGTGAGGTGTTCAACTGCTCGGCGCCCGATACCGGCAATATGGAAGTGTTCCATCGCTATGGCACCCGCGCGCAGAAGGAAAAATATCTCGGGCCGCTGATGAACGGCGAAATCCGGTCGGCGTTCCTGATGACCGAACCGCAGGTCGCCTCATCCGACGCGACGAACATCGAAACGCGGATCGAACGCGACGGCGACGATTATGTGATCAACGGCCGCAAATGGTGGTCGTCGGGGGCGGGCGATCCGCGCTGCAAGGTCGCGATCGTGATGGGCAAGACCGATTTCGCCGCCAAGCGTCACGCGCAGCAGTCGATGGTGCTGATGCCGCTCGACGCACCGGGGGTGAACATCCTGCGCCACCTGCCCGTCTTCGGTTATGACGACGCGCCGCACGGCCATATGGAAATCGAGCTCAAGGACGTGCGCGTCAACGTCGAGGACGCGATGCTGCTCGGCGAGGGACGCGGTTTCGAGATCGCGCAGGGGCGCCTTGGCCCCGGCCGCATCCACCATTGCATGCGCACGATCGGCGTCGCCGAAGAGGCGATCGCCAAGATGGCGAAGCGGCTGCAGTCGCGCGTCGCCTTTGGCAAGAAGGTCGCCGAATATAGCATCTGGGAACATCGCCTCGCCCGCGCGCGCATCGACATCGAAATGACGCGCCTCTTGTGCCTCAAGGCCGCCGACATGATGGACAAGGTCGGCAACAAGGCCGCCGCGGCCGAGATCGCGATGATCAAGGTGCAGGCGCCGAACATGGCGCTGCAGATCATCGACGACGCGATCCAGGCGCATGGCGGCGGCGGCGTGTCCGAGGATTTCGGCCTCGCCAAGGCCTATGCGCATCAGCGCACCCTGCGACTCGCCGACGGCCCCGACGAGGTCCATGAACGCGCGATCGCCCGCATCGAATTCGCCAAGCACAGCGAAGCGAGTGAGCCCGGCTTCTCGTCGGGCGACATCGGGGTGTCGCGTTAAGTAAAACTCCCCTCCCGCTCGCGGGAGGGGAACAAAATGGAGATGATATTGACCAAAGCCGCGATCCTGATCGAACCGGGCAAGCCGCTGCAGATCGAAGACATCGTCGTCGACAAGCCCGGCCCGCACGAAGTGCGCATCCGCACCGTCGCCTGCGGCCTCTGCCATTCGGACCTGCATTTCATCGATGGCGCCTATCCGCATCCGCTGCCCGCGATTCCCGGCCATGAAGCGGCGGGGATCGTCGAAGCGGTCGGCAGCGAGGTTCGCACGGTGAAGGTCGGCGACGCGGTCGTCACCTGCCTGTCGGCCTTTTGCGGCCATTGCGAATATTGCGTCAGCGGGCGCATGTCGCTGTGCATGGGCGGCGACACGCGCCGCGCGGCGGGATCGGCGCCGCGCATCACCCGGCCCGACGGATCGCCGGTAAACCAGATGCTGAACCTGTCCGCCTTTTCGGAAGCGATGCTCGTCCACGAACATGCGTGCGTCGCGATCGACCCCGCGATGCCGCTCGACCGCGCCGCGGTGATCGGCTGCGCGGTAACCACCGGCGCGGGCACGATCTTCAACGCATGCAAGGTAACGCCGGGCGAGACGGTCGCGGTCGTCGGTTGCGGCGGCGTCGGGCTCGCGACGATCAACGCCGCGAAGATCGCGGGCGCGGGGCGCATCATCGCCGCCGACCCGGTTCCCGAGAAGCGCGCGCTGGCGATGAAGCTCGGCGCAACCGACGTCGTCGATGCGATGGACGGCGATGCCGCCAAGCAGATCCTCGAACTCAGCAAGGGCGGGGTCGATCATGCGATCGAAGCCGTCGGGCGCCCCGCTTCGGCGAGCCTTGCGGTCGCGTCGCTGCGCCGCGGCGGCACCGCGACGATCCTCGGCATGATGCCGCTTTCGGAGAAAGTCGGGCTTTCGGCGATGGACCTGCTCTCGGGCAAGAAATTGCAGGGCGCGATCATGGGCGGCAATCGCTTCCCCGTCGATATCCCGCGCCTCGTCGATTTCTACCTGCGCGGGCTGCTCGACCTCGACAGCATCGTCGCCGAGACGATCCCGCTCACGCAGATCAACGAAGGGTTCGACAAGATGAAGAAGGGCGATGCCGCGCGGTCGGTGATCGTGTTCGACCAATGACTCTCGACGCGCAAAAGGCCTTCAGCGGCACCGTCGCGCCCGAGGGCGCCGACATCCTCGACGAGGCGAAGCTGACGGCGTGGATGGAGGCCCATGTCGAAGGCTTCGAGGGCCCGCTGACGCAGAGCAAGTTCGCCGGCGGCCAGTCGAACCCGACCTATAAAATCTCCGCGCCGTCGGGCAATTATGTCCTGCGCCGCAAGCCCTATGGCCCGCTGCTTCCCTCGGCGCACGCGGTCGACCGCGAATATAAGGTGCAGGCGGGGCTCCATAAGACCGGTTTCCCGGTCGCGCGCCAATATGGGCTGTGCACCGACGAGACCGTCGTCGGCAGCTGGTTCTATGTGATGGGCATGGTCGACGGCCAGACGATCTGGGACGGCGCGATGCCGGGGTCGACCCCCGAAAACCGCCGCGCGACCTACTATGCGATGATCGACACGCTCGCCGCGCTGCACGCTGTCGACGTCGAGGCGGCGGGGCTGTCGGATTTCGGCAAGCCCGGCAATTATTTCGGCCGCCAGGTCGATCGCTGGACCAAGCAGTATCGGCTCTCCGAAACCGAGACGATGGACGAAATGGAGCGGCTGATCGCATGGTTGCCCGCGACCCTGCCCGAACAGACGCGCACCAGCATCGTCCATGGCGACTATCGCATCGACAATATGATCTATGCCAGGGACCGGCCCGAAGTGCTCGCGGTGCTCGACTGGGAGCTGTCGACGCTTGGCGATCCGCTGGCCGACTTCACCTATGTCGCGATGGCGTGGGTGACCGATAATGGCGGGCGCTCGGGGGTCGCCGATATCGACCGCGCGGGGCTCGGCATTCCCGAACTCGACGAGATGATCGAGCGTTATTGCCAGGCGACGGGCCGCGACGGCGTGCCCGACATGAACTGGTATTTCGCCTATAATTTCTTCCGCCTCGCCGGCATCATCCAGGGCATCAAGAAGCGCGTGATCGAGGGCACCGCTTCGTCGCAGCACGCCAGGGATATGTCCGAACGCGTCCGTCCGCTCGCCGAAAAGGCGTGGGACTTTGCCAGGAAAGCCGGAGCATGAGCCTGTTCGACATGAGCGGCCAGGTCGCGCTGATCACCGGATCGTCGCGCGGAATCGGCAAGGCGACCGCCGAGGCGATGGCCGAACAGGGCGCCAAGGTCGTGATTTCCAGCCGCAAGGCCGACGCCTGCGCCGCGACCGCCGCCGAGATCAACGCCCGGTTCGGCGAGGGCACCGCGATCGCGGTCGCCGCGAACATCTCGTCGAAGGACGACCTCCAGAACCTCGTCAACGCAACGCGCCGCGCCTTCGGCAAGATCACCGCACTCGTCTGCAACGCCGCGTCGAACCCCTATTACGGCCCCGGTCTCGGCATCGCCGACGAACAGTTTCGCAAGATCATGGACAATAATATCCTGTCCAACCACTGGCTGATCACGATGGTCGCGCCCGAAATGGTCGAGCGTGGCGAAGGATCGATCACGATCATCAGCTCGATCGGCGGGCTCAAGGGATCGCCGATCATCGGCGCCTATTGCATCTCAAAGGCCGCCGACATGCAGATGGCGCGCAACTATGCGGTCGAGCTCGGGACCAGCGGCGTGCGCGTCAATTGCGTCGCACCCGGCCTGATCCGCACCGACATGGCGCGCGCTTTGTGGGAAAATCCCGAAAATCTGAAACGCTCGACCGCCGCCTCGACGCTGAAGCGCATCGGCGAGCCGCACGAGATCGCGGGCGCCGCGGTCTTCCTCGCCAGCAAGGCGGGGGCTTTCACCACCGGCCAGACCATCGTCTGCGATGGCGGCGCCACGATTTCGGGAGGCGCATGATGGGCGCATTGGACGGCAAGATCGCGATCATCACCGGCGCCGGTTCGGGAATCGGCCGCGCCAGCGCGCTGCGCTTCGCCGCCGAAGGGGCAAGGCTGGTCATCGGCGACAAGACAGCCGCGGTGCATGAAACCGCAAAGCTGGTGAAGGATGCGGGCGGCGAGGCCGTCGCGCTCGAGATCGACGCGGGGGTCGAGGCCGATGTCGCGAAGCTCGTCGCGACCGCGAAGGAAAGCTATGGCGGGCTCGACGTCGCCTTCGCCAACGCCGGCATCATCGGCGACATGGGCGGCATCTTCGATTTCGATCCCGCTGCCTGGGCCGAGACGCTGCGCGTCAATCTGATCGGCCCGGCGCTGATGGTGAAACATGCGGGCAAAGCGATGGTCGATCAGGGCCGCGGCGGCGCCATCGTGCTGACCGCGAGCGTCGCGGGGATCAATTCGGGCGCCGGGCCGGGCGCCTATTCGGCTTCGAAGGCGGGGGTGATCAACCTCGCCAAGGTCGCGGCGCAGCAGCTTTCGACCAGCGGCGTGCGCGTCAACGCGGTCTGCCCCGGCCTCACCGAAACCGGGATGACCAAGCCGACCTTCGACTATGCCAAGGCCAAGGAGGTCACCCACAAGCTCGGCCAGCTCAACCCCTTGCGCCGCGCCGCGCAGCCCGAGGAACTGGCGAACGTCGCGCTCTTCCTCGCGAGCGATCAGGCAAGCTATGTCAACGGACAGGCGATCGCGGTCGATGGCGGGCTTACCAGCTCGCACCCCGTGACGCGCCAGTTGCTCGGCCAGACGTCGCACTAGAACGGAGACGATATGGGTCACGGTTTCGATACGGCGCGGCTGGACCGCATTCCCGCTTTTCTCGGCGCCAAATATGTCGATAGCGGCCGTCTGCCGCACGCCGCGACGCTCGTGTCGCGGCGCGGCGAGATCGCGCATCTGTCGTGCATCGGCGAGGCGCGGCCGGGCGCGGCGCTGAAAGAGGATGCGATTTTCCGCATCGCCAGCATGACCAAGCCGATCACCAGCATCGCCTTCATGATGCTGGTCGAGGAGGGTAAGGTCGCGCTATCCGATCCGCTGGTGAAATATTGCCCCGAATTCGAGGACACCGGCGTCTTCGTCGCGGGCGGCGGCCATATGCCCTTCCTGACGCGGCCGCCGGTGCGGCCGATCCTGATGGTCGACCTGCTTCGCCATACGTCGGGGCTCTCCTATGGCTTTCAGGAACGCACGCCGGTCGACGCCGCCTATCGCAAGACCAAGATCGACGATTTCGACGCCGCTTTCACGATGGATAGCTTCATCGAAGGGCTGGCGAAGATTCCGCTCCAGTTCGATCCCGGCGCGCACTGGAATTATTCGATGGCGACCGACGTGCTCGGCGCGGTGATCGAACGGATCGAGAGCAAGCCCTTTGCCCACGTCTTGCACGAACGCGTCTTCGGCCCGCTCGGCATGGTCGATACCGGCTTCAAGGTGCCCGCCGACCAGCAGCACCGGCTGACCGATGCCTATGCCTTTCACCCGAAGGACAAGATGCAGCCGTTCGACGGCGGCGACCGCAGCCGCTGGGCGAAGGACAGGAGCTTCCATTCGGGCGGCGGCGGGCTCGCCTCGACGCTGAGCGACTATCACCGTTTCTGCCTGATGCTGCTCGGCGGCGGCAAATATGGTGACACGCGGATCATCAGCCGCAAGACGCTCGATCTGATGACGTCGAACCATCTCGTCGGCGGCGGCGACCTGACCCAGCACAGCGTCGGCATCTTTTCGGAAGACGAAAATGCCGGAGTCGGCTTCGGCCTCGGCTTCGCGGTGACGCTCGACCCGGCGGCGGCGGGCATTCCGGGCTCGGCGGGCGATTTTTATTGGGGCGGCATGTTCTCGACCGGCTTCTTCGTCGATCCGGTCGAAGAGATTTGCATGGTGTTCATGACCCAGCTCATGCCCTCCTCCACCTATCCCGTGCGGCGCGAGGTCAAGACGCTTGTCCACGCCGCGATCGACGATTGACCCATTAGACCAAGGAGTTCTCCCATGTCCGAAGATACCCCCGTCAGCGTGACGATGCAGAAGGACGGCGATGTCGCCGTCATCATCGTCAACAATCCCCCGGTCAACGCGCTGAGCTGGCACGTCCGCCAGGGCCTCGCCGACCATTTCGCCGCCGCGCTCGCCGATGACGGCGTCAAGGCGATCGTACTGCGCTGCGACGGCACCACCTTCATCGCCGGCGCCGACATCAGCGAATTCGGCAAGGCCCCGCGCGGTCCCGATTTCAACGCGGTGCTCAACACGATCGAGGCGGCGTCTAAGCCGGTGGTCGCCGCGATCCACGGCACCGCGCTCGGCGGCGGGCTCGAGACCGCGCTCGTCTGTCACTATCGCGTCGCGGTGCCCTCGGCCAAGCTCGGGGTGCCCGAAGTGAAGCTCGGCCTGCTGCCCGGCGCGGGCGGCACCCAGCGCCTGCCGCGCGTCGTCGGGGTCGAAGCGGCAGCGACGATGACCTCGCTCGGCGAGCCGCTTCCCGCCGCCAAGGCAAAGGAACTCGGCCTCGTCGATGCCCTGGCGGGCGAGGACAGCCTCGCCGCCGATGCGATCGCCTTTGCGCGCGCCAAGATCGCCGACGGCCCGCGCCCGACGCGCGAACGCGCGGTGTTCGGCGATGTCGCGGTGATCGAACAGCTCAAGACCGCCAACGCCAAGCGCTGGCGCGGTTTCGAGGCGCCCTATGCCAATCTCGCCTGCGTCGAGGCGGCGACGCGGCTGCCGTTCGAGGAAGGCCTTGCCTTCGAGCGCCAGGAATTCATGAAGCTGATGATGGGCAGCCAGTCGGCGGCGCAGCGCCACATCTTCTTCGCCGAACGTCAGGCGGCGAAGATCGACGGCCTGCCTAAGGATATCAAGCTGCGCGACGTCAAGCATGTCGGCATCATCGGCGCCGGCACGATGGGCGGCGGCATCATGATGAACTTCCTCCAGAAGGGCTTTCGCTGCACGATCGTCGAGACGCAGCAGGATGCGCTCGACCGCGGGCTCGGCGTGGTGCGCAAGAATTATGACGCCTCGGCCGCGAAAGGCCGCTTCAAGCCCGAGCAGGTCGACGCGATGATGGGCCTGATCACCCCATCGCTAAGCCTCGACGCGCTCGCCGACTGCGACCTGATCATCGAGGCGGTCTATGAAGATATGGCGGTCAAGAAGCAGATTTTCGGCAAGCTCGACCAGATCGCCAAGCCCGGCGCGATCCTCGCGTCGAACACCTCCTATCTCGACGTCAACGAGATTGCGGCGTCGACCAGCCGTCCGGGCGACGTGCTCGGCATGCACTTCTTCTCGCCCGCCAATGTGATGAAGCTGCTCGAAGTCGTGCGCGGCGACAAGACCGCCGACGATGTACTGGCGACCGCGATGGCGATCGGCAAGAAGATCGGCAAGGTCGCGGTCGTCGCGGGCGTTTGCCATGGCTTCATCGGCAACCGCATGCTCGCGCCGCGCCAGATCGAGGCGCAGAAGCTGCTGCTCGAAGGCGCGACCCCGCAGCAGGTCGATAAGGTCCACACCGATTTCGGCATGCCGATGGGGCCGTTCCAGATGAGCGACCTTGCGGGCGTCGATATCGGCTGGCACCGCGACCCCAATCGCATCGAAAGCATCCGCGACGCGCTGTGCGCCGAGGGCCGCTGGGGGCAAAAGAAGCAGGCGGGCTTCTATGACTATGACGAGAAGCGCACCCCCACGCCGAGCGCGCGGGTCGAGGAGATCATCGCCGAATTCCGCAAGAAGGCCGGGATCGAAAAGCGCGAGATCACCGATCAGGAGATCATCGAGCGCACCCTTTATCCGATGGTCAACGAAGGCGCGCTGATCCTCGCCGAAGGCAAGGCGCAGCGCGCGAGCGACATCGATGTCGTGTGGATCTATGGCTATGGCTGGCCGATCTATCGCGGCGGTCCGATGTTCTGGGCCGGCATCGAAGGCACCGACAAGATCGCCGCTGCGCTGGAAAGCCATGGCTTCGAGGTGGCGCCGCTGCTCAAGGAAAAGGCCGCGGCGAAGGCAGGGTTCTGATCCGCTAACCTGCCACACGCATGTCCCCGCGAAGGCGGGGATCCATCTCCTGCCGGTTCAAAATGGCAGCAGCAGGAGATGGGCCCCTGCCTTCGCAGGGGCACGGCAGCTTATGAGACAGGAGGCCGTCTGTCCCACCCCGGGGCAGACGGCCTTTCTCTTGCCCTTCGCGCGCCGCACCCGTGAGGGAAATCTTGCGATTCAGGGTTAAAGCGGTGGCCATGGCCGCCGTTACGGCGATCATGCTCGCCATGCACCCGATCATCGCCCTGCTGCTTGCCGGAAGCGCTGTGTCGCCGCCCACCACGATGCCGCCGCAGGCGACCGCCGTCGCTGTCGCGCGGGCGCGTATCCTCGCGCCCGCCGAGGTGCGTCGCGTGGGCGACCGGCTGGAGATCACGACCGGCGAGCGCACGGCGCCGACGCAGGTGCATCAGGCTAAGCGCCGCGATGGCGGCGAGACCGCGGACTTTTACTGACCGTCAATTCCCGTTCGCATCGAGCGAAGTCGAGATGCCCCTCGGCCTTGCGCTATACCGATGGGTGTCTCGACTTCGCTCGACACGAACGGAATGATGGGATGCGTCAGCCCTGCAATGTCTTGATGATCGCCGAAAAGTCGTGCCCGTCCTTGTCGGCCTCGACGAACGCCTCGTACAATTCGCGCGCTTTCGTCCCCATCGGGACATCGGCAGCGACGCTCGCCGCCGCCTCCATCGCGAGGCGCAGATCCTTGAGCATCAGCGCCGCGGCGAACCCGCCCTTATAATCATTGTCGGCGGGGGTCGTCGGCCCGACACCGGGCAGCGGCGCGTAGCTGGTCAGCGACCAGCATTGGCCCGACGACACGCTGGCGATGTCGAAGAAGGTCTGCGGGTCGAGCCCGAGCTTCTGCGCGAGCGCGAGGCTTTCGCACGTCGCGATCATCGACGCGCCGAGCAGCATGTTGTTGCAGATCTTCGCCGCCTGCCCGGCGCCCGCGCCGCCCGCGTGGATCACCGCCTTGCCCATGACGGCCAGAATCGGCTGCCCGCGTGCGAAACCATCATCGGTGCCGCCGACCATGAAGGTCAGCGTGCCCGCATTGGCGGCGGCGATGCCGCCCGAGACCGGCGCATCGACCGCGACGAGACCCTTGGCGGTCGCCGCCTCGATGTTCGCGCGCGCGGTGGCGACGTCGATCGTCGAACAGTCGAGAAGCAAAGTGCCCGGCGCGGCGTTGGGGAAGACATCGCTTTCATAAACGCCCGCGACATGCTTGCCTGCGGGGAGCATCGTCACGACGGCTTCGGCGCCCGCCACGGCTTCGGCCGCCGACGTGGCGCGCGCGCAGCCCGCCTCGACCGCGCGCGCCAGCGCCTCTTCGCTAAGATCGAAGGCACGCACCTCGTGCCCCGCCTTCGCAAGGTTCGCGGCCATCCCGCCGCCCATGTTGCCGAGTCCGATGAAAGCGATTATCATAGCATTTCCAATTCGTTGAGAATTATAACGGCGCCCAGAAGCGTGAAAAAAGAGCCGAAGACGAAGCCAAGAAGGGCTTGAAGATATTTGAGGAACCAATCGAGCTTTGTCGGAGGCAATGGTTCTTCACCTGTAAAGTTCAGGACCACCCCTTCCAGAATATTGATCGTTTCCTGTCGCCGGTATCGCCAATGATTCCATCCGACCCAAAAGAGCAGGACGCCCATCGCCAAGGCGAGCAGCCCGGTTATCACCGCCCTTTCCACACACCTTCACGTTTTTCGATGAAGGCGGCCATGCCTTCGGCCTTGTCCTCGGTCGCGGCGAGAATCTGGAACAGGCGGCGTTCGTAGATCAGTCCCTGGTCGAGCGATGTTTCGAACGCGGCGTTGATCATATCCTTGTTCACCATCGCAGCCATGGGGGGCATCGATGCGATGAGGGTCGCGGTCTTCACCGCTTCGTCAACCAGCGTCTCGTGCGCCACGACCCGCGCGACGAGACCCGAGCGTTCGGCTTCGGCGCCGTCCATCATCCGGCCGGTCAGGCACATTTCCATCGCCTTCGCCTTGCCGACCGCGCGGGTCAGCCGCTGCGAGCCGCCCATGCCCGGCGCGACGCCAAGCTTGATTTCGGGCTGGCCGAATTTCGCCTTCTCCGACGCGATGATGAAATCGGCCATCATCGCGAGTTCGCAGCCGCCGCCGAGCGCGAAACCGTTGACCGCGGCGATCCACGGCTTGCGGACCTTCTTCACGAAGTCGCTCGTCCATTTCGAGAAGAAATCCTCAAGGTAGAAATCGGCGGCGGGTTTGTCGGCCATTTCCTTGATGTCGGCGCCCGCGGCGAACGCCTTGTCGCCCGATCCGGTGAGGACGGCGCAGCGCTGGCCGGGGTCGGCCTCGAAGGCGGCGAAGGCCGCGATCAAATCGTCCAGCACGCCCGAGTTCAGCGCGTTGAGCGCCTGCGGGCGGTTCAATGTCACCAACGTGACGGCGCCGCGCGTTTCGACGAGGAGGGTTTCGTAGGTCATTCGCTAGTCTCCTTCGTCATTCCGGCGAAGGCCGGAATCTCGACGGTGAGACCCCGGCCTTCGCCGGGGTGACGGTTTAGGTTAGAGGGGTCCATTGCTCATCATCAGGCAGCGGCACGAAGATCGCGTCGATCCAGGCGTCGGTGACGGCTTCGGGCGTCGGCGGATCCCATTGCGGGCTGTTGTCCTTGTCGATGATCAGCGCGCGGACGCCTTCGAGGAAGTCGTGCATCTGGACGACGCGGGCACCGATCGCATATTCCTGGCGCATCTGCTCCGCAAAGTCGGTCATCGCGCCGCCTTCCTTGAGTTGGCGGAGTGCGACCTTGCAGGTTTGCGGGCTTTTGGTGCGCAGCGCATCAAGCTCCTTCCCCGCCCATTCGCCGCCATCGGCCTCGAGCGCGGCGAGGATGTCCTCATAGGTGTCGCTCGCGAACAGTCGGTTGATCTTGTCGATGCGGCTCGTGATCGCGGCCGGCGGTGCGGTCACCGACAATTCGCCCAATATGCCGCCGATGCGGTCGGGGTGCGCGGCGATGCGCGCCTTCGCTTCGGCGAGGCGTTCGGACGGAAGGTAATGCGTCGCGAGCCCGAGCGCCAAACACTCCGCCCCGTCGAGCCGCGCCCCGGTGAGCGCAAGGAAGGCGCCGACGCGGCCCTCGAGGCGCGGCAGATACCAGCCGCCGCCGACGTCGGGGAACAGGCCAATCCCGGTTTCGGGCATCGCGAAGCGCGTATGGTCGGTCGCGACGCGATATTTCGCCGGCTGCGAAATCCCGACCCCGCCGCCCATGGTGATGCCGTCCATGAAGGCGGCAACGGGCTTCGCATAAGTGAAGAGCAGATGGTTGAGGCGATATTCGGTGTGGAAGAAGGCGCGCGCCTCCTTGCCGTCCTTCGCGCCGCTTTCCGCGAGCATGCGGATGTCGCCGCCGGCGCAGAAGCCGCGGCCCTCGCTATGGTCGATGATGACGGCCTCGACCGCGTCGTCGTCCTGCCATTGGACGAGCGCGGCGATCATCGCTTCGCACATGGCGAGGTTCAGCGCGTGGATCGCCTTGGGGCGGTTCAACGAAATGCGGCCGATGCGGCCTTCTTTCGCAATGATGACATCGTCCGTCATTGGCGCAGCAAATCCCTTCCCACGATCATCCGCATCACCTGGTTGGTGCCCTCAAGGATCGAATGGACGCGCAGGTCGCGCCAGAAACGCTCGATCGGATAATCCTTCAAATAGCCGTAACCACCGAACAATTGCAGCGCGTCGTTGACGATCTTGCTGCCATTGTCGGTCGCGAGCCGCTTCGCCATCGCCGAAAAGCGCGACTTGTCGGGCGCGTTCGCGGTGACCTTTGCCGCCGCCATGTAAAGCAGCGCGCGCGCCGCCTCGAGGTCGGTCGCCATGTCGGCGAGCATGAACTGGGTGTTCTGGAAATCAGCGATCGGCTGCCCGAACTGCTGGCGGTCCCTGGTGTAGGCGACCGCCTCGTCGAGGCAGCGTTGCGCGCCGCCCAGCGAGCAGGCGCCGATATTGAGGCGGCCGCCGTCGAGCCCCGCCATCGCGAAGCGGAAGCCGTCGCCCTCGGCCCCGACGCGGTTTTCGACCGGCACTTTGACATTGTCGAAGATCACCTGCGCGGTCGGCGACGCGTTCCAGCCCAGCTTGCGCTCCTTGGCGCCAAAGCTGACGCCGGGCATGTCCTTGTCGATGACGAGGCAACTGATCCCCTTCGGACCCGGCTGGCCGGTACGCACCATCGTCACATAGATGTCGTTGACCCCGGCGCCCGAAATGAACTGCTTGGTGCCGTTGACGACATAATGGTCGCCTTCCAGCTTCGCGCTGGTCTTGAGCGCCGCGGCGTCGGACCCCGATCCGGGTTCGGTCAGGCAATAGCTCGCGATCTGGTCCATGGTGACGAGGCCGGGCAGGAATTTCGCCTTCACCTCGGCGCTGCCGAAGGTATCGATCATCCAGCTCGACATATTGTGGATCGAGATGAAGGCGCTGGTCGCGGGACAGCCATAGGCCATCGCCTCCATGATCAGCGCGGCTTCGAGCCGGCCGAGGCCGATGCCGCCCGATTCCTCGCTGACATAGATGGATGCGAAGCCGAGTTCGGCCGCCGCCTTGATCGTCTCGCGCGGGAAAATCTGTTTCTCGTCCCATTCGGCCGCGTGCGGGGTGATCGCGTCGGCGGTGAATTTGCGCGCCATGTCCTGGATCGCAAGCTGGTCGTCGGTGAGTTGGAACTGGTCGGTCATACGTCTTTCTCGATAAGGGCTTCGGCTTCGATCTCGACCTTCCATTCGGGGCGGATCAGCGCGGAGACGACGAGCATCGTCGCGGCGGGGCGGATATCCCCGAACACCGCACCGTGCGCCTGGCCGACCAGATCGGCGTCGGCCGCGTCGGTGATATACATGCGGGTGCGCACGACGTCGGCGACGCTGCCGCCGAGGGCTTCGAGCGCCTCGCCGATGATCGCCAGACAGCGCGCCGCCTGCACCCCGGCATCGCCGGGGGTCGACGCACCGTCGGGCTCGATCGGCGCGCAGCCGGCGACGTCGATCCGGTTCCCCACCCGAACCGCGCGGCTATAGCCATAGACCGGCTCGAACGGCGACGCCGAGCTGTGATGACGGCGCGCCCCTGAATCCAAATGGCCGTCAGCCACAGGTGACCTGCGTGATCTTGTAGGCGTCGTCATACATGACGTTCACCCGGTCCTGCCGATAATCCATCGTCATCGCCGAACGCGGCGGGCCCCAGCGCAGCGTGCGCGCGCCGGTCGCCTTGACGATCGCGCCGCCCAAATCCGGAGTCGCGGTCTGGCCGACGAAGCTCGCCCCGGCATCGGCGTTGCACGCCATCTCGGCGGGCGGCGGGGGGGTCGATTCGGCGGGGGCTTCGCTGGCCGCGCAGGCGGCGAGCGGCAAGGTGGCGGCGATTGCGAGCAGGCGAAAATCCATCATGAGTGTCCCTTTCCTTGCCATCAGGCACAGCGGCTATAGCGCATCGGCTCGGGCGCGGCACCCTCGCCATAATCGCGGCGGACGAGCGTCTTGCCGCCGTCCTCGACGGTCAGCTGCATCAGCCGGTCCCACTCCTCGCCTTCGCCGCTGAACTTGTAATCGGCGACGAGGCGATCCGGACTGCGTTCGCGCACCCGCGCGAGATCGCCCGCCGATTCAAAGAAGCGCAGCGTCTTGGCATCGATCCTGAACGCGGTGAGGTCGGCGCCCGGCGTCGCCCGGCAATCGGCGGGGTTCAGCGCCCAGTGACCCTGAATCGCCGCCGGAATCGCCTTGTCGCCGGTGCCGATGCCCGGATCGGGTGCCGCGGGCGGCTCGACGGCCGGGTCGGGCGTATAGGCGAGGTCGACGGCGCCCGCCTCCTCCGCAGGCCTCACGGGCTCGGCAGTCGACGGCGCGTCGGGTTCGGGCGCGGCCTGCTTGTCGTCGCCGCCGCTGCACGCGGCGAGAAGAAATGCGGTGGCGACAATCAAGCCTTTCCCCTTCCGGGGAGGGGTTGGGGTGGGGGTTGGAAACCTGGCGCAAGGCCGATGGCCCCTACCCCCTCCCCTGAAGGGGAGAGGCTTTGGCGACGCGGCGTCGGTCTGAAGTCTCATCGTCTTTCTCCTTCGCCAAGAGAATGCCCGATGCTCGCCCCCGGTTTCATTCGTCGCGCCCGATCACCCCATCGTCGGGATGACGAAGGCATTCGATCCGTCGCCACCGCCGTCGGGCCAGCGCGCGGTGACGGTCTTGACCTTGGTCCAGAATTTGACGCCTTCCATGCCGTGCTGGTTGGTATCGCCGAACGCCGAGCGCTTCCAGCCGCCGAACGTGTGATAAGCGACCGGCACCGGGATCGGGACGTTGATGCCGACCATGCCGACATTGACGCGCGCGGCGAATTCGCGCGCGGCGTGGCCATTGCGGGTGAAGATCGCAACTCCATTGCCATATTGATGCTTCGACGGCAGCTCGAGCGCGGCTTCGAAATCGGCGGCGCGGACGATCTGCAGCACCGGACCGAAGATTTCTTCCTTATAGCTTTCCATGTCGGGGGTGACATGGTCGAACAGGGTCGGGCCGACGAAAAAGCCCTTTTCATGCCCCTGCAAGGTGAAGCCGCGGCCATCGACCACCAGTTCGGCGCCTTCGTCGGCGCATTTCTGGATCCAACCCTCGACCTTTTCCTTGTGCGCCTGCGACACGACGGGGCCGTAATGCGCCTCGGCATCGGTCGATACGCCGATTCGCAGCGCCTCGATCGCGGGGATCAGCTTGGCGCGCAGGCGATTCGCCGTATCCTCGCCGACCGGCACGACGACCGGCAGCGCCATGCAGCGCTCGCCCGCCGAACCGAAGGCTGCCCCGGTGAGGTCGTTGACGACCTGGTCGAGATCGGCGTCGGGCATGACGATGCCGTGGTTCTTGGCGCCGCCCATCGCCTGGACGCGCTTTCCGTTGGCGACGCCGCGGTTATAGACATAATGCGCGATGTCGGACGAGCCGACGAAGCTGACCGCGCCGATGTCGGGATGGTCGAGGATCGCGTCGACCATTTCCTTGTCGCCGTGGACGACCTGTAAAATCCCCTCGGGCAGCCCGGCTTCGAGCATCAGTTCGCCCAGCCGTACCGGCACGCTCGGGTCGCGCTCGCTGGGTTTCAGGATGAAGGCATTACCGGTCGCGATCGCCGGGCCGAACATCCACATCGGGATCATCGCCGGGAAGTTGAACGGGGTGATGCCGACACCGATGCCGATCGGCTGGCGCATCGAATAGACGTCGATGCCCGGACCCGCCCCTTGCGTATATTCGCCCTTCAGCACATGCGGGATGCCGCAGCAGAATTCGATGACGTCGAGCCCACGCTGAACGTCGCCGCGCGCGTCGGCGACGACCTTGCCATGCTCGCTCGCCAGCAGTTCGGCGAGTTCGCCCAGATGCGCCTCGACGATCCGCTTATAGTCGAACATCACGCGCGCACGGCGCTGCGGGTTGACCGCCGCCCATGCGGGCTGCGCCTCTTTGGCCGCCGCGACCGCGCGATCGAGCAGCGCGGCGTCGCCGAGCGCGACGCGCGCCTGGACGCCGCCATTATTGGGGTCGAAAATATCGCTCTGGCGCGCGCTGCCGCCGGCGCCGCCGACGATATGATGATCAATCTGTCGCATGTCCCGAGTCTCCCATGAAGCGTTGGCGCCGAATGAGACCAATGCGCGCGCTTTTGCAAGGGATAGACTTGCAGCATAAACCTGCATATTTGCAGGATATGGACTGGGACAAGCTGCAATATTTCCTGTTCGTCGCGCGCCACGGCACCCTCGCACGCGCCGGCAGCGCGCTGCACGTCGATGCGACGACGGTCAGCCGCCGCGTCAGCGCGCTCGAAACCGCGCTCGGCCAAACTTTGTTCGAGCGCGCACCCACCGGCTTCGTCCTGACCGCGGCGGGCCGCGCGCTCGTCCCGCACGCCGAGGCGATGGCGGCGGCGGCGGCGCGCATCCATTCGCGCGAAGGCGAATCGGGATTGTCGGGGCAGCTCCGGGTCAGCGTCTCCGAAGGGTTCGGCAACAGCTTCATCGCGCCGCGGCTGGCAGGCTTCGTCGCGGCGCATCCCGAGCTTGAGATCGACCTTGTCGCCTCGTCGGGCTTCCTCGACCCGTCGCGGCGCGAGGCCGACATGGCGGTGCTGCTGGCGCGGCCCCGAAAAGGCCCGCTGATCACGCGCAAGCTGTCGGATTACAGCCTTGGCCTCTACGCGCCCGCCGCCCGGCCCGACTGGCAGGCGACCGCGGCCGCGGGGCCGCTATCGCGCGCCAATATCCCGGTGATCGGCTATATGCCCGACATCCTCTATGCGCCCGAACTCGATTATCTGGGCGAGATCGAGCCGGGGCTGCGCGCGGGCGTCCGGTCCTCGTCGATCCTCGCGCAGCGGCGGATGATCGCGGGCGGCGCCGGGGTCGGCGTCCTCCCCTGCTTTCTGGCGGCGGACGACCCCGCGCTGGTGCGCGTCCGGCCCGATCAGCTGATCGCGCGCGCCTTCTGGCTCGCGCTCCACCGCGACGTCGCGCCGCAACCGCGCATCCGCGCCTTCATCGACTGGCTCGATGCCGAGGTGCGCGACAGCCGGGGACTGCTGGTGCCCGGTTGATGTCGCGCGCCGGTCAGAACTGATAGGCGAGCCCGGCGCCCGCGAGCCACTGGTCGCGGGCGCCGGCGACATCGACGATCGGCGAGGTCGCAAAGCGGCTCGTCATCCGGCCATATTGCGCGCCGCCGAGCAGCACGAAGCCCTTGCGAAGATCGCCCGACAGCGCATAGGCGCCGGCCATGCCGATCGTATATTTGCCGAGCGTCGCCTTGCGGCCCGCCCCGGTATAGACGGGCAGCCCGCTCGCGGCGCTGCCGACGGGATCGATGTCGAAATAATAGCGGCCGAAGCCCTTGCCATAGACGTTGAAAGACGCCGAAACGCCGAGATAGGCGCGCTTCGACAGCGGCGTGCCATAATCGATCGTCGGCGAGACGACCCAACTGCCGTGCCGGCCGCTGATGTCCTTGAGCCCGACGACGCGGAAACCGATCTGGTCATAGCGGCTGGTGAAGACGCCCGACTGGGTGATACCCGCCGAAAGGCCGAGTTCGACCGCCATCTTGCGCTCGCCGAGCGCTTCGACCTGCGCGTCCTTGATGCGCCCGGTGCGGTCGCCGCGAAGATTGATGATCGGGCCGAATTTGATGTCGGTCCGTTGCCCGCGCTTCTGGCGCACCAGATCGACCTGGAAATTGGTGCCCCGGGTCGAAAAACTATAGCCCTTGTAGCGCCCGCGAAAATAGACGGCGGGAAGCAGGCTGCGCTCGTCCGAGCCATTGTAGCTCGGCACGGTGACCACCCCCGCGGCCAGCGCGAAATAGTCACGCGCATAGCGGCGGTCCTGATGATCGTCCTCCGGTCGCGCGGCGGGAAGCAGGATATTCTCGTCGATGTCGCCCGTGTCCTGCGCGAAACGCACCGGCGCATCGACGCGCGCATCGACCGGCGACGGGTCGATGGTGATCGGCGGTTCGGGGGGGCGCGCCGCGTCTTCGGCGGCGGCCGGCGCCGCGAATATGGCGAGGGCGGTCAGGACCGGCGCCATGCGGAAGAAGCGGAAGAGCGACGTCAAATCGGGCATATCCATCCTATGTTCTTGCCCCTCTCGCTGCGGTGTATGGGATTGTCGGGGCAATGCAAAGGCTTCGTCTTGCCGGGGACGGCTTTTCGCTCCATCGTGGCTTTCATGCATCCGCCTGCCTTTCCTTTCGCCCTGTCCGCACGAACCGGCATCGGGTCCCGATGAGCCGCGCTGGGCGCTTCATCGGCTATGCGCTGATCGCGAGCGCGGCGCTGATCGCGGTGCTGGTGCGGCGCGGGGCGATCGGACCGTTTCCGGTGATCGCGGTCGTGCTGCTGCTCGGCATGGTCGGGGCCATGCTGGTGATCACCGATCTGATGGTCCGCGGGCTTTATGCGCAGATCGGCACGGCAAAAGCGG
This sequence comes from Sphingopyxis lindanitolerans, assembly GCF_002993885.1. Classification (NCBI taxonomy): domain Bacteria; kingdom Pseudomonadati; phylum Pseudomonadota; class Alphaproteobacteria; order Sphingomonadales; family Sphingopyxidaceae; genus Sphingopyxis; species Sphingopyxis lindanitolerans. Next base: position 2,073,613 of record NZ_CM009578.1, read on the forward strand.
CCGGGGAAGAGAAGGAAGGGGAGGAGAATGACTCCCGCTTTCCGTGAAGGCTGGCCGATGGGCAGGCTGGCCGCCCCGGCCCTTTTTGTTCGACAGTTTCTGCGGTTACCAGTATGACGGCGCGATGACCGATCGTCCGTCAACACCGCTGCTCGACACGGTGGATGTCCCCGCCGACCTCCGCAAGCTGAAGCCCGAAGACCTCCGCCAGTTCGCCGACGAGCTGCGCGCCGAGATGATTTCGGCGGTCGGGACGACCGGCGGCCATCTGGGTTCGGGGCTGGGTGTCGTCGAGCTGACGACCGCGCTCCATTATGTGTTCGACACGCCGCGCGACAAGATCGTCTGGGACGTCGGGCACCAATGCTATCCGCACAAGATCATCACCGGCCGCCGCGACCGCATCCGCACCCTGCGCACCGGCGGCGGCTTGTCGGGCTTCACCAAGCGCAGCGAGAGCGAATATGACCCGTTCGGCGCCGCGCATTCGTCGACCTCGATCAGCGCCGCGCTCGGTTTCGCGATCGCGAACAAGCTCAAGGACGAGCCCGGCCGCGCGATCGCGGTGATCGGCGACGGGTCGATGTCGGCGGGCATGGCCTATGAGGCGATGAACAACGCTGCCGCCGCGGGCAACCGGCTGATCGTCATCCTCAACGACAATGACATGTCGATCGCGCCGCCGGTGGGCGGGCTGTCGGCCTATCTCGCCAAGCTCGTCTCGTCGCGGCCGTTCGTCGAGCTGCGCGAGATCGCGCGGCGTTTCGCGCGCAAGCTGCCGCAGCCGCTCCACAAGGCGGCGAAAAAGACCGACGAATTCGCGCGCGGCATGGCGATGGGCGGCACCTTGTTCGAGGAACTCGGCTTTTATTATGTCGGGCCGATCGACGGGCATAATCTCGACCATCTGATCCCGGTGCTCGAAAATGTCCGCGACAGCGACCACGGCCCGGTACTGATCCATGCGGTGACGATGAAGGGCAAGGGCTATGCCCCCGCCGAGGCGGCGGCCGACAAATATCATGGCGTCCAGAAATTCGACGTCATCACCGGGGTGCAGGCGAAAGCGCCGCCGGGGCCGCCCGCCTATCAGAATGTGTTCGGCGAGACGCTGGCGAAGCTCGCCGACACCGACAAAAGGATCGTCGCGATCACCGCGGCGATGCCGTCGGGAACCGGGGTCGATAAATTCGCGGCCGCGCACCCCGACCGCAGCTTCGACGTCGGCATCGCCGAACAGCATGCGGTGACCTTCGCGGCCGGGCTCGCGGCGCAGGGGATGCGGCCGTTCGCGGCGATCTATTCGACCTTCCTCCAACGCGCCTATGACCAGGTCGTCCACGATGTCGCGATCCAGAATCTGCCGGTGCGCTTCGCGATCGACCGCGCCGGGCTCGTCGGCGCCGACGGATCGACCCACGCGGGTTCGTTCGACGTCACCTATCTGGCGACGCTGCCCAATTTCGTCGTGATGGCGGCGGCCGACGAGGCGGAGCTGGTCCACATGACCTATACCGCCGCCGAATATGACGATGGCCCGATCGCCTTTCGCTATCCGCGCGGCGGTGGCACCGGCGTGGCGCTGCCCGCGGTGCCGCAGAAGCTGGCGATCGGCAAGGGCCGCGTCGTGCGGGCGGGCAAGACGGTCGCGATCCTGTCGCTCGGCACCCGGCTCGCCGAGGCGCTGAAGGCAGCCGACACGCTCGAAGCGCGCGGGCTGTCGACCAGCGTCATCGATCTGCGCTTCGCCAAGCCGCTCGACGAGGAACTGATCCGCAAGACGCTTGCCGCGCATGAGGTCTGCGTGACGATCGAGGAAGGCAGCATCGGCGGGCTTGGCGCGCATGTGCTGACGCTGGCGAGCGACGAAGGACTGATCGACACCGGGCTGAAACTGCGCACGATGCGGCTTCCCGATATGTTCCAGGACCAGGACAAGCCCGAGGCGCAATATGACGAAGCCGGGCTCAACGCGCCGCAGATCGTCGATACCGTCCTGAAGGCGCTGCGCCACAACAGCGCCGGGGTCGAAGAGGCCGGGGCGCGGGCGTAACGCGCCGATGGCAACCGAATCGCGATCGGCCGTCGAAGCGATGGTATCGCGGGCAACCAAATTGTCGCACTTTGTCGCAAAACCCCGAAACCGCTTGCATGGGTTCGGGCGTTCGGCTGAATAGCGCCAACTCCCCAGCCGCCCGGCACAACCCAAGACCGGATATTCTGATGACGATGAAAAGGCCGATGCTCCTGATCGGGGCCCTGTGCATCGCGACGCTTTCGCTCGGCGCCTGTTCGGACAAGGATGCGAAGGGGGGCAACCGCACCCCCGAGGTCGGCTATGTGGTCGTCAGCCAGGAGGCGGTGCCGGTATCGACCTCGCTCGGCGGACGCACCGTCGCTTTCGAGACGAGCGAAGTGCGGCCGCAGGTGAATGGCGTCATCCGCCGCCGCCTGTTCACCGAGGGCGGCTTCGTGCGCGCCGGCCAGCCGCTCTATCAGATCGACGCGAGCCTTTATCAGGCGGCGGTCGACCAGGCCGAAGCGAACCTCGCCAGCGCACGGGCCAGCGCGCAGGCGGCCGAGGAGAAAGCGAAGCGCTTCGCGCCGCTCGCCAGGATCCAGGCGGTCGCCGAGCAGGATTATAGCGACGCGCTGGCGCAGGCACGCAGCGCGCGCGCCGCGGTGGCGCAAAATGCCGCCGCGCTCGAAACCGCACGGATCAACCTGCGCTATACCCATGTGTCGGCGCCGATCAGCGGGCGCATCGGCCGCAGCCTCGTCACGCCGGGCGGGCTGGTCAGCGCCAGCCAGGCGACCCCGCTCGCGGTGATCCAGCAGGCCGATCCCATCTATGTCGACATGCAGCAGTCGAGCGCCGACCTCACCCGGCTGCGCCAGGCGCTCGCAAGCGGCGGGGTGCTGCCGGGCAGCACGTCGGTGCGGCTGAAGCTGGAGGATGGCAGCGACTATGCCCTTCCCGGCACGGTGCAATTTTCGGAAGTGACGGTCAGCGAGGCAACCGGCACCGTGACGCTGCGCGCGCGCTTTCCCAATCCCGACGGGCTGCTGCTTCCCGGCATGTTCGTGACCGCGCTGTTCGACCAGGCGATCAACCCGGCCGCGATCCTCGTGCCGCAGGCGGCGGTGCAGCGCGATTTCGACGGGTCGGCCTTCGTCTATCTGGTCGGCAAGGACAATAAGGCCGCGCGGCGCAAGATCGTCGCCGAGCGCACGGTCGGGGCGAACTGGGTCGTCACCGACGGGCTGAAACCCGGCGACAAGGTCATCAGCCAGGGGGTCGGCAACCTCAAGCAGGGCGCGCCGATCAAGCCGGTTCCGGCGAGCAGTCCGCAGCGTTTGGGGGCACCCGCTGACAAAGGCGCCGCGGCGAAAGGTCAATAACCCCCGATGTCGCGCGTTTTCATCGATCGGCCGATCTTCGCCTGGGTGCTGGCAATCGTCGTCATGCTCGGCGGGCTCGGCGCGCTCTTTTCGCTGCCGATCGAACAATATCCCGACATCGCGCCGGCGCAGGTCAACATCCGCGCAAGCTATCCGGGCGCGTCGGCCGAAGCGATCGAGAACAGCGTCACCCAGGTGCTCGAACAGCAGCTCACCGGCATCGACGGCCTGCTCTATTTCAGTTCGCAGTCGAGTTCGCGCGGCCAGGCGAGCATCACCGCCATCTTCGCCAAGGGCACCGACCCCGACATCGCGCAGGTGCAGGTGCAGAACAAGATCGCCTCGGCAATCTCGCGCCTGCCGCAACAGGTGCAAAGCCAGGGCATCCGCGTCAACAAGGCCAATTCGGACACGCTGCTGCTCGTCGGCGTCTATGACACCACCGACACGCGGTCGTTCCCGGACGTATCCGATTATCTGTCGTCGAACATCCAGGATCCGCTGTCGCGTGTCGAGGGGGTCGGCGACGTCAATGTCTTCGGATCGCCGCACGCGATGCGCATCTGGCTCAACCCGCAGCGCCTCGCCGCCGTGTCGCTGATGCCCGGCGACGTCGTCAGCGCGATCACGGCGCAGAATGCCGAGGTCGCCGCGGGCGAGGTCGGCGGCACCCCGGCGCCGAAAGGCCAGATGCTCAACGCGACGGTGACCGCGCAATCGCGGTTGCAGACCGCCGAGCAGTTCGAGAATATCGTGCTCAAGACGCTGCCCGACGGGTCGAGCGTGCGGATCAGGGATGTCGCGCGGGTCGAGATCGGCGCCGAAAATTACGCGACGATCATCCGCATCAACGGCCACCCCGGCGCGGGCATGTCGATTTCGCTGTCGCCCGGGTCCGACGCACTCGAAACCGCCGACCGCGTCAAGGCGCGGATGGAGGAATTGTCCGCCGATTTCCCCGACGGCCTCTCCTATAGCTATGCCAACGACACGACCGCCTTCATCAAATTGTCGGTCAGCGAGGTGCGAAAATCCTTGCTCGAGGCGATCATCCTCGTCGTCCTCGTCATGTTCGTCTTCCTGCAAAGCTGGCGGGCGGTGCTGATCCCGGCGATCGCGGTGCCGGTCGTGCTGCTCGGCACCTTCGGCATCTTCTATATCGCGGGCTTCACGATCAACACGCTGACTCTGTTCGGGCTGACGCTCGCGATCGGCCTGCTCGTCGACGACGCGATCGTCGTCGTCGAGAATGTCGAGCGACTGATGGAAGAAAATCCGGGCATGTCGGCGCGCGATGCGACGATCGAATCGATGAAGGAATTGCAGGTCGCGCTGGTCGCGATCGCGCTCGTGCTGTCGGCGGTGTTCCTGCCGATGGCCTTTTTCGGCGGATCGACGGGGGTCATCTATCGCCAATTCTCGGTCACCATGGTCTCGGCGATGGCGCTGTCGGTGCTCGTCGCCCTGATCCTCAGCCCCGCGTTGACCTCGACCCTCCTGAAAGCGCGCGCGGCGCATGGCGAAGAACGCGAGCGCCCGCATCGTTTCCCGCGCACCCACGCCATGATAAAGCGCGCACGGGACGGCTTCAACACGCGCTTCGACCAGGCGGTGAAACGCTATGTCGGCAGCGTGACCAAGGTCGTCGATCGCAAATGGCGTTTCCTGGGCATCTATGTCCTCATCGTGGCGCTGCTCGCGGTGATGTTCGTGCGGTTGCCGGGCGGCTTCCTGCCGAACGAGGATCAGGGCCGCGTCTCGGTCCAGTTCCGCCTGCCCGCGGGCGCGACGCAGGAACGCACGCTCGCGGTGCGCGACCAGGTCGAAAAATATCTGCTCACGCAGGAAAAGGCGAATGTCGATGCGCTGTTCCTCGTCACCGGCGGCGGCGGCGGCGCGGCGGCCGGGCAGAACACCGGCCAGGGTTTCATCAACCTCGTCGATTGGGATTCGCGGCCGGGCAAGGAGAATAGCGCCGACGCGATCGCCGACCGCGCGCGCAAGGCGCTGTCGGGCCTTCGCGACGCGCAGGTCTTTGCGCTCGTCCCCGGCGCGGTGCGCGGCCTTGGCGACACCTCGGGCTTTACGATGGAGTTCCAGAACCGCAGCGGGATGAGCCGCGAGCAATTCGCCGCGGCGCGCGACCGGCTGCTCGACATGGCGAACGCCAATCCGAAACTGACCTCGGTCCGCCTGTCCGACCTTCCCGACGTCGCGACGCTGAAGATCGATGTCGATACCCAGCGGCTGACCGCGTACGGCCTGAGCAACAGCGACGTGAACAGCACGCTGGCGACCGCCTGGGGTGGGCGCTACGTCAACGACTTCATCGACAAGGGCCGCGTCAAGCGCGTCTATGTCCAGGGCGATTCGCAATATCGCGCCAGCCCTGAGGATCTCGGCCAATGGTATGTCCGCTCGTCGAGCGGCCAGATGTCGCCCTTTTCGGCCTTCGCCGACATCGGCTGGTCGACGACGCCGGCCAGCACCTCGCGCTTTCAGGGCGTCCCCGCCTTCGAAATCTCGGGCCAGCCCGCGGCGGGCACCAGTTCGGGCGAGGCGATGGACGAGATGGAGCGGATGGCCGCCGAAATCCCCGGCACCAGCGTCGCCTGGGCGGGCTCTTCCTATCAGGAGCGGCTGTCGTCGGGGCAGGCGCCCTTGCTCTATGGCCTGTCGCTACTCGTCGTCTTCCTCTGCCTCGCCGCGCTTTACGAAAGCTGGTCGATCCCGCTCGCGGTGCTGCTGATCATTCCGCTCGGCCTCGTCGGATCAGTGTTCGCGGTGACGCTGCGCGGGCTGGAGAATGACGTCTATCTCCAGATCGGCCTGCTGACGACGATGGGGCTCGCGGCGAAGAATGCGATCCTGATGATCGAGTTCGCCGAGCAGGAGGAACGCAAGGGCAAGCGCGTCATCGAGGCGGCGATCGCGGCGGCGCGCATCCGCCTGCGCCCGATCCTGATGACCAGCTTCGCCTTCATCTTCGGCGTGATGCCGCTCGCGATCGCGACCGGCGCCGGGGCGAACAGCCGCGTCGCGATCGGCACCGCGGTGATCGGCGGCATGCTGACCGCGGCCTTGCTCGCGATCTTCTTCATCCCGCTGTTCTTCGTTCTCGTCCGCCGCGGCGTGCGCGACGGGCTTGCGGCCTTGCGCCAGCGCTTCGGCAAGAAGGGCGACGGCGCGGAAACGCTGGCGGGAGAGGAAGCATGACGCGAACGCCGTTCCTGCTGATCGCGGCCCCGCTGCTCCTTGCGGGCTGCTCGCTCGCGCCGAAAACGGCGCTCCCCGCGCCGCCGGTGCCGCAAAGCTGGCCGGTCGGCGACGCCTATCTCCTCCAAAGCGAGGAAGCGCTGCCGATCCTGTCGTACAAGACGATCTTCACCGACGCGCGGCTGCAAGGTCTTGTCGATCAGGCGCTGGCGAACAATCGCGACCTGCGCGTCGCTTATGCCAATGTCGCCGCGGCGCGGGCGCAGGCGCGGGTCAGCCGCGCCGGGCAATTTCCCGCGCTCGGCGTCAGCGCGGGCGCGGGCTATTCGGACTCGGGCGGCAATGGCGCTGGAAGTGGTGGGGGCAGCGGCGATTTCTCGCTGCGCGGCGGGGTCACCGCGTTCGAACTCGACCTGTTCGGCCGCCTCGCCAATGCCGCCGAGGCCGATCGCAACAGCGCGCTCGCGACCGAAGCGGCGTCGCGCACGGTGCGGCTGGCGCTGATCGCCGACCTCGCCAACGCCTGGGCGGCCTATGGCGCCGACCGCGACCTGCTCAAGATCGCCGAGGATACCGCCGCCAATGCGCGCGAAAGCGTCCGGCTGACCCAGGCGCGGCTCGACGGCGGCGTCGCGCCGCGCACCGACCTGCGCCAGGCCGAACAGATTCTCGCGACCGCCGAGGCTTCGATCGCGCAGCAGAAAACCGCGCTCGCGCAGGACGAAAATCTGATCCGGCTGCTCGTCGGTTCCGATATCGACCGCGCGCAGCTTCCCGCGGGGCTCGCCGAGGTGACGCCGGGCGTCGTATCGCTCCCCGCCGGGGTCAATTCGCAAATCCTGCTGCGCCGCCCCGACGTGATCGAGGGCGAATATCGCCTGCGCGCCGCCAACGCCGATATCGGCGTCGCGCGCGCACGATTGTTCCCGACGATCTCGCTGACCGGACTGCTCGGCTTTGCGAGCGACGCGCTGTCGAGCCTGTTCGACGGCGGATCATTCAATTGGTCGGCGGGCGGCGACGCGAGCGCGACGATCTTCGACTTCGGCGGCCGCGGCGCCGGGGTCGACGTGACCAAGGCGCAGCGCGACGCAGCGCTCGCAAGCTATGAGGGCGCGATCCAAACCGCCTTTCGCGAGGTAGCCGATGCGCTCGCGGTGCAGGGCACGATTGCGGAGCGCGTCCGCGCCGCGGCGGCGAATACGGCGGCAGCGGCCGACACCGCGATGCTCACCGATGCGCGCTACAAGGGCGGGGTCGACAGCTTCCTCGCCAGCCTCGACGCGCAGCGCAGCCTCTATGCGGCGCGGCGCAGCGAGATCGGCACCGGGTTGCTGCTCGTGCAAACGCGAATCGCGCTGTTCCGGGCGCTGGGCGGCGACAGCGGCGCGGGAAACAAAACCCCCTAATCCCCCTTCGTCATTCCCGCTGGCGCGGGAATGACGAAGCTGTTCCTGGCTTGACAATCCCAGTTCCAAAAGCGCTATTGGAACAAATCAGGAACATATAATGCGCGAGTCGTCCCCCCAACTCGCCGCGCTGCGCCGTCGCGTCGCGCGGCTCGCCGCCGATGGCGGCGTGGCAAGCCGTCCGGCGGGCGGCGGGCTGGCGTCCGGCTGTGCCGCCTTCGACGCGGCGCTCGGCGGCGGGCTCGCCGTCGGGCGGGTGCATGAATTTTTCGCCGCCGACGCGCTCGACGGGACGAACGCCGCTGCCTTCGCGGCGCTGCTCGCGCTGCGCACGCCGGGCAAGGCGCCGCTGGTCTGGCTGCGCACCATCGACGCCGCGCGCCGCACCGGCTCTATCCATGCGCCGGGCATCGCCGAACTCGGCGGCGATCCCGACCGGCTGCTGCTCGTCGAGACCCCCGACCCCAAAATGCTGCTCGCCTGCGCGAATGATGCGATCCGCTGCGCCGGATCGGCGGCGGTGATCGTCGAAAGCTGGGGCAGGTTTCCGTTGCTCGACCTCACCGCCGGACGCCGCCTCGCGCTCGGCGCACGCGATGCGGGCACCAGTTTGTTGATGCTCCGCCTCAACGCCGCGCCTGTGCCGAGCGTTGCCGAAACGCGCTGGAGCGTCGCCGCCGCCCCGTCGCGCGCCCTCGAAGCCGACGCCCCCGGCGCCCCCGCCTTCGACCTCGAACTATTGCGCTGGCGCGCCGGACCCGCCGGGATGCGCTGGCGGCTGGACTGGAACCATGACCAAAATTGCTTCGGGGAAGCGGCGCTATCTGGCGCTGTTCTTCCCCTGGCTGCCCGCCGAGCGGCTCTGCCGCACGGCGCCGCGGCTGCCTGACGCGCCCCTCGTCTTCGCCGAAAAGCGGCGCGGCGCGCTTTGCATCGCGGACGTCGACCCGGCGGCGCGCGGCGCGGGCCTCACGCCCGGCAGGCCGCTCGCCGACGCGCGCGCGCGGGTGCCCGATCTGATCGTCGTTCCGCACGATCCGGCCGCCGACCATGACTGGCTCGACCGGCTCGCGCTCGGGTGCAATCGCTATACGCCGCTCGTCGCGCTCGATGCTCCGGGCGGGCTGATCCTCGACATCGCGGGCGCCGCGCATCTGTTCGGCGGCGAGGCCGGGCTGATCGCCGATGCCGAAATGCGCCTGTCACGGCTCGGCATGACCGTGCGGCCTGCGCTTGGCCCGACCGCCGACGCCGCCCGCGCGCTCGCGCGCTACCAGACCCGCCCCGCGCCCGATGAGGCGCAGGCGATCCGCCGCCTGCCCGTCGCCGCGCTCGAGCTCGGGGCCGAAGCGACGACCGCGCTCGTCCGCGCCGGGCTGAAGACGATCGGCGACCTTGCGAGCCGCCCGATGGCGGCGATCGCCGCGCGTTTCGGCGCCGGCGCCGCGACCGCGCTCCGCCGCATCCTCGGCGACGCGCCGAGCCCGCTCGACCCGCGCATCGCGCCGCCGCCCATCGCCGTCGATCGCCGCTTCGCCGAACCGCTCGGCAGCAGCGCGCACGCGGCCAAGGTGCTGGCCGAACTCGCCGACGAAGCGATCGCGATGCTGGGCGAACGCGGCAAGGGCGGGCGGCATTTTCGCGCAACCTTCTTTCGCAGCGACGGGCTGGCGCGCAGCATCGCGGTCGAGACCGGCCAGGCGACGCGCGACACCCGCCTTGTCATGCGCCTGTTCGCCGAACGGATGGACGGGCTCGCCGACCCGCTCGACCCCGGCTTCGGCTTCGACATGATCCGCCTTGCGGTGCCGCGGCTCGAAGCGCTCGGCGCCCACCAGTTGAAACTCGAAGGCGGCGCGGTGCGGGCTTCGGATCAGGGGGCGGCGATCGACGCGCTGGTCGACCGGCTGACGACGCGGCTCGGCCGCGAGCGGGTCAGAACGTTGCGCGCCGCCGACACGCATATTCCCGAACAGGCGCAACTCGCGCTCCCCGCGATCGACGCCCCCACACCCTCGCCATGGCCCACACCCGAACCCGGCGAGCCGCCGCTGCGCCCCTTCCACCTCTTCGATCCGCCGCAGCCGATCGAGGTGATCGCCGAAGTTCCCGACGGCCCGCCGCACCAGTTCCGCTGGCGCCAGCGCGCGCACGCCGTGCGCCGCTACGAAGGCCCCGAACGCATCGCCGCCGAATGGTGGCGCCGCCGCGACAACGCCGGGCTGACGCGCGATTATTACCGCGTCGAGGATGTCCAGGGCCGCCGCTACTGGCTCTTCCGCCACGGCCTCTATGACGAAAAGGCCGATCCGCGCTGGTATATCCACGGACTGTTCGCATGAGCGAGCAAGCTGTCGAACCCGGTTTCGCCGAACTGGTCGCCGCGACCAATTACAGTTTCCTGCGCGGCGCCTCGCACCCCGCCGAAATGGTGGCGGAAGCGATCGCCCTTGGCCTGAGCGGCATCGGCATCGCCGACCGCAACAGCGTCGCGGGGGTGGTGCGGGCGCTGACCGGGCTGCGCAAGCTGCGCGAAGGTGCCGCAGAGGAAGGAATAGACCTTCCCGACATAAAACTCGTCGTCGGTGCCCGACTGGTCTTCGACGACGGCACGCCCGACATCATCGCCTATCCGACCACGCGCCATGGTTGGGGCCGGCTGACGCGGATGCTCACGATCGGCAATCGCCGCACCACAAAGGGCGATTGCGTTATGAAGCTCGAAAATCTGCTGATCCATTGCGAGGATATGATCCTGATCGCGATGGCGGCCGAAAAGGATGAGGCCGTGTTGCTCCGCCTGGCCGCGGTCGCACCGGACTCGCTGTGGCTTGGGGCTACAATGCCAAGAGGCGGCAGCGATCGCCGACGCCTCTCGCGGTTAAGCGCCTTGGCAGACCGTGTCGGCATTCCGATGCTCGCGACGAACGACGCGCTTTACGCCACGCGCGAACAGCGGCCGCTCCACGATGTCATCACCTGCATCCGCGAGGGCACGAACTTAGGCGATGCCGGCCGCCTGCTCCGAGCCAATGGCGAGCGTCACCTGAAGTCGCCGCAGGAAATGCGACGACTCTTCCGCACATGCCCCGAGGCGGTCGACGAAAGCGCGAAAATACTCGATCGCATCGATTTTTCGCTGAGAGACCTGGAGTATGAATATCCGCACGAGCCGGTCCCCGAAGACTGGGAACCCCAAAGCTGGCTCGAACATATGGTGATGGAAGCCGCGAACAAACTTCATCCGGGCGGGTTGCCCGACCGTTGGCAGGCGGCGCTCGATGAAGAGCTCGGCCTTATCAGTAAATGCAAATTCGCCTGCTACTTCCTGACCGTCCACGACATCGTAAATTTCGCCCGCACGCAAGACCCGCCCATCCTTTGTCAGGGACGCGGTTCGGCGGCGAATTCGCTCGTCTGTTATCTGCTCGAAATCACCTCGATCGACCCCATTGCCAATAACCTCCTCTTCACGCGCTTCCTGTCCGAGGAACGGCGCGAGCCACCCGATATCGACGTCGATTTCGAGCATGAGCGGCGCGAAGAGGTGATGCAATATGTCTATCGTCGTTACACACGGCGACGTGCGGGCATTGCCGCGACGGTGATCCATTACCGCCCGCGCAGCGCGGTACGCGAGGTCGGCAAGGCGCTGGGACTCAGCGAGGATATCACGCAGCGACTCGCCGACACGACCTGGGGCAGCTGGGGCAGCGAGATGCCCATAGAACGGTTCGTCGAAGCGGGGCTGGACCCTGCGCAGGGCGATATTGCGCGACTGCAATGGATCGTCGCGCAGCTACTCACTTTCCCGCGCCACCTGTCGCAGCATGTCGGCGGCTATGTGCTGACCGAGGACCGGCTCGATGAGACGGTACCAATCCACAATGCCGCAATGGAGGACCGCACCTTCATCGAATGGGACAAGGACGACATCGACGAACTGGCTTTGATGAAGGTCGATGTGCTTGCGCTCGGGATGCTGACCTGCATCCGCAAATGTTTCGATCTGATGCGACTGTACGATCTGGGCGATCACAATCTCAAATCGCTCCCGGAAGAGGATCCGGACGTCTATGGCATGCTCTGCAAAGGCGACAGCATCGGCGTATTTCAGGTCGAGAGCCGTGCACAGATCAACATGCTGCCGAGGCTGCGTCCGAAAAAATTTTATGATCTGGTCATTCAGGTCGCGATCGTTCGACCGGGGCCGATCGAGGGGGATATGGTGCACCCCTACCTTCGCCGGCGCAACAAGGAAGAAAAGCCCGAGCTTCCGCTACGAGCCGGATCCGAAGCAAATGAATTGGAAGAGGTGCTGGGGAAGACCGAAGGCGTGCCCTTATTTCAGGAGCAGGCGATGAAGCTCGCCATCGTCGCCGCCGGCTTCACGCCTGATGAAGCCAATGGTCTTCGGCGGGCGATGGCGACCTTCCGGAATGTTGGCACGATCCATCAATATAAGGAAAAAATGATCGGGGGGATGGTACGGCGCGGTTACGAAGCCGATTTCGCAGCCCGCTGCTTCAAGCAGATCGAGGGGTTCGGCAGCTATGGCTTTCCCGAAAGCCACGCCCAATCCTTCGCGCGGCTCGTCTATGTCTCTTCGTGGATCAAGCATTACCACCCCGCGGTCTTCGCCTGCGGCCTGCTCAATTCGCAGCCGATGGGCTTTTACGCCCCCGCGCAGCTCGTGCGCGATGCGCAGGACCATGGGGTCGAGGTGCGCGCGATCGACGTCAACGCCAGCCATTGGGACAACAGCCTCGAACGCGCGGGCGACGGCGGTCTCGCGCTCCGGCTCGGGTTCCGGCAGGTCGACGGGTTTCGCGAGGCGTGGGCGGACGCGATCGTCGCCGCGCGGACGGCGCCCTTCGCGCGGGTCGAGGAGCTTGCGCGCCGCGCCGACCTGCCGTCGCGCGCGCTGCGGCTGCTCGCCGACGCCGATGCGTGCCGGTCGATGGGGCTCGACCGGCGTCCGGCGCTATGGGATGCGCGGCGGGTGCGGCAGGGGGTGCTGCCCCTGTTCGGCGCCGCCGAAGCGAATGAGCTGGGGTTCGAGGAAGACGCAAAACTGCCGCCGACGCCGATGGCCGAGCATGTGCTCACCGACTATCAGACGACGCGGCTGTCGCTGAAGGGGCACCCGATGGCGTTCCTGCGTCCGCGTTTCGCCGCCGAAGGCGTGCTGAGCGCAAGCGCGGTCGCGGCGGCGAAAAACGGGTCGATTATACGCACCGCGGGCGTCGTGCTGATTCGCCAGCGGCCGGGCAAGGGCAATGCGATCTTCATCACGATCGAGGACGAGAGCGGGATCGTCAACATATTGCTGTGGGCGCGGCTTTTCGAACGCCAGCGCCGCGCCGTCATGGCGTCGCGGCTGATGCTCGCCGAGGGCGAAGTGCAGCGCAGCAAGGAAGGGGTGATCCACCTGATGGCGACGCGCATCGTCGATCGCACCGCGATGCTCGACGGACTGGGTGACGGGGCCGGGCCGGGCGGGCCGACGCCGCGCCACGGCCATCCGCGCGACGTCCGCATCCTGCCCAAGTCGCGCGATTTTCATTGAAGGGTTGAATGGTTCGCGCGGAGGCGCGGAGGCGCGGAGATATTGGCCGGGCCGATAGGCCTTTTTCCAATCGAACGGCGCGGCCCGAGTGATCGTTGGAAATGAAAAAGCCGCTTTGCGGCAAGCCCAGCCTCTCCGCGCCTCCGCGCCTCCGCGCGAACCCATTGACCGCGGGCTCCAATAAAAGACGCCCCGGTCGTGGGGGACCGGGGCGTCGGATCAGGCCAATAAGGGACCAACCAAAACTGGCCTGAAGCCTTGTTGGCTTATCGTTTAGCCGCGGAGCAGGTTCATCACGCCCTGCGCGCTCTGGTTCGCCTGGGCGAGCATCGCGGTCGATGCCTGCGACAGGATGCCGGCCGCGGCGAGCTTCGTCGATTCGGCCGAGAAATCGGTGTCTTCGATGCGCGAGCGCGATTCGTCCAGATTGGTGACACGCGCCGTCAAATTGTCGACAGCCGCTTCGAGGCGGTTCTGCTGCGCACCGAGGTTGGCGCGTTCGCCGGCGACCGTGGTGATCGCGGTGTCGAGCGTCCCCAGCGCGGTGGTGGCGCCGGCTGCGGTCGCGACCGAAAGCGCGGCGACGCCGAGCGTCGTCGCATCGAGCTTACCGATCGTGATGGTCACTTTGTTGCCGCTGTCGATACCGGTCTGGATGTCGAAGCCGGCCGTCACGCTGCCGTCGAGCAGCTTGTTGCCGTTGAAGGTCGTCTGCGTCGTGATGTCGCCGATCTGTGCGATCAGCGCGGTGACTTCCTTCTGCACCAGCACACGGTCGGGATCGCTGAGCGTGCCGGTCGAGGCCTGCATCGCGAGGTCGCGCATGCGGATCAGGATGTCCGAGATGCTGCCCGCGCCGCTGTCGGCGGTCTGCGCCAGCGAAATGCCGTCGTTGGCGTTGCGGATCGCCTGGGTGAAACCGCGCGACGCGGCCTGCATGCGAGTCGCGACGGCGAGGCCGGCGGCGTCGTCCTTGGCGCTGTTGATGCGCTTGCCGCTCGACAGGCGTTCCATTGCGGTGGCCTGCATCTTGTTGGCAACACGCGAGCTGTTCTGGGCGCGAAGCGCGCTCACATTGGTGTTGATGACAGTCATGTTGTTCCTTTCCGGCCCGTTGGCCATTCCCGTATCGTGAGGGCTCGGCGAGCGGTCACGGATGCAATAACGGCGGCGGCGCGCGGGGTTTAAGCGTGGCCGTCAAAAAAATGCCGAAGCCGCCGTTAAGCCTTTCCGCTATCGATCCAAATCCCTGAAAAACAGGGTTTAAAATTTTTGGCACGCGCTTTGCATTACTGTTTGGGCGTGCGGCAGACCGCCGCGCCCAGGACGGATGAGAGCTTTATGAGCACGATGAGCACGATCGACCCGAGCCGGCTGTTGCAGATGCGCAGTTCGATCCTCAATCAGAACCAGGCGTTGCAGCGCGCCGCGGGGCGCGGCGCCGCGGGCGGCATCGACGGCGGTGTCGGCGGCCCTGGCGGCGATGCGGCAGGCACTCCCGATTTCGGCGCCGCGATCAGCAACGCGCTGCAACAGGTCAATGCCCAGCAGCATCGGGCGAGCGACCTCAGCGAATCCTATGAACGCGGCGACACGCACGACATCGTCAGCGTGATGATCGAGCGGCAGAAGGCTTCGCTCGGCTTCGAGACCACGCTGCAGGTGCGCAACAAGCTGCTCTCCGCCTATCGCGACATCATGAACATGCCGGTATAACCCATGGCCGAAGCCCAGATCCTGACCCCCGTCGACGAAAGCCCGAACCGTCTGCCCGTCCCCGCGATGGGCGGCCGCTTCGCGCCCGTTCAGCAGTTCGTCCGCCAGCCCGCCGTCCAGCGCGCGCTGCCGATGATCGCCACCACCACCGCGATCGGCATCGCCGCGCTCGCCTATTTCATGACCCAGTCGGCGCCGCAGGCCCAGCTTTTCGCCGGGCTCGACGACACCGACAAGGCGGCGGTCGCCGACGCGCTCCAGACGCAGGGGATCGGTCATACGATCGATCCGGCGACCGGCGCGCTGACCGTCGATGCCGACAAGCTCTACCAGGCGCGCATCGCGCTTGCCGGGCAGGGCCTGCCCAGGGCGCAGCCGAGCGGCGACAGCCTGATCGCTTCGCTGCCGATGGGATCGAGCCGCGCGATCGAGGGCGAAACGCTGCGCTCGGCGCGCGAAGCCGACCTGTCGCGCACGATCGAGACGATCGACGCGGTTAAAAGCGCGCGCGTCCACATCGCCGCCGCCGAACCCAGTCTGTTCGTCCGCGAGGACAAGCCCTCGACCGCGTCGGTCATGCTGACGCTACAGAACGGCCGCTCGCTCTCCGACGGCCAGGTTCAGGCGATCCGCTTTCTCGTCGCCTCCTCGGTTCCCGGCATGAACGCCGACCAGGTGCAGGTGATCGACCAGCGCGGCGCGCTGCTCTCCGACGGCGCGGCGAGCGGCGACATGAAGGCCTTCCAGCTTCAGACGCAGGTCGAGGATCGCTTCCGTCGCGCGCTCGACACGTTGCTCGGCCCGATGCTCGGCGCCGGCAATTATACGGTCGAGGTCCACGCCGATGTCGACATGTCCGAAAGCCAGGCGACCCGCGAAAGCTTCCCCAAGGACGACCGCGCGCTGACCAGCGAACAGGTCACCCGCACCGTCAGCGGCGAGGGTGCTCCCCCCGCCGTCGGCATCCCCGGCGCGCTGTCGAACCAGCCGCCGCAGGCCTCGACCGTCACCGGCACCGCGCCCGTTCCCACGGCGCCCGGCGCGCCGCCCACGGCGCAGACCAACAGCAACGAAAATGCGACCCGCGCCTATGAGGTTGGCCGCGAGATTTCGGTCACGCACCAGCCGCAGGGCCAGCTTCGCCGCGTCTCGGTCGCGGTCGCGCTCAACCAGGGCAAGAAGGCGCTGACCCAAACCGACATCGCCAAGATCGACAGCCTGGTGAAGGGCGCGATCGGCTTCGACGCCGCGCGCGGCGACATGGTCGCGATCAACCAGCGCCCCTTCGTCAAGGTCGAGGAAGCGGCCCCCGCCTTTTACGACCAGCCGTGGTTCCTGCCGCTGGTCAAGCAGGTCGGCGCGATCCTCGCCGCGATCCTCGCTTTCTTCTTCATCGGCCGCCCGCTGATCCGCGCCGCCAAGCAACGCGCGACCCAGCGCGCCGAGCGCGAGGCGCAGATCGAGGAGACCTTGCTCGCGGTGACCGAAAATCCCGCCGCGCTCGCCAGCCCGCGCGCCAGCAACGCGATCACGCTCGACATGATCGAGGCCGCCCCCAGCTATGAGGCGCGCGCCAATCTGGTCCGCGAATTCGTCCGCCAGGATTCGGCGCGTGCCGCCCTGGTCGTCCGCCAGCTGATGCAGGAGGGCGCCCGTGCCTGATCTGATCGATGCCGACATCGACACCGAAATCGAAACCCCGCGCGCCCGGCCCGCGATCGAGGGATCGTCGGCGGCCGCCATCCTGCTGATGCTGCTCGACGAAAGCGAAGCTGCGACGATCCTCAAGCATCTCGGCCCCGAAGAGGTGCGCCAGCTCGCCAAGTCGATGTTCGACACCGCCAATGCGAGCGAAGGCCAGATCGGGCAGGCGCTCGACCAGTTCGTCTCCGAAAGCCGCAACGTCAGCGCGCTCGCGGTCGGCGCCGACGCGCGCATCCGCACCGTAATCCACGATGCGGTCGGCAATGTCCGCGCCGACAATATCCTCGCCGCCGTCGCGCCGCAGTCGAGCGCCGCGTCGCTCGAGATGCTGCGCTGGATGGACATCGACGCGATCAGCGCGCTGCTCGCGAACGAACATCCGCAGGTCGGCGCGCTGATCCTGTCGGTGCTCGTCCCCGACGTCGCTGCGCGCGCGGTCGAAACGCTCGACGAGGCCTTGCAGGCCGAACTGGTGCTGCGCGCCGCGCAGCTCACCGCCGTCCCCGCCGCCGCGATCGAGGATCTCGAATCGGTGCTCGCCTCGGCCAATATCGGCGGCCAGCGCGTCGCCAAGCGCCCGATCGGCGGCCCCGGCGACGTCGCCAAGATCATGAAGAAAATGCCGAAACAGCTTTCGGAGCGCACGATCCGCGCGCTCAAGAAACAGGACAAGCTGCTCGCCCAGATCATCGAAGAAGAAATGTTCATCTTTGAAAATCTGCGCGATCTCGATGCCAAGAGCCTCGGCACCGTGCTGCGTTCGGTCGATGCCGCACAGCTTGCGGTCGCGCTCAAGGGCACCGACGCCGATATGGCCGACCGCTGCCTTGCCACCATGTCGAAGCGCGCGTCGGAAACGATCCGCGACGAAATGGCCGAAATGACGATGGTCAAGCGTACCGACGTCGACGACGCGCAAAAGGCGATCATGCAGATCGTCCGCCAGATGGCCGCCAGCGGCGAGATCATGATCGCGGGCGCGGGGGACGATTATGTCTGATCCCGCCGCCGAAGCGACCATCGTCTCGCTCACCGCGCTCATGGCGGAGGGGCGCGGCTTTCGCCCGCTGCATTTCGGCGCGCCGACGGCGGCCGCGATGGTGCCGATCGAACCCGCCGCCACCGCCGCCGAGCCCGCCGAGGATCCGTTCGCGCGCGGCCTGGCCGAAGGACAGCGCCTGGCCGAAGCCGCCTTCGCGATCGAACGCGACCAGCTGCTGGCGCTCGTCGCGGGCGCCGAGGCGCTGCAGGACGAACCGAGCGAGGAACTCGCGCAGCTCATCGCCGAAACGGTGGAACGACTGGTCCGCCAGATCGTCGGCCAGGCGCCGATCGACGCCGAATGGCTCCAGGCGCAGGCCGACATCGCCGCGACGATGGTCGCCGAAGCCGACAAGGCGCGCACCCTGTGGGTGAACCCCGCCGACGCCGCGCTGCTGATGGGCGCGCCGATCACGCTGCCGATCGAGGCCGACCCGTCGATGATGCGCGGCACGGTGCGCATCGAAACCTCGGCCGGCTGGATCGAGCATGGCCGCGCCGTCTATCTGGGGGAATTGCGCGCCGCGCTCGGCGGAGAGGATATCGCCGCATGACGCGCCGCCTCACCATGACCGCGCAGCAATTGCTCGCGCCCGTCGCGCTTCGCGACGCAAGCCCGCGCCGCATCGGCACGCTCGTCGCGCACGAGGGGATCATGCTCGAAGTGTCGGGTTTTCCGCAGCCGCTCGGCAGCAATGTCCGCATCAAGTCGGCAAACAATGATTATGTTTATGGCGAGGTCGTCGGCTTTCGCGGTCACCGCAGCCTCGTCCTCCCCTTCGACACCAACATGCCGCTCGTCACCGGCGCGCCGGTCGAGCCGCATGGCGCCAGCTCGATGGTCGCCGTCGGCAGGACGCTGCTCGGCCGCATCATCGACGCGCAGGGCCATCCGCTCGACGGCCGCCCGCCGGTCAAGTCGCAGTTCCAGTGGCCGCTCGCCGGGCGCAAGGTCAATCCGCTGCGCCGCGGCCGGGTGACCAAGCCGCTCAACATGGGGGTGCGCGCGATCAACGGCCTGCTCACCATTGGCGAGGGCCAGCGCGTCGCGATCATCGCGGGTTCGGGCGTCGGCAAGTCGGTGCTGATGGGCCAGATGATCGCGGGCACCGAATGCGACGTCATCGTCGTCGGGCTGATCGGCGAACGCAGCCGCGAAGTCACCGACTTCGTCGAGACCAAGCTGCCCCCCGCCGTCCGCAAGAAATCGGTCGTCGTCGCGGTCCCCGCCGACCATCCGCCGCTGCTCCGCCTGCGCGCCGCGATGCGCGCGACCGCGATCGCCGAAGCCTTTCGCGCCGAGGGCAAGAAAGTGCTGCTGCTGATCGACAGCCTGACCCGCGTCGCCCATGCGCAGCGCGAGATCGGACTGACGCTGGGCGAACCGCCGACGATGAAGGGCTATCCGCCCTCGACTTTCGCGCTGATCCCCTCGCTCGTCGAGCGCGCGGGCAACGACAATCTGACCGGCGGATCGATCACCGCGCTCTATACCGTGCTCGCCGACGGCGGCGACATCGACGACCCGGTCGTCGATTCGGCGCGCGCGATCGTCGACGGCCATATCATCCTGTCGCGCACGCTCGCCGAACAGGGCGTCTATCCGGCGATCGACGTCGCGCGCTCGCTGTCGCGCACGATGGCCGATTCGGTCGATCCCGACCATGCCGCCGCCGCCGCGCGCTTTCGCCAGCTCTGGTCCGCCTATGAAGAGAATCGCGACCTGATGCTGATGGGCGCCTATGTCGCGGGCGGCGATCCCGTGCTCGACACCGCCATCGCCCGCCACGCCGACCAGCTCGCCTTCGTGTCGCAGGTCGCCGGCACCCAGGTCGATTTCACTACCTCCCGCAACGCCCTGATCGAAGGATATTCCGCATGACCCCCCGCACCGCACGCCGCAAACGCATCATCCGCGTGCGCTCCGTCGAACATCAGATGGCCGAAGCCAATCTCGCGCGCGCCAATGGCGAACTGGCGAGCCTCGTCGAGCTGTCGAAACGGCTCGAAACGCTGCGCGTCGACCTTGCGATGGCAAAGGGGGCGGTCGCCGGCCGCGGACTCAACACCATCGGCGAGCTCGGCATGCGGCTCGACATGGCGAAGGAAAATCTCGCCGCGCCGCTGGTCAACGCCAGCGTGCGCCGCGACGAAGCCGGAATGCTCGCCCAGAGCGCGATGGTGAAGGAAGAATCGGCGGTTCGCCTCTATGAGCGCAGCCGCAAGTCGGCCGAGGCCGAAATGGAACGCCGCAGCGACGCCAATCGTCCGCACCGCCGCCGCGCGATGAGCCTGCGCCTGATCGAAGGCGGCGCGGCATGATGACCGCCCCCGCCCTTCCCCAGGCGCAGACCGGCCTCGCGACGATCCTCGCCGCGCTGGGTCCGGCGGCGCCGGCCGGCCCCGATGGCGGCGGCTTCGAACAGCTGTTCGCGGCGCTGCCCGGTGGCGTCACAGCCGCTGTCGAGGCGCTGCCGACCGGCCCGATCACCGTCACCCCGCCCTCGAACACCCCCACCGCAGTCGCCCCGATCGCCCCGGTCGCGCCGATCGCGGTCGGCGCGGAGGCGGTGGACATGGTGGTCCCGACGATAGCGATCCCCCCGGCCGCATCGCCGGTTCCCGCCATCATCCCGCTTCTCTCGCAGCCCGGCCCCGCGTCGGCCCAGCCGAAGGTGGTGGCCGCCGCGACCCTGCCCGATGCCGCCGCCGAGCTGCCCGCCGTGCCTGCCGCGAAGCCGACCGAGGCCGCGCCGACACCCGACGCTGCCGCCGCCGCGAGCCTGTTGATCGCCGTCGCCACCCCACGTCCCGCCGCTCCCGCCGCGGCCGCTGGCTCCGAAAAAAAACCCGCAAAGGTCGGGACCAAGACAGACGGCACCGGCGATGACGCCGCTGTCGCACCCGATGCTCCGGCTTCACCCGACGCACCCACCGCGCCCGATGCCAACGCCGCGGCGCCGTCCGTCGTGGCGGTCGTGATCGCCGACCCCGCGCAATCGGCCCCCGTCGCTGCGCCCGCCGTCGCCGCCATCGTCGCGGCCGCGACCCCGGCCCCCACCGGCCGCGCCGCCAAGCCTGTCGAACCCGAAGGCGCGGCGCCGCGATCGGCGGCCACCGTCACGATCCTGCCCGACCCGGCACCCCCCACCGACACGCCGGTCAAGGTCGCCGCCGCCAAGCCGGCTCGCGAAGACGCTCTTGCCGCCGCCGCGCCGCGCCCGGCGAAGGCGGAGGGCCCCGCTTTGCCGCCGGTCGCCGCGAAACCGGCCGCCGATCCCGCGCCGCTTCGGTCTGCCCCGCTCCGGCCCGCGGCCGATGGCGGCGCATCGATGGCCGTCCTCTTCGGTCCACCCGCCGCGCCCGGCGCCGTCGCCCCCGCTTTCGCCCAGGCGGCCGCACCGGTCGCCGAGCGCCTGCTCGACATGGGCAGCGACGACCAGTGGATCGGCCAGCTCGCGGCCGACATCGCCGCGACCAAATCGGAAACCGGCGACCTCAGCTTTCGCCTGATGCCGCGCCATCTTGGCCGGCTCGACGTCGCGATGCGGATGGACGACAGCGGCGGCGTCTCGTTGAAGCTCGACACCCAGCATGAAGCGACCGCGACGATCGTCACCGCCGCACAGCCGCGGCTTGTCGAGGATCTGCGCCAGCAGGGCGTGCGCGTCGTCGGCACCGAGGTCGCGCATACCCCCGCCGAGACCGGGCGCCAGCAACAGCAACAGGGCCAGGGCGGCCGGGGCACCGCCCCGAACAACGCCAGCCATCTGATCGAAACCGCCGCCGAGCGCCCCGGCGCCCATAGCAACCAACGCGCCGCGGACCGCCGCGGCCGCTTTGCCTGACCAGGAAAGGCCTGACCATGAGCAAGGACAAGACGACCGAAACCGCCCCCGCGAAAGGGAGCAAGATGAAGAAGATGCTGATAGTGGGTATCGGCGGGACCGCGCTGATCAGCGCCGGCGCGGGCGCCGGCATCTATCTGGGCGGCGGTCTTTCCAGCCACCAGGCGAAGCCCGAGGATCATTATCCCAAGCTCGTCGTGCGCAGTTTCGGCGATGCCGAACCGGCGGCCGAGGGTGGCGAGAGCGGCGAACCGGCACTGAAGGTCGGAACGGTGTCGGTGCCGAACGATCATTTCAAGATCGATCCGCGCAAATATGAGATCACCTATTTTCCGATTCCCGACGCCTTCACGACCAACCTCGCCGACGGGTCGGGCTTTCTGCAGGTCGGGATCAGCCTGTCGACCTATTATGACGGCAAGGTGATCACCAACATCAAGCATCAGCTCGTGCCGATCCGCTCGGCAGTGCTGATGGTGCTCGCCGAACAGGATCCGGCGCTGCTCTCGACCTCGCAGGGCAAGCAGCTTCTGCAACGCCAGCTCACCGCCGCGATCAACGACGTGCTGCGCGACAAGGAAGGCTTCGGCGGCGTCGACAATGTCTATTTCACCAGCCTGGTGATCCAGTGAGCCTCGAGCCGAAACCCGTCGATGCGTCGGCCAAGCAGGCGGCCGACGCGAAAGCGTCGCTGCTGCTGCGCAAGGCCGAGACCGGCTATGCCTTCCCGGTGCTCGACAGCGTCGGCAACCAGTTCGCGCGCAGCTTGCGCGACCTGATCCGCGCGCTCGGCGCGCCGACGGTGCAGATCGAGCGCGAGGCCGCGGTGCAGATGCGTTTCGCCGACTGGTGCCAGGCGGTGACGCCCGGCCTGTTCTGGCGCTATCACGCGCCGCCGCTCAAGGGGCCGGTGCTGCTCGCGGCCGCGCGCCCGCTGCTGCTCCAGCTCGTCGACATCTTCTATGGCGGCAAGGGCCAGCTCGCCGCCGAGCGCGAGGATCTGACCGACGCCGAGGAGCGCTTTGCCGCGCGGTTCGGCCGCGACATGGGCCAGCAGCTCGCCGCCGCGTGGAAGATGGGGATCGAGCCCGAACTCGACTGCGTGACCAGCGACCCGGCCAAACTCGCCGCGGTGCGCGCCGACGACGAACTGCTCGTCCAGCGCTTCACATTGCGCGGCGGCGTGTTCGAGGGGCGGACGATCCTGTGCGCCTATCCGCAGGCGGCGCTGCGCGGAATCGCGGGCGCCGAACCCGTTCCCGAACTGCGCGACGCGCCCGCGATCGACCCCGTCTGGACCGCGACGCTGAACGGCGCGCTCAAGACGGTGCGCCTGCCGGTCCGCTCGGTTCTCGCCCGCCCGGAAATTTCTTTGGTCAAACTCCTCTCTTTGGAGGTCGGTGATATCATTCCGTTAACCATTCCACGCAATGTTCCGGTAACCGTCGCCGGGCGCAGTTTTGCGTCGGGCGGGATCGGCGAATCGAATGGCAACGCCGCCATCTTGATTGAGACTATCGAAAAGGGATCCGACGATGACTGACATGAGCGAAGCCCCCGCCCGGCCCGACCGGCGCGACAGGAGCATCGCCGGCGCGCCCAATTTCGACCTGCTCGCCGGCGTCTCGCTGCGCGTGTCGGTCGAGGTCGGATCGACGTCGATGACGCTCGCCGAGCTGCTGTCGCTGTCCGAAGGCAGCGTCGTCGAACTCGACCGCGCCGCGAACGAACTGCTCGACATCTACGCCAACGGCACGCTGATCGCCAAGGGCGAGATCGTCAGCGTCGAAGGCCGCTACGGCATCCAGATCGCCGAAGTCGTCGCGCCCGCCCAGGGGTTCGCGGGCTTCGAGCGGAGGGGCTGATGCTCGAATATATCCTCCGTCTGCTGATCCTGCTGCCGCTCGTCGGCGGCATGGCGTGGGGCAGTATATGGTTGTGGAAGCGCGTCCAGATGGGCGTGCCGCTCACCGGCGGCGCCAAACAGGCGCGCGCGATCGAAATGGTCGGCGTGCTGCCGCTCGGCCCGGGCACCAAGCTCGCGGTCGTCGAATTCGCGGGCCAGCAGATATTGCTCTCGGTTTCGCGTGGCCAGGTGACGCGCCTCGCCGACAACAGCCAGGGCGACTTCCATGTCGGCTAAGAGCCTTTCGGGGCGCTCGCGCTGGTTCCGCCGCGCCGCCCTGGTGGGCGGCTTTGCGCTGATCGCCGTCGCGGTGCCCGCGCTCGCGCAGGATGCGGAGGGAAGCGGGCTGACGCGCGCGGTCGCGGAAATCGGCGGCGACGGCCGTCCGCTGACGCTGTCGCTGCAAATCCTCATCCTGATGAGCTTGCTGACGGTGCTGCCGTCGCTGCTCCTGATGATGACCAGCTTCACGCGCATCATCATCGTGCTGTCGATCCTGCGCCACGCGCTGGGCTTGCAGCAGACGCCGCCGAACCAGGTTCTCGTGGGCCTCAGCCTCTTTCTGTCGCTGTTCGTGATGCAGCCGGTGATCAGCGAGGTGAACCGCGTCGCGATCGAACCCTATGGTCAGGAACAGATCGACATCGGCACCGCGATCAGCCGCTCGGGCGACGCGCTGCACGGCTTCATGATGACGCAGACGCGCAAGACCGACCTGATGATGTTCGCCCGGATCGCGAAAGCCCCGGCCTATGCGAGCCCGAAGGACGTGCCTTTCGCGATCGTGCTTCCCGCCTTCGTCACCAGCGAGCTCAAGACCGCTTTCCAGATCGGCTTCCTGATCTTCCTGCCCTTCCTCGTCATCGACCTGATCGTCGCATCGGCGCTGATGTCGCTCGGCATGATGATGTTGTCGCCGACGGTGATATCGATGCCCTTCAAGCTGCTGCTCTTCGTCCTCGTCGACGGTTGGGCGCTGACGATGGGCTCGCTCGCCTCCTCCTTCGGGACATAGCGTCATGGAAGCCGATTATTTCGTCGGAATCGCCCAGCAGTCCTTGTGGGTGCTCGCGCTCGCCTCGGCACCGATCCTGATCCCCATACTCGTGGTCGGCGTCCTTCTCGGCATGGTGCAGGCGGCGACCTCGATCAACGAACAGACACTGAGCTTCGTGCCCAAGCTGATCGTCACCGCCGTCTGCCTGGCGATCTTCGGCAGCAGCATCCTGGTGCTGCTCACCGATTTCACGAAGGACATTTTCGCGCAAATCCCGAATCTGGTCCGCTAGCGGCGCGATGAACCCCGCCGACGTCCCGAATATCGAGGCGATCCTCCAGCTCTGGATGCTGGGGATGATCCGTCCCGGCGCCGCCTTTCTCGCCGCGCCGGTGTTCGGCGCCGCGAACGTGCCGGTACAGCTTCGCCTCGTCATCGCGCTTGCGGTCGGCGTGCCCGCGGTCGCGGCGTCGGGGATGGCGCTGCCTGCCGACGGCATCGTCTCGGTCCCCGGCCTCTTCTTCATCATCGGCGAGGCGGTGATCGGTCTCGCGATCGGCTTCGTCCTCCAGATGGGGCTCGCCGCCGCCTTGCTCGCGGGCGAGGCGATCAGCAACACGATGGGCCTGGGTTTCGCGTCGATGGTCGATCCGCTGAGCGGCGCGTCGAGCACCGTCGTCGGCCAGTTCCTGTCGATGCTTGCGACCGCGCTCTTCCTCGCCGCCAACGGCCATCTGCTGCTGATCCAGATCATCGTCGACAGCTATCAGGCGCTGCCGCCGGGTCATGCCTTTCCTTCCTTCGCTGCGATCGGCGGTCTGCTCCGCTTCGCGAGCCTGATGTTCGCGGCAGGGCTGACGATCGCGCTGCCGGTCGGTTTCGTGCTGGTCCTCGTCCAGATGATCATGGGCGTCATCGGCCGTTCGGCCCCGGCGATGAATCTGTTCGCGGTCGGCCTGCCCGCAACGCTGCTGGCGGGCGTCGTCCTGCTCGGCATGGCAACCCCGGCGATGGCAGAGACGATCGCCCGCTTCCTGGCCGCCGCGCTCGACATGGCGCAGACGATCGCCGCGGGACGCTGAGCGATGGCGGGGACGACCGAAAAGGACCAGAAGACCGAGCTTCCAACCCACAAGAAGCTTATGGACTCGGCCCGCGAGGGCGACGTGCTGCTGTCGAAGGAGCTGACGACCGCGCTGATGATGCTCGCCGGCGCGGGCTGGCTGTTCGCCGCCGGCGGCTGGCTCGTCCAGTCGGCGAGCGAGTTGGTGAAACGCGGGCTGACCCTCGACGCCGACGATATCGCCCATTTCGCGCCTGGCGAGGCGGTGATGCGCAACGGCGTCGAAATCCTGTTGCCGCTCGCCAGCCTGTTTGCGCTCGCGATCGGCGCGAGCATCGCAGCTCCCGCGATGCTCGGCTCGCTCGGCTGGCGCGGCAAGGCGCTGGGCTTCAAGGGCAACCGGATCAATCCGCTGACCGGCCTCAAGCGCATCTTCGGGCCGCAGGGCCTCATCGAACTGGTCAAGTCGCTCGCCAAGGTGCTGCTGCTCGGCGCCATCGGCTATGGGCTCATCGCGAACAGTCTGCCCGCCATCATGTCGATGGCGCAGGCCGATCTCAACGCCGCGATCGGCCTCGCCGGTCGCGCCGTCGGCCATTCGATGCTCGCGATGGCGGGCGGCCTTCTCCTCATCGCGCTGATCGACGTCCCCGCGCAATGGTATCAGCGCACCCGTCGCCTGATGATGAGCAAGCAGGAGGTGAAGGACGAGATGCGCGAATCGGACGGCGCCCCCGAACTCAAGCAGGCGCAGCGCCAGCGCGCGCACGACATCCTCAGCGGCTCGGCGCGCAAGGCGGTGTCCGACGCGACCGTCATCCTCACCAACCCGACCCATTTTTCGGTCGCGCTTCGCTATCGTCCCGGCCAGGACGCGGCGCCCGTCGTCGTCGCGCGCGGGCGCGGCGACGTCGCGCTGTCGATCCGCGAGCTTGCGCGCACCGCAAATGTGCCGATCCTCGAATATCCGCAGCTCGCCCGCGCCATCTATTTCACCGCACGCGCCGGGCGGACGATCCCCGAGGAACTGTTCATCGCGGTCGCGACAGTGCTCGCCTTCGTCTTCCAACTCGAGCGTGCGGTGGCCGAGGGGCAGGGGCAGCCGATGGTCGACGTGCCGGACACGCATCGCTTCGATGCCGAGGGGCGGCGGCACGGCTGATCCCCGCCGCGCCTCTGCAAAAGGAGGCGATGACTTGGCCTTAATCTCCCGCCGGGGCCGCCGTTAAGAGGTTCGAAGGATATCTGCCATGGTCACCTCAATTGCCAATGCCCTCGGCGCCGGATCGGGGATCGACATTCCCAAGCTGGTGAGCGACCTTGCGAGCGCTTCGCGCGATCCCAAAGTGTCGCGGATCGCGGCGCTGACGCAGCAGAACCAGGCGCGGGTCAGTGCCGTTGCGCAGGCGCGGTCGGACCTCGAAGGCTTTGCCGATTCGCTCGAGCAGATGATCTCCGACGGATCGCTGCGCAGCACGCCGACCGTTTCCGACGACAGCGTGCTCGCGGCGACGGCGCGCGCGGGGCTTAGCGCCGACAGTTTTTCCGCCTCGATCGTCGTCGACAGCCTGGCGCGCGCACAGACCGCCTATTCGGGCATCGTCGCCGACAAGAGCGCCGCGATCGGTCTTGGCACGATGACGCTGACCGTCGGCGGCACGAACAAGACGATCACCATCGACGCGACGACCAACAGCCTCGAAGGGCTGGCGACCGCGATCAACGCGAGCGGCGCCGGCGTCACCGCGTCGATCGTCTCCGACACCGGCGGCAGCCGCATCGTGCTGAAGGGCGCGACGGGCCAAGCCAACGCCTTCACCCTGACCGCCGACGCCGGCGCCGACCCGGCGCTCGCGGCCTTTTCCTATGGTACGGGCGGCGGCATGGCGCTCGGCCAGTCGGCCACGAACGCGACCTTCACGATCGACGGTGTCGGCTACAGTCGCCCCACCAACAACATAGACGACGTCATCCCCGGCATGGCGCTGACACTCAAGAAGGCCGCCCCCGGACAGCCGGTCGATATCGGGGCCAGCCGCCCGCTCGACATGATCCGCCAAACGGTCGGCGATTTCGTCTCGGTCTATAACCAGCTCAAGAAAAGCCTGTCGTCGGCCGCCAGCCTGTCGGGCATGACCAGTTCGCTACGCGCGCTCGAACGTGAGCTCAGCGATATGGTGAACAAGGTGCTGACCAGTGGCAGCGGCATCTCGCGATTGTCGGACATCGGCATCTCGTCGACCAAGGATGGGACGCTCGCGGTCGATTCGGTCAAGCTCGAAAAGGCGCTCGCCGCCGACGCGGGCGCGGTCGAAGCGCTGTTCAGCCCGCGCCGCGACGCAACACACACCGCAACCACCGATCCAGGCATCGCCGGCATCCTCGACGCGATCCGCGACAAGGCGGTCGCGAGCGATGGCACGATCGGCCGCGTATCGAAATCGCTGGCCGACAAGAGCAGTTCGCTCGCCGACCAGCTCGAAAAGGTCGAGGAACGCGAGGCCGCCTACAAGGCGCGGCTCGAAAAACAATATAGCGCGCTCGACGTCAAGCTGAACGCATTCAAGGCAACCCAGGCCTATCTTGAGCAACAGATCAAGATGTGGACGAACCAGAACAACGACTGATGACCTCCATGGCCGCTACTCCCTCGACCGTCCGCGCGACGGGCCTCTATCGCCGCCTGCAGCACGAAAGCCGTGCGCTTGCCGCCGACCCCGTCGAACTCGTCACCATGCTCTATGACGAGCTTGAGACGGCGGTCGGGGTGCTCGCCTCGATGGTGCGGCAGGGGCAGCGCATCTCGGCGACCGAACCCGCCCGCCGCGCGCGCACCATATTGATCGGGCTCGACACGAACCTCGACCACGAGGCCGGCGGCGATGTCGCCACCGCGCTGTCGCGCGTCTATCGCAGCATGCGCCGCAAGCTCGACGACGCGGTCCTGGCGAACAGCGCCGAATCGCTCGACGAGTTGCTGAACGGCATTGTGACGATCAGCTCGGCCTGGCGCCAGCTGCGCTAAACCGCTTTCCTCCAAAAGGGTTCGGCACCGGCCCCCTGTTCGAGGCCGCCGATGTGGGAACGGACGGCCGGGAAACGGGAAGCCGGTGCCGAATTCAGCGGCGCCGAAAACTGGTGGGGTAGTCGTCAGGCGGCCTGCTGCTGAACTCCATATTTGCGCATCTTTTCGATCAGCGTCGTCCGCTTGAGCGTCAACAGGCGCGCAGCTTCGGAGATGATCCCGTCGGCGAGATCAGGCGCATTGTGGATCTGTTCGAGCTCGATCGTCTCGATCTCGCGCTTGAGGTCGATCGGGCGGCCGGGCGCGGGCATTTTCGCGACATGCGCGGCCGCCAGATGATCGTCATCGTCGGCGGGCACCGCGGCCGGGCCGCTCGTGAAAGCCGGACGCGGCGCCAGCACCGCAGTGGGGTTCAGCAGGATCGCGACATCCTCCGCGCCGAGCGTTTCGCCGCTATGGAGCACGCTCGCGCGCTCGACGAAGTTGCGAAGTTCGCGGACGTTGCCGGGCCAGGCATGCTGCATCAGGACGGCGATCGCGCCTTCGTCATAGCGACATTTGGCGTCGGCGGGCATCTTGCGCTGGAAATGGCGGATCAGTGCCGGAATGTCCTCGACGCGGGCGGCGAGGCTCGGCACCTGGATGACGACGACGCCGAGGCGGAAGAACAGGTCTTCGCGGAATTTGCCGTCGGCGATCGCGTCTCCCAGATCCTGGTGCGTCGCGGAGATCAGGCGGATGTCGACCGAGCGGACATCGCTGCTGCCGACGCGAACGATCGTCCGTTCCTCGAGCACGCGGAGCAGCTTGACCTGCATATCGAACCGCATGTCGCCGATTTCGTCGAGAAACAAAGTGCCGCCGTTGCTCGCCTCGAAATGGCCGATGCGGCGGGCGTGGGCGCCGGTGAAGCTGCCCTTTTCATGGCCGAAGAGTTCGGATTCGATGAGATCGCTGGGGATGGCGCCGCAGTTGATCGCGGTAAAGGCCTTGTCCGACCGCACGCCTTCGTCGTGGACGGCGCGGGCGACCAGTTCCTTGCCCGAGCCCGACGGGCCGCAGAGCAGCACCGACGCATTCGAGCGGGCGACCCGTCGAATCATTTCGCGCAGCCGCTGGATCGCCGGGCTGTGCCCGATGATCAGCGCCTCGAGCGCCGATGGCGCTGCCCCCTTATTCTGCCCCACAGTCATTTTCGTCTCCACCGCGCCCCCCATTCGGCGCTTCCGATGCCGATAGAGATTGATGAAAATGGTAAACGAAAGATTATCCAATCAGCCACAACCCTTTGAAAACGAAGAGTTATTGCCAAATTGGCAGCAATGATAGCAGAAACACGCTGTTAACGTTTTTGGACGTTGCCAAATTGGCACTAATTCCCAGTCTCGATCCGCCACCCGAGGGTGATCGAGATGCGCCGGTTGCGCGGGTCGAATCGATCGGCGGGGTTGTAGGGCTCGCGGTCGGCGACCCCTTCAATCCGCGCATAGCGATCCCCGTTAACGCCCCGATACTGGAGAAAGTTCCGAACCACCTCGGCGCGATCGACCGACAGGCGCCAATTGTTCATCCCGGTCTTCGCCGACCAGGGCGCGGCGTCGGTATGTCCGCGGATCATCAGCCGGTTCGGCGTTTCGGCGATCGGCTTCGCAATCTCGCTGAACAGCTTCGCCCCCGCCGGCGTCAGTTGGCTGGTGCCGAGGACGAACATCGAATAGTCGGCATCGTCGACGACGTCGATCCGCATTCCCTCGGTCGTGACGGTGAAGCGCAGGTTGCGCGCGAGCCGCTTGAGGTCGCCCCTCTTCTGAACGCGCTCCATCATCGATTTCGCGACCTGCGCGAATTTTTCCTTCTCGCGCTCGCGGCCGGCGGCTTCTTTCGGTCCCCCGACGGCGTCCTTGGGAATGGTGAGCGACCGCGTCCCGGTCTGCCCCGCGCGGTGCGGATAATTGTCGGCGGCGACGATCGAATCACCGCCAAACAGGCTGGCGCCGCCGGCGCTCTCCTGCTTGGTGCGGACAATCGTCGGCGCGAAATAGTCGGCGAGCGCCTTGCGCTGCTTTTCGGTCGTCGCGCCGAGCAGCCACATCAGAAGGAAGAAGGCCATCATCGCGGTCACGAAGTCGGCATAGGCGACCTTCCACGCCCCACCGTGGTGGCCGCCATGCGCTTGCTCGATCACCTTCTTGACGATGATCGGCCGCACCAGGTTGGGACGCGCAGCCATCAGCGGCCTCGCATCCCGTCAAAGACCTCGGCGAAGCTCGGCTGGTTGCCATGGTCGACCCCCGAACGTGCCGCCTCGATCACCAGCGGCTGCGGATGGCCGTGAAGCGAGGCGATGATCAGTTGCTTCACCGTGTGATAGATGGCGGTGTCGCTTTCGATCACCGTCTTTGCGCGCGTCGCGAACGGCCCGACGAGGCCATAGGCGAGCAGCACGCCAAGGAAGGTCCCAACGAGCGCCGAGCCGATCATCGCCCCCAGAATCTCGGGCGGCTTGTCGATCGAGCCCATCGTCTTGACGACGCCGAGCACCGCAGCGACGATGCCGAGCGCGGGAAGCGCGTCGGCCAGGCTCTGCAACCCCTCGGCGGGCTTCAGGGCGTGGTGGCGGTGGTTTTTCAGGGCATTGTCCATGACGTCCTCGACGGCGTGGGGATCGAGCGTTCCCGACGAGACGACGACGAGCCGCAGCGTATCGCAGATCAGGTGGACGAGCGTGTCGTCCTTCAGGAGCGTGGGATATTGCTGAAATATCGGCGAGCTTTTCGGCTCCTCGATATGCGGTTCAACCGCGACCGGTCCCTCGGTCCGCATCATCTTCATCAGCGTCGAGACGAGCAGGATGCAGTCGAGATAATCCTGTTTCTTGTAGGCCGGCCCCTTGAACACCTTGCCCAGGCCGCCCGCGAGCGCCTTTAGGTCGGCGCCCGAATTGCCGATGATCAGCGAGCCGATCGCGGCGCCGCCGATGATCAGCATTTCATGCGGCAGGGCGTGGAGAACGGGGGTGAGATTGCCGCCGGTAAACGCAAATCCCCCGAACACCAGCAGGATCAGAACGACGATGCCGATTACGGGAAACATGCGCAGGCAACTCCATTCGGGCGCCAATCCGATATCGGGGCCCCGGAAACGTGAAGGACGTCATCATGCTTAACGGCAGCACGCCGCCAAAGTTGAGCGCCTCAGGTCAAAAGATCGAACAAAGTCTGCCGGTTGATCTTGGCAAAGGCCGCTTGCGCCGCCCCGAGCGTCAGATCCTGGGCGTTGAGCTGCGCGATCGCGGTCTCGAGATCGGTCTCCTCGATCGACTGGCGCTCGTCGGCGACCTCGATGCCGCGCGCCGACAATCCCTCGCCGATCCGTTCGAGCCGGCCGGCCGAAAGGCCGAGCGCCGCATTCTGGTCGGCGACATGCGCGATCGCGGCGGTGACGCCGGTCAGCGCGGCGTCGATGCCGGGCTTGTCGCCCGCCGCGATCGCGGTCGCCGCGTCGCGCAGGCCGGTCGATAGCGAATTGCCCCCGACGACGAAGGCGGTCGCCGCCGACGGCACCGGCGCAAAGCTGACGTCCGAATCGAAGCGGGTGACGCGGGCGGCGCCAGCGGCGAACAGCGGTTCGCCATTCGCGTCGCGCGTCGCCGCGAGACCGTCAATCTCGTCGGCGATCGCACTCAGTTCGGCCGCGATCGTCGCGCGGTCGGTCGGGCTCATCGTCCCGTTCGCCGCCGACAGCGTCAATTCATTGGCGCGCGCGAGCAGGTCGCTCGTCGATTTGAGCAGGCCGTCGGCCTGCGCGACCTGCGCCTGCGCCGATTTGATATTCGTCTGCCAGCTCGCCATGCTCGCCTGCGTCGTGCCGATCGTCAGGATGCGGCGCGCGGCGACGGGATCGTCGGACATGCGCTGCATGCGAAGCCCGGTCGAAATCTGGATCTGCGTGCGCTCGAGCGCGTCGGCGAGCCTGGACTGGCGCCCGATCTCGCGCGTCATGCGATTGCCTACGGCGTTAATCATCTCTCCGGCCTTCCTACAGCGAGCTCAGCAGCGTCTGCATCGTTTCGCGCGCGACCTGAATCGTGCGCGCCGCCGCCGAATAGGCCTGCTGAAAACGCAGCAATTCGGCGGCTTCATTGTCGAGATTCACCTCGCTCACCGAACCGCGCGCGGCGGCGGCGGCATCGGCGCGCGTCGTCGCGGCGGCATCCTGCGCGCGCGCCGAGGCGGTCGCCTGCGCCTGCGTCGCCAGATGGCCCGACCATGTCGCCTCGGGATCGTTCGCGCCGCGCATCGCGCCGAGCGTCAGCATATTGCCGTTCGTGCTCGCCCCGTCGGCGGCGGCGACCTGACTCGCCGTCAGCGGCGTCGCGGTCAACGTCGCGGCGCTGGTGCCGGTGAAGAGCGGCTGGCCGGCATTGCCATCGGCATCGACGCCCGCCTGATGCGCCGCGTTGAGCTGGCCCGCGAACTGCGTCGCCATCGTGTCGAGCCCGGCGCGCTGGTCGGCGATATGGTTCGCCGCTTCGGCAAAGCCGGCGAGCGAACCCGTTGCATTGGGAAAAGGCGCGCCGCCGATGGTATAGGCGATGCGGCCGTCGGCGGCCGTGGTCATCGCGATCGGCGTCACGACGCCGCCGCCGACGAGCAGGTCACCGCTGCCGGTCGCGCGCAACGTCGCCGCGCCATGCGCATCGAGAGTCGCGCTGACCCCCGCCTGCGACGACAATTGATCGAGCAGGCGGTCGCGCTCGTCCATCAGCGCCGCCTGGTTGGTCGACCCGTCGCGCGCCTTGCGCAGCCCGACGTTGATCTGTTCGAGCGCGTCCAAATTGGTGTTGAACTGTGACACCTCGGCCGTGCCCGCGGACGATACGCCGTCGGACAGGCTCGACAGGCGGTTCGCGGCGGTCTGGAAGCCCGCGGCGATATCGCTCGCGGCTTGCAGGAACTGCGCGCGCAGCGTCGGGTTCGACGGGTCGGCGGTCAATTGGTCGGCGGTCGTGTAGAGCCTGGTCAGCGCGGTCTTGAGGCCGTTGCTATCGTCGCTGAGCGCGCCTTCGACGCGGTTCATCCAGTCGAGCTTCGCCGCCGCGCGGTCCGAATCGCCCGACGAAAGGCGCGCGTCGTTGATCAGCCACTGATCGACCGAACGCACGACGCCCCTGACATCGACCCCGCCCGGCGTCACGCTGCCGCGATAGAGCACCATGTTGCTGCCCGCGGGCACTTCGGCAAGGTCGAGCCGGCGCCGCGCATAGCCCGGCGTCTGGGCGTTGGCGATATTGTCGCCGACGGTCGACAGCGCCTTCGAATAGGCGCGCAGCCCTGTATAGCCGATGCTGAGAAGGTCGCTCACTGAACCCCTCCCCCTCCGCTCGCGGCGCGGCCGCGCAGCTGCGCCTCGACCATGTCGGCGATGCCGAACTGGCGGAGCGCGGCCATCGAATCCGCGGTCTTGGCGTCGGCCATCTCGCGGAAGTTGTCGGTCGCGCTCGACCCGAAAATATCGTCGCCCAGCTTTGCCTGCCGCATCGAGGCCATCAACTGGCGCAGGATCACCGCCTCGAAAGCCTCGGCCGCCTTGCGCAGGCCGCCGTCGCCGCCGCCGGCGGCTGCGGGCGTCGGGGTGGAAGCCCGGACAGGAGGGATCGAAGAAAGGGAGATGGGCGTCGTCATATGATCACCAATTCCGCTGTCAGCGCGCCGGCCTGGCTCAGCGCTTCGAGGATGGCGACAAGGTCGCCGGGGGGAACGCCCATGCGATTGATCGCATCGACGAGTTCGGAAAGCGACGCGGTGGGTTTCACCATCATCATCGGGCGATATTCCTGGTCGACGCCGATGTCGCTCGACTGTTCGACCGCGGTTTCGCCGCGGCTGAACGGCGCGGGCTGCACCACCATCGGCGATTCCTTGATCGAGACGGTCAGCTTGCCCTGCGACACGGCCGCGGTGCCGACGCGGACCGCGCCGTTGATGACGACCGTGCCGGTGCGCGCGTTGACGATGACCCGCGCCGGCGGTTCGGAGCGGACGACGGCGAGATTTTCGA
Source organism: Sphingopyxis lindanitolerans (assembly GCF_002993885.1). Classification (NCBI taxonomy): domain Bacteria; kingdom Pseudomonadati; phylum Pseudomonadota; class Alphaproteobacteria; order Sphingomonadales; family Sphingopyxidaceae; genus Sphingopyxis; species Sphingopyxis lindanitolerans. Next base: position 2,108,569 of record NZ_CM009578.1, read on the forward strand.
TCCGCGACATCAGCCGCATCCGTTCGTCGCCGCCGCCGCCCGCGCGAATCGCGATGCTGGCGCCGTCGATCATCGTCGCCGAGCCGGGAAGCGCCTGGTTGATCGCGTCGGCGACGCGCTTGGCGTTGGTCGCATCGAACTGGTGGAGGTTGAAGGTCAGCTGGTCGCTGGTGGCAAAGCCGGTATCGACCGCGCGTTCGACCGTCGCGCCGCCGGCAATCCGGCCGCTCGACGGGACATTGACCGTCAACTTCGACCCGTCGGCGGCGTCGACGCCCAGACCGCCGATGACGAGGTTGCCCTGCACCATCGCGTAAATCTGTCCGTCGGCGCCATAGAGCGGCGCGAGCACCAGCGTGCCGCCGCGCAGGCTTTTCGCTTTGCCGATCGCCGAGACAGTGACGTCAAGGCGCTGGCCGGGCTTGGCAAAGGGCGGCAGTTCGGCGGTGATCATCACCGCCGCGGCATTTTTGAGCGCCGGATTGACCCCCGCCGGGAGCGTGAGCCCAAAGCGCGACACCGCGCCCTTCATCCCCAGCGTCGAATAATCGAGGCTGTCGTCGCCCGTCCCCGCGAGGCCGACGACGATACCATAGCCGGTGAGCTGGTTCGCGCGCAGGCCCTGGAACTGGCCCATGTCCTTGATCCGTTCGGCATGCGCCGGTGCGGCGACGACGAGGCTCGCCAGGAACAGGGCGATCAGGGTGATGAGGGTCGGACGTTGGGTCACTTGTCTGTCCTCTTTTTAAAACGGGCTGATGATCGAGAAGAAGCGTTGCAGCCAGCCTTGCTTGCTGGCGCGCGCGATCTCGCCCTTGCCGACGTAACGGATGTTGGCGTTGGCGACGCGGGTCGACAGGATTCGGTTGTCGGGACCGATATCGATCGCGCGGACCAATCCCGAAATCTGGACGCGTTCGTCGCCGCGATTGAGCGTCAGCAATTTCTCGCCCTTCACCAGCATCGTGCCGTTCGGATAGACTTCGGCGATCGTCACGCTGACCTCGCCCGACAGCGCGTTCGACTGCGACGCATCGCCCTTGCCCTTGAAGGCCTGGCCGCCGCCCATCGCGACGTCGCTGGGGTTGAACAGCGACAGCGGGCCGGTCACCGGCGGCGTCAGGCCGATATCGCCGTCGCGCTGGGTCGCCGCGGCATTGCTTTTGGTCGCGGCGGTGCGCTCGACGAGCTGGATCGTGATGATGTCGCCGACCGCGCCCGCGCGTCCGCCCGAGGTCAGCGGCACATAGCTGCCCTGGAAGATGGCGCCATTGGTCGGCGGCGGTGGCGGCGGGGCCGGCATCGTCACCGAAAAGGCGTCGGGCGCGACCTTGTCCTTCGCGACGGCCGGAGTCGGCGCGAGCGCGAGACCAAGGGCGATCAGCGCCAGCTCAGAGAGTCTGCGACGCATTTTTCATCATCTCGTCGGTGGCCTGGATCATCTTGCTGTTGACCTCATAGGCGCGCTGCGTCTCGATCATGTCGACGAGTTCCTCGACGACATTGACGTTCGATCCCTCGAGCATCCCGCCGCGCAGGCTGCCCCGGCCTTCCTCGCCGGCGCCGCCGACTTGCGGCGCGCCCGAGGCGGGGGTTTCGACGAGCAGGTTGTTGCCGATCGCCTGCAGGCCCGCCGGGTTGGCGAAGCGCGCGAGTTCGATGCGGCCGAGGTCGGTGAGCGTGCCGTCGGGGCCGGTGGCGGCCACCGTGCCATCGGCGCCGATCGAGATGTTGGTCGCATCCTCGGCGATCTGGATCTGCGGCTGGACCGGCTTGCCGTCCGAGGTGACCAGCACGCCTTCGGGCGAGCGGCCGAAATTGCCGGCGCGAGTATAGCCGATGCGCCCGTCGGGCATCTGGATCTGGAAATAGCCGGCACCGTCGATCGCGACATCGAGGCCGTTGCCGGTCGTCGCGAAGGTGCCCTGGGTGTCGATCCGCGCGGTGCCCGCCAGCGCGACGCCGGTGCCGAGGTTGAGCCCGGTCGCATAGCGGTTTTCCGCGGTCGACGGTGCCCCCGGCGGGGTCATCATCTGATAGCTCAGCGTCTCGAAGCTCGCACGGTCGCGCTTGAAGCCCGTCGTGTTGACGTTGGCAAGGTTGTTCGCGATCACCTGCATCCGGAAGCTCTGGGCATCCAGACCAGTCCGCGCGACGTGAAGGGCACCGAAGCTCATTTCAAATCTCCTGTGAGCGTGATGTGATGATATTGACCCGCCGTGACGGAGCCGATTTTGGCCGAGTGCGAGGCGCGAGGAGCGGCGCGATGCGGGACATCGTGCCCGACGAGCAACGTGGCAATCGGCCAAAATCGGCCCGCCCCGTAGGGGTCGCCCCCGGAAGCCCGCCGGACGGCGGCGCGCCTCTGGACCGGGCCACCGACCCGGCCTGCGAGACGCTTCTTGCCGGCGAACTTCCGGGGGCAATCACGGTGGGTCAATATCATCACATCACGCTCTAACGGGGCAGCTGCATCAGATTGGCCGTCGCGCTGTCCATGTCGCGCGCATCGGTGATCATCTTCAATTGCGTGTCCCAGCTGCGGCTCGCCTCGATCATCTCGACGAGCGCGCTTGTGGCGGCGACGTTCGATCCTTCGATCGAGCGGGTGGCGAGGCGCGCCTCGGGGTCGTCGGGAAGAATCCCGCCGCCCTTCACGCGGAACAGGCCGTCGATGCCCTTGACGATCTCCGACCCCACCGGGGTCGCGAGGCGCAGCCGGTCGACCTCCTGCGGGGTCTGCGGATCGCCGCCGGCCGGCACGACCCACACCCGCCCTTCGGCGTCGATGCTGATCGAATCGGCGGGGGGTATGGTGACCGGACCCTGGCCGCCCTGGACGGGACTGCCATCGCCGGTGGTCAAAAGCCCGCTCGGCGACAATTGCAGGTCGCCGCGCCGTGTATAGGCCTCGCCGCCGTCCTTCGCCTGGACGACGAGCAGCGCATCGCCCTGCACCGCGACGTCGAGGTCGCGGCCGGTTTCGATGACGGTGCCCGCCTTCATGTCGGCGCCGAGCACTTCCTCCGACGCCAGCGCGCGGCTGTCGTAGCCGCTGCCCTGAAGCCAGAGCGACTGCGCCTCCGCCATGTCGGCGCGAAAGCCGGGCGTCTGCGCGTTGGCGAGATTGTTCGCGATCGCCGTCTGCCGGGCCATGCTGCCCCGCATCGCGGTGAGGCTGGTGTAGATGAGGCGGTCCATCTGGAAACTCCCGGCAGGCGGCTAATCGCGCGTCTTAGGTGCGCATGTTGATGATCGTCTGGGTCAGCGTCGACGCGCCCTCGATCGCCTTGGCATTGGCCTGGAAATTGCGCTGGGCGCCGATCAGCATCACCAGCTCCTCGGTGATGTCGACGTTCGAGCGTTCGAGCGTGCCCGAACGGATCGTCCCCATCGGGCCGTTGGTCGCGGCGTCGATCGTCGGGTCGCCGCTTTCGCCGGTCGACTGCCAATGCGCGTCGCCGATCGGACGCAGCCCCTCCATCGCGGGGAAGGTCGCCATCGCGACCTTGCCGAGCACCTGGTCTTCGCCATTGGCGTAAGTCGCGGTGACGAGGCCGTCGAGATCGACCGACACATTGATCAGCGCCGAGGTCGGGTCCGTCGGCGCGCCGTCGGGAAGCACGAAGTCCGACATGCCGCCGAGCGTGCGGTCGGTGACATTGCCGTTGGCGTCGACGGGAAGCAGTTGGAGCTTCTGGCCGGTCGAATCGACCACCGTGCCGTCGGGCAGCGGCGAAAAGGCGCCATTGCGGGTATAGGTGACCTGGTTGCGCGGCGGCTCGCCCTTGACGACGAACAGCCCCTCGCCGACGACCGCGAGATCGAGCGTCTTTTCGCTCGTCTCATACGATCCTTGCGTGAACTGCTGTGCGATGCCGATCAGCCGCTGGCCCTGGCCCGCGACGGTCTTCGACGACTGCGTCGGCGACGAGGCGAAAATGTCGCCGAAGCTCGCCTTGCTGCGCTTGAAGCCGATCGAATTGGCGTTGGCGATATTGTTCGAGATGACCGACATGTCGGTCTGGGCGCCCTTGAGGCCCGAAAGCGAAGTATAGAACGACATGGACTTATCCTTCCTGGGTGGTGATCGGGGTGGCGGCCGGCGTCGCGGCCTTGATATCCTTGAGCAGCGCGGTCTGCGCGGTGAGCTGGTCGGAAATCTTCTGAAGCGTCGAGTTGGTCTCGCTGACCCCGGCGAGGCTCGAGAATTGCGCCATCTGCGCAACCATCTGCTGGTTATCGACCGGGTTGAACGGATCCTGCGACGACAGCTGCGCCGTCATCAGGCGCAGAAAATCCTTCTGGTCGAGCTGCTGCCCCTTGATCTGGGTCGGCGCATAGCTCTGATATTGCGAAGAGATGGAATCGACGGCCATGTTCATTGTCCCAACCGCAGCGTTTCGTTGATCAGGCCCTTTGCGGTCTCAAGAACCTGAACATTATTCTGATACTGGCGCGCGGTCTCGACCATCTCGACCAGCTCGGCGGCGCTATCGACCGCGGCTTCCCACACATTGCCGTCCTTGTCGGCGAGCGGGTTCGACGGGTCGTGGCGTTTCGAGGGCGCCATCCTGCTCGTCGTGACCTGATCGACCTGGACCGTCGCGCGGCCATGGTCGTCCATCACGGTACGAAAGACGGGTTTGAGCGAGCGGAAGGCTTCCTTCTCGCTACCCGCGACGGTTCCCGCGTTGGCGAGGTTCGACGCGGTGGTGTTGAGCCGCACGAGCTGCGCCGACATGGCGCGGCCGCTGATATCGAAGACCGAAAAATTGCTGGCCATCGTCATTCTCCCTTGAGCGCGCGCGTCAGCGTGCCGATGCGCCCCTGGAGGAAGGAAAGGCTCGACCGATAGGCGAGCGCGTTTTCGGCGAAGGCGGTCTGCTCGGTCGCCATTTCGACGGTGTTGCCGTCGAGTGAAGGCTGCACCGGGACGCGATAGGCCATCGCGCCCTCGATCGCATTGCCCGTCGAGGCGCCCTGGCTTGCAAGGTCGAGCGCCTTCGAAAAGTCGAGGTCGCGTGCCTTGTAACCGGGGGTCGCGGCGTTGGCGATGTTCGACGCGAGCATCATCATGCGCTGGCTGCGCAGCTGAAGCGCCGTCGCGTGCAGGCCAAAGAGTTTCTCGGATGCCATCATCAACTTCCTTTTTCACGGGGCCCGGGCCGATCAGCCGGCACGGACGCGCGGAAAAACACCAAGGCATGATGCAATGGCCGTGCCAAAATCAATTTTCCGTTGATATTCAGGTCTATATGAGCAACGTCCCGCAGCGGCCCCGGCGAAGCGCCGCCGTCTCGTCAAAAGATTGACGGCGATCCGTCCGACCCCGCGACAAGCCGCGGCAAAGCGCGACTGGCACGCATCGTGCAGATTGATCGGGCAAATCCCTGGACCAGCCATGGAGTCCGTCATGACCCGCAAGATTGCCCCTTCTCTCGCCGCTGCCTTTGCCGTCGCTCTTGCCGCCGCCCCTTCCGCGGGCGCGCAGCAGGCGAGCGAGGACTGGCAGACGATCGACATGCTGACTCAGGCAGTGGCGAAAGCGATCGGCCGCACCGCGACCCCGATCGACCGCCGCATCAAGCTGGCGCGCTGTCCCGAACAGGCGTCGGTGACGACGGTCGATGCCCGGACGCTCGCGGTCCGCTGCGATTCGCTCGGCTGGCGCCTGCGCGTCGCGATGAGCGGCCCGGCGGGCGCCGCCCCGGTCGCCGCCGGCTTTAGCGCGTCGGCATCGGCGCCGGTGATCCGCCGCGGCGATACCGTCCGCGTTTCGATCGAGACCGCGACTTTCTCGGTCAGCTATTCGGCGACCGCCGCCGAGGATGGGCGCGTCGGCGAAACGATCGCGCTGCGCGGCAATGGTCCCAAGGCGATGATCAGCGCCATCGTCACCGGCCCCGGCCGCGCGCGGCTGATGGACTGAGACAGATTCAAATCGTCATCCTGGCGCAGGCCGGGATAGCAAAACAAGGAAGGCCGGTTCCGGCTTTCGCACGATAAGCCCCACTGGTCCGGCGGGCGTCGATTTTCCGACGCCGCCGGGTTTCTTTTTCATTTTTCCGGTAACCAGCCCTTAATGTCTCGCCGCGCCGTCCGTTAAACCCCTTGAACCGCTTCCGCCGATGCGCGGACAGCCAAGGAGGCCATCATGTCGGGTGACAGCAAGATCGGGATCGTCGGCGGCGTCGGCCGCATCGCCCCCGTGCGCAAGCTCGCGGTGAGCCTGGCCTCCGCCGCTACGTCAGGCGCCGCTGCGCCGCGCGCCGCGCCGTCCGGCGCGATGCCTGCCGCCGGCCTGATCCGCCTTGCCGGCGAACTCGCCGCCCAACCGGCTCCGGTCGACACCGCCCGCGTCGCCGCGCTGCGCGGCGCGATCGCCGAAGGCCGCTATGCCGTCGATCCGGCGAGGATCGCCGGGGCGATGATCGACCATCTCGGCCGAAGTGCCGACTGATGCAGGCGCGGATGGACGATATCCAGGCCAAGCTCAATCTGCTCATCGGCGCGCTCGACGGGCAGGACGCCGGCGCGATCATCGCGGCGACCGAGGAACTGGCGACCGCGGTGATCCTGTTTCGCGGCACCGCCATCCCGGCGGGCCGCGAAGGCCAGGCGCGGGCGCTGATCACCGCGACCCTCGCCCAGCTCGAAGCCGCCGCGATCCGCGTCAATATCCTCAAGGACTGGACGCGTCAGAGGATTGACATGACCCATGCAATCCGCGGAACCGCCCCACGAGGCCTTGCTCTAAACTATTGATAAACCATATGTTCCGGTAATATTCCGGAAAGTGGCACGATGATTGCTTTTGATCTGCTGAACAGGCGGAACCAAAGCATGAACTCGATCAACCCCTTTGCGACATCCCCCCAGGCTTCGGCCGTCCCCGTGCTCGATGCGGTCCAAAACGCATCGGCGCGCACCGGTGTCGATTTCGACTATCTGGTTGATGTCGCGCGCGTCGAAAGCCGCTTCGATCCGACCGCCAAGGCGCCGACCTCGTCGGCGCGCGGGCTATATCAGTTCACCCAGCAGACCTGGCTCGCGACGCTGCGGCGTCACGGCGCGGGGCACGGCCTCGCCTGGGCCGCCGATGCGATCAGCCAGAATGGATCGGGGCGCTTTTCGGTCGCCGATCCCGCGCTGCGCGATCAGATCCTTGGCCTGCGCGACGATCCGGTCGCATCGTCTAACATGGCGGCGGCGCTGACCTCCGACAATCAGGATTATATCGAAAGCCGCATCGGCCGCGCCGCCGAGCCGGTCGACCTTTATCTCGCCCACTTCCTCGGCTCGGCCGGGGCGGCGCGCTTTCTGACCGCCTGGGCCGACAATCCCGAACAGGCCGGAGCGCCGATGATGCCCGACGCGGCGGCCGCCAACCGATCGGTCTTTTACGCCGCCGACGGCAGCATGCGCAGCCTCGGCGACATTCGCGAACGCTTTCGCGCCAAGCTCGACGAAGGCGGCGGCGCGCCGGGCGCGATGCCCGGCGCCGCGCCGACCGCCCCCGGCTGGCGCATGCAGATGGCCAGCGTCAGCGGCGCGAACGGCGGCGGACGTCCGCCGCTGCCGATGATGGATATCCAGCCCATGCCAAGGAAATTGTCGATGGACTTCGCCGCAAGCGCCTATCGCCGCCTCGCCTCCCTGTCGGGCGGCACGGCATGATCGCGGGCCTCAATGCGCGTGGCCTGATGCGGGTCGTCGGCGGCGCCGCGCTGCCCGCGGCGATGCTGATCCTCGTCGCGCTGATGGTGATCCCGGTCTCGCCGATCATCCTCGACATCAGTTTCGTCGCCAACATCATGATCAGCCTGCTGGTGCTGATGGTCGCGTTGCAGGCGTCGAAGCCGCTGGATTTTTCGGCCTTTCCGACGGTGTTGCTGCTCGCGACCCTGTTCCGCCTCTCGCTCAACGTCGCCTCGACCCGCGTCGTGCTCGTCCACGGGCACGAAGGCACGGCGGCGGCGGGGCATGTCATCGAGGCGTTTGGCCAGGTGCTGATCGGCGGCGACTATGTCGTCGGCCTGTTCGTCTTCTTCGTGCTGATGATCATCAATCTGGTCGTCATCACCAAGGGCGCGGGGCGCGTGTCCGAAGTGTCGGCGCGCTTCACCCTCGACGCCCTGCCCGGCAAGCAGATGGCGATCGACGCCGACCTCAACGCCGGGCTGCTCACCCCCGAAGAAGCCAAGGCCCGCCGCGTCGAAGTCGCGACCGAGGCCGATTTCTATGGTTCGATGGACGGCGCCTCGAAATTCGTGAAGGGCGACGCGGTCGCCGGCCTCCTGATCCTGTTCGTCAACATCGTCGGCGGGCTAATCCTTGGCATGTTCAGCCACGGCCTGTCTTTCTCCGACGCCGGCAGCACCTATGTCACGCTGGCGATCGGCGACGCGCTCGTCGCGCAGATTCCGGCGCTGTTGCTGTCGATCGCCGCCGCCGCGATCGTCACCCGCGTCGCGTCGCCGCACAATCTGTCGGGCCAGATCGGCAGCCAGTTCGCCTCGCCGCATGTGTGGTTTGCGGTCGCCGGGGTGCTGTTCATCCTCGGGATCGTCCCGGCGATGCCGCAGATGCTGATCCTGCCCGCCGCCGCGATCGCCGGTGGGATCGGCTGGCAGCTGCGCAAGACCGCCGCCGCTGCCGAGGCCGCGCCGCCGCCCGCGGCGCCCGCGCCCGACCCGCATCTGATCGAATGGGCCGACGTCAGCGACGCCAGCCCGTGCCAGCTCGAAATCGGCTATGCGCTTGTCGCGCTGGTCGACGAGCGCAAGGGCGCGCCGCTGATGACGCGCATCACCGGCATCCGCCGCCAATTGTCGAAGGAACTGGGCTTCGTCGTCCCCGCGGTGAAGGTCGCCGACGATCTGTCGCTGCCCGGAAACGTCTATCGCATCTCGATCGCCGGGGTGATCGTCGGCGAGGACGAGGTTTTCCCCAACGAGATGCTCGCGCTCGATTCGGGCGACATCGTCACGAAGGTCACCGGCCGGGCGTGCAAGGACCCGACCTTCGGACTCGACGCGCTGTGGATCGCGAAGAGCGCCCAGAACGACGCGATCGCGGCGGGCTATACCGTGGTCGATCCGGCGACCGTCGTCGCGACCCACCTCAACAACAGCATCGTCGCATCGGCCACCGAATTGTTCGGCATCGACGACGCGCAGGCGCTGATCGACACGCTGAAAACGCATTATCCGCAGCTCGCCCAGTCGCTTGTCCAAGGCTATCCGCTGCCGCGCGTCGCCGCGCTGTGCAAGGCGATGCTGATCGAGCGCGTGCCCCTGCGCGACGTCCGCAAGATCGCCGAGGCGATGGTTTCGCTAGGCAGCCAGCAACTCGGCGACGCCGATCTGGTCGAGGCGGTGCGCCAGCGCATCGGCGCGTTGATCGTCCAGACGATCGTGCCGAGCCGGATGCCGCTGCCCGTCGTCACTTTCAGTCCCGAGATCGAGGTGCTGCTCAATCAGGCGGTGCGCGCCAATCCGGGCGCCGAATGGCCGTTCGAGCACGGGATGGCGATGAAGATCGTCGAGCAGATCGGCGACGCGGTCGAGCCGCTCCTCCTGTCGACGCGCAGCTTCGCGCTTGTCGCCTCGCCGCTGTGCCGGTCGGCGCTGTCGCGGCTCGTGCGCGCGACCTTCCCCGATGTCGCGGTCATTTCCTACCTCGAAATCCCGGCGAACAAGGCGACCGAGATCGTCGCGACGATCGGCGCCGAAATCCCCCGCCTCACCAGCGCCCAGGACGCCCAGATGAAGGACGAACCCCATGAGAATTGAGCCCGCCGAGCAGTTCGCGGCGGCAGGCGCCCGCGCGCCGCGTCCCCACGGCTATGGCGAAAGCGCCGAGGCGCTGGTCGAGGAATATGCGCCGCTGGTCCGCAAGATCGCCTGGCAGGTCCATTCGCGCGTGTCGCGGACGAGCGATCTTGAGGATCTGATCCAGGCCGGGCTGATCGCGCTGATCGAGGCGAGCCGTAGCTATGAAGAACGCGGCTTTGCCTTCGCCACTTACGCCACCACGCGGATCCGCGGCGCAATGATCGACCAGCAGCGGCGCGAGGCCGACGTCGGGCGATCGGCGATGGTCGCGGCGCGGCAATTGCACCAGGCGCGCCGGATGCTCGAACAGCAATTGCTGCGCGCGCCGACCGCAGCCGAAATGGCCGAAGCGCTCGAGCTTTCGGCCGAGGCCTATTTCGCGCTCGAAAAAAATGCGACCCATGGCCGCTCGATCTCGATCGAGGATCTGATGGAGGACGGCAGCTTCCTGTTCGCCGACGACCGGATCGGCGCGGGCGAGGCGTGCGAGCAGGAGGATATGCTGGACGCGCTGCGCCAGTGCGTCGGCCGCCTTGCCGAGCGCGAGCAGATGGTGCTTCAGCTCTATTTCTTCGAGGAGCTCAACCTGCAGGAGATCGGCCTGACGCTCGACGTCAGCGCCGCTCGCGTCTGCCAGATCAAGCGCGACGCGATGGCGAAGATCGACCGGATGATGCGCGGGATGATCGAATGAGCCGGTAAAGGCGGCTCACGCGGCGCGGCTGTATCCGCCGCGCACCGCCGCATGGAATTTCTCGAAATAGCTCGCCATCTTGTCGGCACCCGCTTCGGTAAGCCGAACGATCGAGCGGCGCCGGTCGCGCTCGTCGATCGACCGCTTGGCGAGCCCCGCCGCCTCGATCGCCGCGATCATGCGCAGGCCCGACGACAGCGGCACCCCGGCGCCGGTCGCCAGATCGCTCGCGCTCAGGCTCCGGCCGTTGGCGTTTGCCAGCATCAGGTCGAGCATCATGTCCCAGATGGCGCCCGACATCTGCGCGGTGCCGAAATGGCTCTTGCGTATCCGCCGTAGCTGGATGCTGAGCGACAGCTGGTCGACGAGCCGCGGCTCGGCTTCGCCGATGCCGAAGGCCGGATCGGATTTTGGCTGACCGTCGCCGGCGCTTTTCGCCAGCATGTCGTGAATCTGGTCGATACGCGACCGGATTTCGGCGATTTCAGGATTCGCGAATGGTTGCATGCGTTGGCGCCCCCCGGCTGCCGTTTATCTTCAGGCCGCGGCATTCCCCCGCCGTTTGGTCGAACCCGATGCGTATAGGATCAAGAAAAGGATCGGGTAGGAAATATACATTGAAAGCAGCGCATAGGGGCGCGCCAATATCTCCGAAAACATCATCTTCTGGACATGCCCGAAAATCGCGATCAACTGCCAACCGGTGATCCAGTAAGGCCAGAAACGATTTGTTTTCAGGGCAATAAACCAAAAGCTCGCCAAGGCGACGATATCGATCACGAAGATATTATATTCAATATGCGACCAATTCGGTTGGGGTGCCAGGACCGTGGTGCAGACCGAGGCAAGCAGCGCGGTACAGGCCGCCCAGCGTTCCAGGGGGCCGCCGCGCCACATCGCGACCGCCACCGTGAGCAACAATACCGCATAATAGCTCGCCACGGTCCACATCCGGATCGTCCAATCCGCGGTTACGACGCGCGGGCGAGCGGCAGGCGGGCGACTTCGGCGCCGAGCCCGTCATCGTCGACCAGCGACGCGCTTGCGGGCGGCTTGACGCCGGCGCCGAACATGCGGGCGCCGAGGCCGACCTGCTTCTGCGTCGCGGTCAGCGCGATATGGGCATCGGTGAGCAGCTGGCGGACTTCGCCGGCGGCCGCCAGCGCGTTCGCGACCTTCGCCACCGCTTCCTGGCCGACGATCGCCGACATGTTGGTGTCGCGGCGCGCGGCGGGAAGCGCCGCAGCGAGGTGGGCGATGCGGATCATGGTTTCGTCGATGGCATCTTCGGCCTGATGGAGTCCGGAGGCGATCTTCCTCGCTGCGGAAAGTCGTTCGTTCAGCATGTTTCCTGGTCCTTGAAAGCGAATGCCGACGGTTCCCCCCCTCAGCATTCAGGTCAAAACACGACCAAGACCGACAAGGATCGAATAGAGAGCGGAAAAAGCCAATATGGTCGCAAGAGCGATCAGGATCGGCCAGATGATCCTTTCCATCAATCCGTGCCGGTTGGCCGGCTGGGACGCGGTAGGAAATGGCGAACCGATGTCGAAAAACCGCCGGATCGAACCTTGCCCCCCACCGGCTTCATCGGCGGGAGCGGCCTCGCCTAGGTCGATCAATTGATATGTCAAAGGCTGATATGGAGTAACCTGGTTGAATACACCGTTACGAGCCAGGACGGTCGCAGCTTCTATTCTGTTAGAAACATTAAGTTTTTTTAACGCCCGGCGAACACGTTCATCAACCGTGTGTGGAGACACATCCATAATGCGAGCGATTTCCTTGGAATTTTTGTGCTCGAAAACATGCCGCAACGTTTCAATTTGCGCGGCCGAAAGGAGACTGATGTAATTGTCTGGGTCACCCTGCACGCGTGAGGGCATAGAGCATCAGGAGTCGAAATCAAGTTACGTGGTCAAGCGATTGGCGTATCTTGTTACCCGATTGTTTCGCGACATGGCGCCCGCGCGCCCTCTTTCCTCCGCGCGATGGCGGGCCGGTGGACAAGATTGTCGGGCGCAGGATAGGCTGGCGGCAATGACGATCGACACTCACTCCGCCGACCGGGGCACCCCCGACCAGGACACCCCGGACGAGATCGCGGCCGCCACCTGCGGCGCCGCGACGACGGACCGGACGGTCCGGCGCCTCGGCCTCGGCGCGCCCGGCGACGGCGACCTGGTCCGCACCGTCGCGGTCGAAGCGCCGGTGTCGGTCGAGGTCGGCGGCATCGGCTATGCCGTGATGATGGCGACCCCCACCGACCTGCGCGATTATGCGCTCGGCTTTGCGTTGGCCGAGGGGCTGGTCGACACGCCCGCGCAATTGAACCGCGTCGATGCGCATCCGATCGAGGGCGGATGGGCGCTCCGGCTCTGGCTGGTGGCCGAGCGCGCCGCGCTGGCGCTCGAACGGGTGCGGCGGCGGGTCGGCGAAAGCAGCTGCGGTCTGTGCGGGATCGAGAATATCGAGGAAGTGCTGCGCCCGCTGCCCCCCCTGACCGCACGGCTGGCGGTCGACCGCGCCGCGATCGCCGCGGCGCTCGCCGCGCTGACGGCGCACCAGCCGCTCGGCCGCGCGACGGGCGCCGTCCACGCCGCCGCCTTTTGCGCGCCGACCGGAGAAATCCTGTGCGTGCGCGAGGATGTCGGGCGCCACAATGCCCTCGACAAGCTGATCGGGGCGCTGGCGTGGGCCGCGATCGACCCCGCCGACGGCTTCATCCTGCTGTCGGCGCGGTGCAGCTATGAACTGGTCGAAAAGACGGTGCGCGCGGGCTGTCCGCTGCTCGTCACCATTTCGGCGCCGACCAGCCTCGCCGCCGACCGCGCCGCCGCCGCTGGCCTCACCCTTGTCGCGCTGGCGCGGAGCGATTCGGCGCTGCTGATCAGCGGCGACATGGCTTAGGCCCGGACCTCCAGGCTGCGCGGACGCATTCCGGGCGGCGGGAGACGCCGGAGAGACGATCTCCCATTTCTCGTCACCCTGCCCTTGCCTCCGACGCAGCGTCGAACGCGAACGCAGTCCGTGGATGCTGAAACGAGTTCAGCATGACGATTTTGAAAGGCAGCACGCCGCTCCAGACCAATGAATGCGGCATGGGTTCAGTTCCGCTACGATCCCCCGATCGCGTTCACCGTAAACGCCAAAATCCCCATGTTGAAGACGAACGCCGCCATGCAATGGCCGAGCACGACACGCCGCATATGCGCGCCCGCGATGGTGACGTCCGATGTCTGGAAGGTCATGCCGAGCGTGAAGCTGAAATAGAGGAAATCCCAATAATCGGGCTCGCCGACCCCCGGCACCTCGAGCCCGCCGCGGTCGCGGCCATCAGCCTGCCGATAATAGAGATGCGCATAGTGAAGCGTGAAGACGGTGTTCGCGAAGAGCCAGGCGAGGGCCAGTGTGGCGACGATCAGCGCGATATCGGCGCGGTCGAGCGGATCAGGGCTGGCGATCAGCGTCCCGACCGCGAACAGGATCACCAGCGACAGCAACACCGAAATGGCCAGCAGCCCCGCGCGGTTCGCGTCATTCTCCTCCGACCGGCGCCGCATCTGCGCCGTGCTCAATCGCAGCAGCGGCACTTCGGCGGCGAGAAAGACGAGCGCGGCGACATCGAAGCCGCCGAGCAGCCCGGTCCGCGGTTCGACACCGAGCATTGCCGCGCCGCCGCCGCCGAAAAGCAGCACGCCTACAAAGAGAAGGAAGCGCGGCGGCGCGAAATGCCGACCCGGCGCGAAAGGTCGGCGAGTCATCGCGGCGCGCCGCTCCCTTGCCCGGCGACGATCCGCACCGGAATCGACTTGGCGGCGGGACAGCCGCTGATCCGGTCGTAAAGTTCGAGCGGAAGCAATGGGTTGAGTTCGGGATAATAGCCCGCAACCGCACCGCGCGGCATCGGATAGTCGATCAGCGTCAGCCCGTCGACGCGGCGGTCGATCCCGTCGGCGGCGATCGTTTCGAGCGCGACCTTCGCCCCTGCCTCCAGCCCGCGCGCCGCGCGGTCCTCGGCATTGACGAACAGGATCATCCGATCGTTGTACACGCCGCGATAGCGATCATTATAGCTGTAGATCGTCGTGTTGAACTGGTCGTGCGAGCGCACCGTCGCGAGCCGCAGCATATCGGGATCGTCGACCGGCGCGTTGATCGCAAGGCCCGGCAGGACGAGGAAATTCGCTTTGCCGTTCGGGGTCAGCCATACCAGCCGCCGCGGCGCGACGTCGAGGTGGAAGCCCAGCGGCGCCGTGATCCGTTCGGCGAACCCCTCATACAGCGCGGGATAGACCTCGGCGATCTTGTCGCGGATCGCGCCATAATCGTCGATGTAGCGCGCCCAGCCGGTGCGGCTGCTCGGCAGCGCCGCCATCGCCATGCGGCAGACGATCTCGACCTCGGGCTTGCAGTCGGGGCTCGCGGGGTCGAGGACGCCGCGCGAGGCGGTGACGTTCGACATCGAATCCTCGATCGTGACGAACTGTTCGCCCGCCGCGGTCTCGATCCGTTCGGACCGCGCGACGACGGGCAGGATCAGCGCGTCCCTGCCGTGCACCAGATGCCCGCGGTTGAGCTTGGTCGCGATGCCGACGGTCAGGTCGAGTTTGCGCATCGCGTCATAGGCGCGGTCGGTATCGGGGATCGCACGCACGAAATTGCCGCCGAGCCCGATGAAGACGCGCGCGGTGCCCCTCTCCATCGCCTCGACCGACTCGACGGTGTGATGGCCATGCTCGCGCGGCGGATCGAAGCCGAACACGTCGCGGACGCGGTCGAGATAGGCGGCGGTCGGTTTCTCGTCGATCCCGACGGTGCGGTCGCCCTGGACGTTCGAATGACCGCGGATCGGTGAGATGCCCGCGCCCGGCCGACCGAAATTGCCCTTGAGCAGCAATATGTTCGCGATCTGCTGGACGAGGCGCGACCCGAGCTGATGCTGCGTCACCCCCATGCCATAGCAGATGATCGTCGCCTTCGAGCGGATATAGATGTCGGCGCAGCGGCGGATCTGCTCCTCCGATATGCCCGAGGCCGCGACCATCGCGCCCCAGTCCTGCGCGCATATGTCGGCCTCGAGCGCCGCGAAGCCCTCGGTATGCTCGGCGATGAAATCATGGTCGAGGATCGCCTCGCCCGCCGTCTCGCGTTCGAACAGCGCCTTCATCATCCCCTTCAGGAAAGCGAGGTCGCCGCCGATGCGGATATGGACGAATTCGCTGGCGATCGGGGTCGAGCCGAAGGTCGCCATCTGGACGACATCCTGCGGCTCGGTGAAGCGGATCAGCGCGCGTTCGGGCATCGGGTTGACCGCGACGATCGGCACCCCGCGCTTTCGCGCTTCGACGAGCTGCGTCATCATGCGCGGGGCGTTGGTGCCGGGGTTCTGCCCGATGACGAAGATCGCCTCGGCATGGTCGAAATCCTCGAGCACCACCGTGCCCTTGCCGACCCCGATCGCGGGCGGCAGGCCGCGGCTCGTAGGTTCGTGGCACATGTTCGAGCAATCGGGAAAATTGTTGGTGCCAAATTCGCGCACGAAGATCGAATAGAGGAAGGCCGCTTCGTTCGGGGTGCGGCCCGAGGTATAGAATTCGGCGTGGTGCGGACTGTCGAGGCCGCGAAGATGCCGACCGATCAGCGCAAAGGCGTCGTCCCAGCTCACCGGCACATAATGGTCGCTCGCCGCGTCATAGCGCATCGGTTCGGTGAGCCGCCCCTGCCTTTCGAGCCAGTAATCCGATTGCGCCATCAGATCGGTCACGCTGTGCGCCGCGAAGAAATCGCGGGTGACGCGAAATTTGGTCGCTTCATGCGCGAGCGCCTTGGCGCCATTTTCGCAGAATTCGAGCTTCTTGGTGCAGACAGCGTCGGGAAAGGCGCAGCTTGGGCATTTGAAGCCGCCGGGCTGGTTCATCGACAAAAGCGCGCGCGACCCCTTGGTGACGACGCTCTGTTCGAGCAGCACCTTCGCCGTCGCCGCCGCCGCGCCCCAGCCGCCGGCGGGGCTGGTATAATGTTTATAGCGGGGTTTATCCTCGGCCATGGCGCGGGCTCCGTCCGATACAGGGACCCCGAGTAAAGCATAGCGACCGCGCCAACGCCACTCGCCTTTATGGCCCACAAAAAACGGCCAGCCCCCAGGGGCGAGGGCTGGCCGGGTGCAGGCGGGCGCGGGCTAGCGGGTGCCGGGTGAAACCCTCGCCCACCTGCGGTCAGGGTCGTCCGGGAACGCAATCAAACCCGGACGTCCCGTTGTTACACGCCGCCGCGCGTCCGCGGCATGACCAGCACATGACAATATCGTAATCCGCGCGTCAGCTTGCGGAGCGGCCCCGGCGCCTAAAAGCGGCGCATGGCGAACGGCACGACCAGCGAGCGGCAAACCGCGCTTCGGGCATCCGCGACCAGGACATCCGCGACCAGGGCATGGGTCCGGGCGATCGGGCTCGTGCTGCTGATCGTGCTGATCGGAGCGATCGGCACTTATGCCCATGCCGGCTGGTACGCCCATGGCATCTTCCACGACCGGCCCGCGAAAGCGGCCGGACCGGAGCGCCCCGCGATCGTCATGCTGTCGGGGGACATGGGCGACCGCATCGGCATGACGCCGAAGGTCGCGGCGCGGCTGCACGCGCGCGGCTATGCGATCGTCACCGTCAACAGCCTGTCCTATTTCTCGCCGCGCCGCACCGCGGCCGAAGCGGCGGCGCTGGTCGCGGGGGCGATGCGCCGCGCGATGACACTCGGCCGGACCGATCATGTCGTGCTGATCGGCCAATCCTTCGGCGCCGACATGCTCCACGCCGGGCTCGCCGAGTTTTCGGACGCCGCGCGACGCCCGATCCGCGCGGTCATCCTTGTCGTGCCCGGCCACGACATCGTCTTTCGCGCCTCGCCGGTCGAACTGGCGGGATGGGAGACCCCCGACGCGCTCGCCTGGCCCACCGCGTCGCGGCTGACCTGGGCGCCGGTCACCTGCATCCGCGGCGCCGAGGAGCGCGGCAGCCTGTGCCCCGAGCTGGCGATGCCGAACGTCCGCCGGATCGCGCTGCCCGGCGGCCATAGGCTGGAGGACGACGACGCGGCGCTCGCGGCGGCGATCCTGCACGCGATCGGAGAGGCCCGATGACGAGGAGGCGGAAATGAAGGGAATGGCGCTGGCGTTGCTGCTCGCGGTATCGTCCGGGCTGACGCCGCCGCAACCGGCGGCGTCGCCGATCGGCATCTGGCAGAATCCGAAAGGGACGATCCGCGTCCGCACCCGGCCCTGCGGCGAGCTGCTCTGCGGCAATATCGTCTGGGCGAGCCCCCAGGCGATGGCCGACGCACGCGATGCCGGCGTCACCGCACTGATCGGCACCGAATTGCTCAGCGGCTATCGCCGCACCGGCAGCGGGCGCTGGACCGGGCAGGTCTATGTCCCCGACCAGGGGCGCCGCTTTTATTCGACGATCGAGCAGAAGGGGCCGAACGGCCTGCGCATTTCGGGCTGCATCCTCGGCGGGCTGCTCTGCAAGCGGCAGGACTGGACCCGGCAATGAGCGCGGCGGCGAGCATCGCGGGCGCGATGGCGTGGGGCCGCGCCCACCGACGGCTGCTGCCGATCCTCGCGGCGCTCGCGGTCGCCATGCTCGGCTTTTCGGCGCTGTTCACTTTGCTCCATTCGGTGCGCCCGCGCGCGATACGCCAGGCCTTCGACGCGCTGTCGGCGGCGAAAATCCTTGGCGCGCTGGCGCTGACCGCCGCAAGCTATCTGCTCCTCACGCTCTACGACGGCTTCGCGCTGCGCGTGCTCGGCAAGCGACTGCCGTGGCGCACCGCCGCGCTCGCGTCCTTCACCAGCTATGCGCTCAGCCACAATCTGGGGCTCGCGCTGCTCACCGGCGGGTCGGCGCGCTACCGCGTCTATCGCGCCGCGGGGCTCGGCGGCGGCGAGATCGGCAGCGTCATCGCGCTCGCCAGCTTCGCCTTCTGGAACGGGGTGATCCTGCTCGCGGGCGTCGCCGCCGCGACGAGCACGCAGTTGTCGCCCGCTCTCGGCTGGGGACTGTCGCTGCCCTGGCTGCATGTCGCGGGGCTGGTCACCGTCACCCTGTGCCTGGTCCCGCCGCTGCTTCGTCATTTCGGCCTCCGGGCGATCGAGATCGGCGGCTGGCGCACGCCGCTCCCCGGCCCCGCGATGAGCGCGGCGATGACGCTCGTCGCCGCGCTCGACCTCGCCGCGGCGAGCGCGGCGCTCTATATCCTCCTCCCCGCGCCCGACCCGTCGGCCTGGCCGCTCTTTTTCCTCGGCTATGCGCTGGCGATCATCGCGGCGCTGGTCAGCCATGTTCCCGGCGGGCTCGGGGTGTTCGAGGCAGTGGTGATCGCCGCCGTCCCCGGCGACAAGGCGCAGCTTCTTGCGGCTTTGCTCGCCTATCGCGTGATCTATTATCTGCTGCCGCTGCTGCTCGCCGCGCTGCTGCTCGCGTGGCACGAGAGCCGGGAGTGGCACGGACAGGCGAAGGAACTCGCGGCGGCGGGCCAGTCGCTGCTGCGCGAACTGGCGCCGCCGCTGCTCGCCGCGCTCGTCTTTGCCGGCGGGCTGATCCTCCTCCTGTCGGGATCGACCCCCGCCGACGCCGCGCGGATGCACGACCTCAAGCATCTTTTGCCCCTGCCTTTCGTCGAGGCTTCGCACCTCGCCGCCAGCCTGTCGGGCACGCTGCTGCTGTTCCTCGCGCCCGGGCTGCTGCGGCGGCTCGACGGCGCTTTCGTGGCGACCCGCGCGCTGCTGGTCGCAGCGATCCTCTTTTCGCTCGCCAAGGGGTTCGATTATGAGGAAGCGCTGATCCTCACCGGGATCGCGGCGGCGCTGCAATGGAGCCGCCCGGCCTTTTACCGGCAGACGTCGCTGATCGCCGCGCCGCTATCGACCGGCTGGATCGCGGCGGCGCTGACCGCGATCCTCGCGTCGGTTTTCGCGGGCTTTTTCGCCTATAAACATGTCGCCTATGATAGCAGCCTGTGGTGGCAGTTCAGCCTGAGAGGGGACGCCCCGCGCTTCCTGCGTGCGCTGTTCGGTATCGCGGTGCTGCTCGCGGGGCTCGCGCTCTGGCGGCTGTTCGCGCCATCGCCGCGCGCCGCGCCGAGCGAGGCGATCGGCTTCGACGCGCTTGGCTCCGCGCTCGCGCTCGCCGACCAGACCGACGCTTTCCTGGCCTTCACTGGCGACAAGCGCTTCCTGCTCGCCGACGAGGGCGATGCCTTTTTGATGTACCGGGTGGAGAGCGCGAACTGGATCATGATGGGCGATCCCGTCGGCAATGAGGCGCGCTGGTCCGACCTGCTCTGGAAATTGCGCGAGCGCGCCGACGCGGCGCAGGGCCGTCTCCTCCTCTACCAGATCGGCGCGCGCTGCCTGCCGCACGCGATCGACCTGGGCCTTTCGATCGTCAAATATGGCGAGGAGGCGCGCGTCGATCTCGCCGATTTCACGCTCGCCGGGCCGCAGGCCAAGACCCTGCGCCACGCCGAGCGCCGCGCGGTCGAGGGCGGCGCAAACTTCGCGATCCTTCCCGCCATCGCGGTGCCCGCGCATATCGCCGAACTGAAAGCCGTGTCCGACGACTGGCTGCGCGCGAAGCAGCAGCGCGAAAAGGCGTTCAGCCTCGGCAGCTTCGACCCCGCCTATATGGCGCATTTCCCGTGCGCGGTGGTGCGGATGGAGGGGCGGATCATTGCTTTCGCCAATATCCTCGCCACCCCGAACCGCGAGGAAATGTCGGTCGATCTGATGCGCCATGTCGCCGCCTTGCCCTATGGCGTGATGGATTTCCTCTTCATCCGGTTGATGGAACATGCGCGCGCGCAGGGCTATCGCCGCTTCACCCTCGGCATCGCGCCGCTCGCCGGGATCGACGGGCGCAAGCTGGCCCCGGCGTGGGCGCGCGGCGCCGCCTTTCTGTTCCGGCACGGCGAGATGCTCTATGGCTTCGGGGGGCTGAGGAGCTATAAGGCGAAATTCGCGACTCACTGGGAACCGCGCTATATCGCCGGCCCGCGCGGCATGGCGTTCGCGCGGAGCATGGCGGCCGTCCACCGCATCGTCAGCCGCCCCCCCGCCCGGAAACAGGCGGGGACGGCGATCGCGGCGCTGGTTTAGGCCGTGCCGTCCAACCCCGTGCCACCCCGCCCGATGCCCCCCGCCGGCGCGCTGCTGCTGACGCTGGCGGCGGTGATCGCGCTCGCGGTGCATCTGATCGAGCCGCCGCACCGGCATCGCGGCGACCAGCTTCCCGGCCTGACCTATGAGGCCGAGCGGGCGACCCCGCGCGCGCCGCTGGCGCTGGTCGTCACCAGCGTGCAGGATAATGGTCCGGCGGCGAAAGCCGACATCGCGGCGGGCGACGTGATCGACCGCATCGACGGCCGACCGATCGCATCGGTGGCATCGGTCGGCCGCGCGATGCGAAGCGACGCGCGAAAAGGCCCGCTGCTCCATATTCGCCATGCCGGCGAGAGCCGTTATAAGCATCTGCCGTCCGCCCACGCGAAGGAACCGCATGTCGCAAAAGATACTCGTCGTCGAGGATGACCCGACCACCGCGGATTTCATCGTCAAGAGCCTGACCGGCGAAGGCTTTGTCGTCGATCACGCCGCCGACGGCCGCGACGGGCTGTTCCACGCGACCGATGGCAGTTACGACGCGATCGTGCTCGACCGGATGCTGCCGGGGATGGACGGGATGGCGGTGCTCGCCGCGCTGCGCGCCGCGAAGGTCGCGACCCCGGTGCTCATCCTCTCGAACCTCGGCGCGGTCGATGCGCGGGTCGAGGGGCTGACGTCGGGCGCCAATGACTATCTGGTCAAGCCCTTCGCCTTTTCCGAACTGCTCGCGCGGCTGAAGCTGCTGATCGCCAGGCCGTCGGGCGGCACCCAGGTCGAAACGATCCTCGCCTGCGAGGATCTGGAGATGAACCTGCTCAATCGCCGCGTCACCCGCGCGGGTCGGCGCATCGAGCTTCAGCCGCGCGAGTTCCGGTTGCTCGAATATCTGCTGCGTCACAAGGAGCAGGTCGTCACCCGCACGATGATGCTGGAGGGCGTCTGGGAATATCATTTCGACCCCGGCACCAATGTCGTCGACGTCCATGTCAGCCGCCTGCGGCGCAAGGTCGACGACGGCTTCGACAAGCCGCTCGTCCACACGATCCGCGGCGCGGGCTATATGCTCGGCAAGACGGGCTAGACGCCGATGCGGCGGGGGTTCTTCCAATCGACGACGGTCCGGCTGGCGCTGGCGCTGCTGCTCGTCCAGGTCGCGGCACTCGCGCTCGGCCTGACGATCATCCACCGCTTTACCGAAGCGACGATCCTCGCCGACGCGCGCACCGCCGCCGAGGTCGCGCGCGACGATTTCGCCGAGGAATATCGACAGGAAGGCGAAGCGGGGCTCGTCCGCGCGATCCGCGACCGGCTCGCGGCGCGCGACGACCAGAATTTCGTCGTCCTGCTGAAAGGCCCCGACGGCACGACGATCGCGGGGAACCTCACGCAATGGCCCGCGACCGTCGGCGCGGCCGAGCGCTGGCGGCGGATCAGCCTGTTCCGCGAGGGCGGGCTGGCCGCCGAGGAGATGGGGATCGTCACGGCGCGGCTTCCCGAAGGCCGCGTGCTGCTCACCGGCGAGGTGCTCGAAGCGCAGGCGCAACTCGCGCGCGCGAGCCAGGCCGCCTTCCTCTATGCGCTCGCGGCGGGAATCCTGCTCGCGGCGATCGTCGCGGCACTGGCGGCGTGGATATTGGCGCGCCGCGTCGACGCTTTCGCGCGCGCCGCCGCGGCGATCGCGGGCGGCAAGCTCGACGCGCGCGTCGTCCGCGACGAAACCGGCGACGCCTTCGACCGGCTCGGCATCTCGATCAACGCGATGCTCGACCGGATCGAGACGCTGGTCGGCGAGTTGCGGATGGTCACCGATTCGATGGCGCATGATTTGCGCTCGCCGGTGTCGCGGCTGAAAGCGATGCTCGAACAGGCGCTCGGGCGCACCGAGGACGAGAGCGCGACCGCCGCGCTCGCGAGCGCGATCGACGAGGCCGACAGCCTGCACCGCCTGCTCGACACCGCGCTCGAGATCAGCCGCGCCGAAGCGGGGATCGGCCGCGACCAGTTCGCGCGCTTCGCGCTCACGCCGCTGCTCGAAGACCTCGCCGAAGTCTATGGCCCGCTTGCCGAGGACGAAGGCTTCGCGATCCGTGTCGAGGCCCCCGATGCGCTCGATGTCGTCGCGCACCGCGAAATGCTGCTCCGCGCGCTGTCGAACCTGATCGACAATGCGCTCAAATATGCCAGCGGCGGTTCGGTGATCGCGCTCGCGGCGGTGCGCGGCGCCGGAAACGAGGTCATGCTGTCGGTCGCCGACGACGGCCCCGGCATTCCCGAAGACCGGATCGGCGAGGCGGCCAAGCGCTTCGTCCGCCTCGACCCCGCGCGGGGCGGTTCGGGGGCGGGGCTCGGCCTGTCGCTGGCCCAGACGATCGCGCATATGCACGACGGGCGCATGGCGATCGCGCGCGCCGATCCGCACGGCACGATCGTGACGCTGTGCCTGCCGATCGCTTCGGATTGACGCCGAAGCCGACCGGACCCTCCTAGGCGCGGCGCCCGATCGCGGCCAGCCTGGGGACCGTGAGCGAACAGAACGCGCCTATCCACCTGATCCTTCCCGACGCGGTCGAGCGCGCGGCCTGTTTTCGCACCCTCGCCGACCAGCCGGGACGGATCGTCCGCAGCTTTGCGAGCGGCGACGCCTGGATCGAGGCGGGCGCCGACGCCGATTGCGCAATCCTGCTGTTTCATTGGCGCCAGCCCGGCGGCGCCGACGGCGCGGCGCTGCTCGGCCGGATCGGCGGGCGAAGCGACATCACCGCCTTCGTTGCCGCGAGCCGGCTGACCATCGACGAAAGCCGCGCGATCCTGCGCGGCGGCGCACACGACCTGCTCCCCGCGCCGCTCGACCCGCGCAGCGTCCGCCGGACGATCGATGGCGCGGTCGCCGACTGGGCGGTGCGGCGGAGCGCGCTCGCGCGGCGGAGCGAGGCCGAGGCGCGGCTCGCGGCGCTGACCCCGCGCGAGCGCGACATATTGGACGCGATCGCCGCCGGGCTCGGAAACAAGGCGATCGCGCGGCGGCTCGACCTCAGCCCGCGCACGGTCGAGGTCCACCGCGCGAACATCATGCGGCGCACCGACGCGGGCAGCGTGGCGGAGTTGCTCCGCCTCGCCTTCACCGCCGAGCTGGGGGCGAACAATCATCTCCATAACGGAGCGGGTGCCCGGTTTGGCGCGGCCATCGATGCGCCGCTCCGCCTATAAGGGATAACGAACGGACGGACGCCTTTGAGTTGGTCCCCATCGGCGTCGCCGTTCGTGCCCGCGATCAACCCCACCTGATCGCGGGATTTCAAGCGGGACCGGCGGAGGATGTTCCACCTCCGCCGGTTCCATATTGTCCGGTGACGCCCTCTATCCGGTGACGCGCGCGCGCTGTTCGGCGCGTCCCATCGACAGCAGGATCGGGTCCGATCCCTGCCGCGCCATGAAATCGCCCTTGCCCGCGATCCCCTGCCATTCGATGCCGATCAACGCCTGCGCGATCGCGCCGCCCAGCGTATCGCCGGGGCCGGGCAAGATGATGACGTCGGGCGCGAATTCCCTGACCGCCACCTGCACCGACAGCGCGAAATCATAGGGCGCGAGAATCTGGTGGCCGAAGCTATAATCCCAGATGGCGTGCGGATCGGATGCGAAACGGCGCCAGATGTGGCCGCGCCCATCGACCAGCGGAATCGCCGGACGGCCGAAGAGCGCGGGCGGCAATTCGGCCTTTGCCTTGTCCGCGCTACCGACCATCAGCGGGGTGTGGAACGGTCCATGCCCGGCGAGCCGCAGCGGATCGCGCCCCGGCGTCGGCGGTGCTTCGGCGAGCAGCGCGACGAGACCCGCCTCATTGCCCGCGAGCACGAGCATCCCGGCGAGGTCGATCGACAGCGCCAGCGCATGATCGGGCCGCGCGGCGATGGCGGCGACGAGCGCCAGCAAGGTCTCGCGCAGCCCCGGCACCGGCCGCCAATCCTCGTCGACGATCTGCAGCAAGATCTGCCCGCCGGGACCATGCGTCTGGCTGTTGAGCCCCATCGCATTGCTGATGCGGAAGCCGTCTTCGATCGACACCGCGCCGCCGAGCGCGAGCGCGCTGTACCAGCCCATCGAATTGCCGAGGGCTGCGACGACGTCATATTGTTCGCGATCGATCGACAGATAGTCGAGCGCGGTGGCGGTGTAGATCAACGGCGCCGCGACATCGCCGCGCATATGCGTCGCGACGCTGAAACGCTCGGCGCCGTCGAGTTCGCTTACCGTCGGCTGACCGCGTGTCCGGCGCTGGGCGTCGAAACCCGCGATGCGGTCGGCGAAGCGCGCGCCGTGCAGCCGCGCGATGCTGCCAAGCTCACCCTTGCCATAGGTGCCGCGGCCGGGCGCGACGACGATCGCGGTCTTCTTTGCTACGGTCATCACAAACCCCTATCGCAAAAATCGCCGTGCCCCTGCCTTCGCAGGGGCACGGGCCGGGACATCATCATCGTGCCAGCAACGCTTTCGCCGCCGCGACGATGCTGTCGCGGCTCGGCAGGGTCAGCGTCGCCGCCTTGCCCAGCGGGATGAAGCTGTCGTCGGCGGCGAGGCGCGCGAGTGCCTTGTCCGGCGTGCGCTCGACGAACAGCGCCATCAGCGCTTCGCTCTGCGATCCGGTGATGCGGCATTCGTCGACGATCAGGATGCGCTGCGCCTCGCCGACCGCGGCGACAAGCTTGTCCTCATTCACCGGGCCGAGCCAGCGCAGGTCGATCACGCGTGCTTTCACCCCGTCGACGGCGAGCAGCTTCTCCGCCTGACGCGACAAATATGTGCCATTGCCGTATGTCACGATCGCCAGGTCGGTGCCGTCGCCATATAGCCCGACCTCGCCGAGCCCGATCGGCGCGCCGTCGCCGGGCGCTTCATAGATACTGGTCCACAGCCCGTCGCCCTCCTCGTGGAGGTCGCGGGTCATGTAGAGCGCGATCGGTTCGACGAAGACGACGACGCGCTGCTCCTCGCGCGCCAGCCGCACGCATTCGCGCAGCATATGCACGGCGTCGCGGCCGTTCGACGGCACCGCGAGGATCACCCCCGGAATGTCGCGGAACACCGCGAGGCTGTTGTCGTTGTGGAAATGGCCGCCAAAGCCCTTCTGGTAACCGAGCCCGGCGATGCGGATGACCATCGGGTTGGTATATTGCCCGTCCGAAAAGAAGCTGAGGGTCGCGGCCTCGCCGCGAATCTGGTCCTCGGCATTATGGACATAGGCGAGGAACTGGATTTCGGGCATCGGCACGAAGCCATTGTGCGCCATGCCGATCGCGAGCCCCAAAATCGCCTGTTCGTCGAGCAGCGTATTGACGACGCGCGCCGACCCGAAGCGCTGGTGGAGCTTTGCGGTGACATTATAGACGCCGCCCTTTGGCCCGACATCCTCGCCCGCGACGATGATCTCCCGATGCGCGAGCATCAGGTCGGCGAGCGCCCAGCTCAAAAGCCGCGCCATGTGCATCGGCTTGTCCATCTGCGCGGCATCGCTGCCGAACATCGCCCTGCGGTCCTCGGCCGACGGCGTGTTCGCGCGCACCAGTTCGCGCTTCGGCGGGACCAGGCTTTCCATCACATGCGCCGGGGTCATGATCTTCGGACGCAGGATCGCCGCTTCGGCCTGCCGCGCCAGCGTGGCGCCAATCTCTCCATAAGCGTCGGCGATCTCGGCGGGGGTCATCCAGCCCTGCTCGGCCATCAGCGCCGCCCCGCCGAGCAGCGGGTCGCGCGCTTCGTCGGCCTCGATCCACGATTTGGGCAGATAGGCGCCCTGCACGTCGGACCCGGCGTGGCCATAGAGGCGGACGGTGCCCATGTGGAGGAAGGCCGGCTTGCGGGTGCGGCGCGCATAATCCGCGGCCTCTTTCGCCCCGGCGTAAGCCGAAACGAGATCGGTGCCGTCGCATTTTATATAGTGCAGCCCCGCGCGGCGCTCGAACTGCGCCTCGATCCACCCCGTCGGGGTGCGCGTCGAAATGCCGATGCCATTATCTTCGCAGAGGAAGATCAGCGGCATCGGCGAGCCCTGAAACGCCGACCAGCCCGCGGTGTTGAACGCGCCCTGCGCGGTCGAATGGTTCGCCGAGGCGTCGCCGAAGCTCGCGAGCACCACCGCGTCATCGGGCAGCGGGCAGTCCGTCATCGCCAGCCGCCGCGCGATCCCGATCGAGAAGGCGGCGCCGACCGCCTTGGGCAGATGCGAGGCGATCGTCGAGGTCTGCGGTGGGATGTTCAGCGGTTTCGACCCGATCACCTTGTGCCGCCCGCCCGAAATCGGGTCATCGGACGAGGCCGCGAAGCTCAGCAGCATGTCCCAGGTCGGCGTCCCACCCGGACGCTGGCGCGACCGATGAAGCTGGAAGGCGTTCGAGCGATAGTGAAGGAACGCCATGTCGGTGACGCGCAGCGCCGCGGCGACCGCGGCATTGCCCTCGTGCCCCGACGACCCGATCGTATAGAAGCCCTCGCCGCGCGCCTGAAGCGTACGCGACAGCCGGTCCATCTGGCGGCTGGTGAGCTGCGACAGGAAGATATCGGTCGCCTCGGCGCGCGCCAGGCCGGCGGCGGCAGGGTCGGGCGCATCGCCGCGCCGCGCCAGCGAACCGCCCGCCAGCGCGGCGAGGAATTTTTCATGTACTGCCTGCGCCGCGTCCACCGACATCCTCCGTCTGCCCGGCCGAACCGGTTGCGGATGCAACCATCGGCTCCCGATCGCCTGCGCGCTAGAACCCGGCCGGTCGTCGCGCAAGCATCTCTTGCCTTGCTGCGCCGCATCACGCTACCACCTTCGCGATGAACGAGCAGGGCGGGGCCGAGATTTCAACATGATGTCGCTGTGGATCGCGCAGGCATCGGCCGCGACCGCGGCCCCGGCTGCCGACGCAAGCGCGGGCTGGCTCCTCGATCCCGAACTCGTCGGCCCAGGCTATAGCCGGACGATCGCGGGCGGCACGATCCAGACGAGCTTTCCACCGCCGCCGCCACCACCGCCGCAAAGCGATCCGCCATGGAATCTCGCCTGGCTGCGCGATTTCTTCGACTGGACGGCGCCGATGCTGAAGCCGTTGATGTGGATCGGCGCCGCGGTGCTGCTTCTGCTCATCCTCTATCATTTCGTCCCCGTCTTCGCCGATTGGGTCGACACTCTGCGCTTTGGCCGCAAGCATCGCGCCGAAGCGGCCGAAGAGAGCGTCGGGGAGGCCGAGGCGGGCGCCGCGCGCGCGCGGCTCGCCGACGCCGACGCGCTCGCCGCCGCCGGGCGCTTTGCCGAGGCGGTGCATCTGCTCCTCTATCGCAGCGTCGACGACATCGCGGGCCGCCGCCCCGGCCTCGTCCGCCCCGCGATGACCTCGCGCGAGCTGGCGGCGGCCGCCGACCTGCCTGCGGTCGCGCGCCGCGCCTTCAGCCGGATCGCGCGCGCGGTCGAGATCAGCCTGTTCGGCGGGCGATCGATCGACGAGCAGGCGTGGCAGGAATGTCGCGGCGCCTATGCCGATCTGACGGTGCCGAAAAATTGGGCGCAGGCATGAGCGGGGCGCGCGAAACCGGCCATGGTTTCAACCCGCTGCTGATCGCGGGGCTGGTCCTGACCGGCGTGGTCGCCTTCATCGCGCTGTGGGCGCTGGTCGCGCTCGCGCCCGAGCTGTCGAGCGGCAATGACGGCGGCGGCCACGCGCTGTCGAAGGCGGCGCCGGGCTATGCCGCGATCGTCGACCTCGCCGAGCGCGCGGGCGCCGATGTCGAACTGCGCCGCCGCGTCGATTTCGCGAGCTCCGAAGAGCGGGGACCGCTGCTGATCCTCACCCCCAAGCATGATAGCAAGCCCGAGAAGATCGCCGAACTGCTGGCCCGCCAGAACGACCGCGTCCTGATCATACTCCCCAAATGGCAGACTCTTCGCATTCCCGGCCGGACCCCGAAGCCGGGCTGGGTCAGCAATGGCATTCCGATCGCTCCCAGCGGCGCGCTGCTCCCCGAACCCTTGTTCGGCAAGGTCGGCGTCCGCGCACCGGGGGCCAAGGCACAGGCGATCGCCGCCGAGGTCGGAGGGCGGCGCTTTTCGGCCTATCTTCCCGCGGATGCGCAGGTCGTCGACGGCGACGCGATCGAGCCGCTGATCGCGGGCGCGAACGGCGGCGCGGTGCTGGCGCGTGCGAAGAAGCGCGACGTCTATATCCTCGCCGATCCCGACCTGATCGACAATCTCGCCTTCGCGTCGCGCGACAAGGCACGCGCCGCAGCGCTGCTGATCGACGCGATCGGCGAAGACGCCGATGCCGACGGCCTCGCCTTCGACCTGACGCTGAACGGCTTCGGCGGCCAGCGCTCGCTGCTCCGCTTCGCGTTCGTGCCGCCCTTCATCGGCATCACCTTGTGCCTGATCGCGGCGGGGCTGCTCGCGCTGTGGCAGGCGTGGGTGCGCTTCGGCCCGGCGCTGAAGCCCGGCCGCGCGATTGCGGTGTCGAAGGCGGCGCTGATCGCGAACAGCGCCGACCTCGTCCGCCAGGCGCGCCGCGAGCTCGACGGCGCCGCCGCCTATGTGGCGAGCCAGAGAAGCGCGATCGCGCGGCGGCTGCACGCCCCGACCGGGATCGACGCGGCGGCGACCGACGACTGGATCGACCGGCGGCTGAAGGCGGAGGGCGATCCATTCTCCGCGCTCGCGCGGCGCCTGCCGCTCGCGCGCAACAAACATGAGTTTCTGGAGGGCGCGCAAGCGCTGAGTGACATCAGGAAGGAATTACTCCGTGACGGCTGATATCGAGAGCGTCGAGGCGCTGGGCGCCGCGATCGAGGGCGAGGTCGCCAAGGCGGTGTTCGGCCAGGGGCCGCTGACCCGCATGGTGACGATCGCGCTGCTCGCGGGCGGGCATGTGCTGCTCGAAGGCCCGCCGGGGACCGCCAAGACCCTGCTCGCGCAGGCGTTCGCGCGCGCGACGGGGCTCGATTTCGGGCGCATCCAGTTCACCCCCGACCTGATGCCGGGCGACATCCTCGGCTCGAACCTCTTCAATTTCCAGACGTCGAGCTTTACCCTCACCAAGGGGCCGATCTTCACCGAGCTGCTGCTCGCCGACGAGATCAACCGCACCCCGCCCAAGACGCAGGCGGCGCTGCTCGAGGCGATGCAGGAACGCCGTGTGACGATCAACGGCGAGGCGCATGTGATGAGCCCGCGCTTCACCGTGCTCGCGACGCAAAATCCGATCGAACAGCAGGGCGTCTATCCGCTGCCCGAGGCGCAGCTCGACCGCTTCCTGTTCAAGCTCGTCGTCGATTATCCCGACGCCGCCGAGGAGCGGCGGATCGTCGCCGACCATGGCGGGCGCTTCAAGAGCCCCGCGGTCGCCGATTTCGGCGTTGCGCGGGTCGCCGACGCCAAGGCGATCGGCGCCGCGATCGACACGATCGCGACCGTCCGCCTGGCCGAGGAAATCGTCGATTATATCGTCCGCCTGATCCGCGCGACGCGCGCGAGCGCCGACCTGGAGTGCGGGGCGAGTCCGCGCGCCGCGACATTGCTCGCGCGCGCGTCCTGCGCCGCGGCAGCGCTCGAGGGGCGCGACTATGTGATTCCCGACGATGTCCAGCGCCTTGCCGCCGGCGTGCTACGCCACCGCGTCATCCTGTCGGCCGCCGCCGAGATCGAGGGACGCAGCGTCGAGCAGGTCGTCGCCGACCTCGTCGAACGCGAGGACGTGCCGCGGTGATCGAGCGCGGCGGCACAAAGAGCTTTCCCCGAGCGAAGACGAGGGGCGCGTTCGAGCGGAGCGAGAGCCGCACCGCCGCCTCGACGTCGCTCGGCATAGTCGCTCGTCTTCGCTCGGGAAAGCGGCGGGTGGTTTGACATGATCTATCCCACCCGCCGCGCCATCTATCTGCTGCTGCTCGGCGCGCCCGTGGCGCTGGCGCTCGGGTTGATCCGGCCGGGGCTGTGGATCGTCGCGCCCGCGTGGATCGGCCTGATCCTGATCGGCCTGCTGCTCGACGCGATGCTGGGCGCGAGTCCGCGCCGCCTCGCGCTCGCGGCCGAGGCGCCGCACCAGGTCGGGGTCGGCGATGCCTTCGCGCTGCGCCTGTCGGCGACCGGCAAGGCGGTGCCGCGCCGCGCCGAAATGGCGCTCGCGCTCGACGAGCGGCTCGCCCCCGGCGGGCGGCTCGCGGGCGACATGCTGCGCGTCAGCGACGCCGAGGGTGCGCTGGTCCGCACCGTGCCGCTCGCCGCGTCGCGGCGCGGACAGGCGCTGATCGAAGCGCTGTGGATTCGCTGGGCGGGGCCGTTCGGCCTCGTCTGGAAACAGCGCCGCTTCGCGCTGGGCCGCAGCATCGCGGTCGTCCCCAGCCTGCGCTCGGTCGCCGAGGAGGGGCGCCGCCTGTTCCAGCGCGATAGCTGGTTTGGCCTGCGCCAGCAGCATCTTCGCGGCGAAGGCAGCGAATATGAGGCGCTCGCCGAATATCAGCCGGGGATGGATCGGCGCGCGATCGACTGGAACGCCTCGGCGCGCCACGTCAAATTGCTCGCCAAGGAATATCGGGTCGAGCGCGACAATCGCGTCGTCCTCGCGATCGACGGCGGACGGACGATGGCCGAGCCGGTCGGCGGGATGCCGCGCGTCGACCGCGCGGTGTCGGCGGCGCTGCTGCTTGCCTATGCCGGATTGAAGCTTGGCGACCGCATCAGCCTTTTCTCCTTTGCCGCCAAGCCGCAGGCGCTGACCCCCGCCTATATGCATGTTCAGGATTTCCCGGCGTTACAGCGCGCCGCGAGCCTGATCGACTATGCGCCGGTCGAGAGCAATTTCACGCTCGCGCTGAGCAGTCTCGGCGCCGCGCTCAACCGCCGCTCGCTGATCATCCTGTTCACCGAATTCACCGACGCGACGAGCGCCGACCTGATGATCCGCGCCGCGGGGCGGCTGGTGCAGAAGCACCGGCTGCTGTTCGTCGTCATCCGCGACGACGAGGTCGAGGCGGTCGAACGAAGGCGCCCCGAAAGCGCCGCCGACGTCACCCGGTCGAACGTCGCCGCGGCGATGCTGCGCGACCGCCAACTGGTGATCGCGCGGCTCCAGCGGCTCGGCGCCGACGTGATCGAGGTTCCCGCCGACGCGATGGGCGCCGCGGTGGTCGAGGCCTATCTTGGCATCAAACGCGGCGGCAGCCTGTGAGCGCGGCCGAGCTTCCCGGCTTTTCGACCAGCCGCTTTCGCGCCGAGCGCGAGGCCGACTGGATCGCCTTCGACCTCTTGCTGACCAGGCTCGAAAAAAAGGGCGCGGCGGCGCTGACCAGCGACGAACTGCTCCAGCTCCCGATCCTGTATCGCGCGACGCTCTCTTCGCTGTCGATCGCGCGCGCGACCAGCCTCGACAAGGCTCTGCTCGACCATCTTGAGGCGCTGTCGATCCGCGGCTATTTCCTCGTCTATGGCGTGCGCGAAACGCGGTTGAGCCGTATCCGCCGCTTCTTCCGCTACGACTGGCCCGCCGCGGTGCGCGCGCTGTGGAAGGAGACGCTGATCATCGCGCTGATCATCACGCTCGGCGTGGCTACCAGCTATTCGCTCGTCGCGAGCAACCCCGAATGGTATTATAATTTCGTCCCCGAAGAAATGTCGGGCGGCCGCGACCCGCATGCGACCGTCGAATTTCTGCGATCGACCCTCGGCCATGGCAAGGAGGCGGCGGCGGACGAACAGCAAAGCGGGCTCCACGTCTTTGCCACCTATCTCTTCACCCACAACAGCCAGGTTTCGATCCTGTCCTTCGCGTTGGGCTTTGCCTTCGGGGTGCCGACGATGATGCTCGAATATTATCAGGGCATCGGGCTCGGCGCGATGCTCGCGCTGTTTGCGGGCAAGGGGCTGGGGGTCGATTTCGGCGGCTGGCTGTTCATCCACGGCACCACCGAGCTGTTCGCCGCCGCGCTGTCGGGCGCCGCGGGCCTCCGGATCGGCGCGGCGGTGGTGTTCCCCGGCGCGCGCGGCCGGCTGGAGGCGGCATCCGACGCGGGCCGGACCGCGGGCAAGGTGATGGTCGGCGTCATCCTGATGCTGCTCGTCGCCGGCGTGCTCGAAGGCTTCGGGCGCCAGCTCATCACCGACACGATGCTGCGCTATGCGATCGGCACGGTGATGCTGCTGGTCTGGCTTGCCTATTATTATATCCCGCGGCGCGAGGATGTCGCATGACCGCCGCGCAAAATGCCAAGCTGCGCACGGCGCAGGCAAAGAAAATCCGCGAATTCGTGACCCCCGAAGGCGTCGACCTACAACTGCGGATCGCGAGTTCGGGGTTGCGGCTCGGCGCGCTGATCGTCGACCTGACCGCGATCACCGTCACGCTTTTCATCTTCAATCTCCTGGTCGACTGGATCGGGCATGCGACGCCGCGTGATGTCACCTTCGTCATCTGGATGCTCGGCGCTTTCATCCTGCGCACCTTCTGGTTCATCGGCTTCGAGCTAAGCTCGCGCGCCGCGACGCCGGGCAAAAGGATGATGGGAATCCGCGTCGTCGCGCGCGACGGCGGGCGGCTGACCGCCGACGCGGTCGTCGCGCGCAACCTGATCCGCGAGCTCGAACTGTTCCTGCCGCTGATGATGCTCGGGGTCGGCGCCGCCGAGGATATGGTGTCGGGCTGGACGATCCTCGCGGGGGTGATCTGGTCGCTGACGCTCAGCCTGTTCCTGCTCTTCAACCGCGACCGGATGCGGATGGGCGACCTGATCGCGGGCACCTGGGTCGTGATGGCCGCGCGCGTCAAGCTCGACAGCGACATCGCGGCGGCGGCGGAGGCCGGGGCGATCCGATTCGCCGACGCCGAACTCGCAGTCTATGGCATCTATGAGCTTCAGGAGCTCGAGCGCATCCTGCGCGGCCGCGATCCGCGTGCGATGCGCGAGGTCGCCGACACGATCCGCGCCAAGATCGGCCGCCCGGTCGCCGAAGAGGATGACGTCTTCCTGCTTTCCTATTACCGGCAGCTCAAGGCCCGGCTCGAACGCGGGCTGCTGTTCGGCAAGCGACGTGAGGATAAATATGCCAGCGAATAATCTCTCCCCCTCGGTTGCGGACGCGCTCCACCGCCGCCGCTCGGTGCGCGCCTTCACCGACGCGCCGGTCGACCCCGCGGTGCTGCGATCGATTTTCGCGGCGGCGCAGCGCGCGCCGTCGGGCGGCAATCTCCAGCCATGGCAGGTGACACTGGTCACCGGCGAGCCGTGGGACCGGGTCAAGACTGCCGTCGCGGCACGGATCGCGCTGGGACGCGAAGGCTATCAGCCCGAATATGACATCTATCCCAAGGGGCTGACCGAGCCGTGGGAAAGCCGCCGCTTCGGCGTCGGCGAAGCGCTCTATGCCTCGCTCGGCATCCCGCGCGAGGACAAGGCGGCGCGGCTCGCTCGGTTCATGGAAAATTACCGGGGTTTCGGCGCACCGGTGATGCTTTTCCTCCATTGCTCGCGCATCATGGGGCCGCCGCAATGGTCCGACATGGGGATGTGGCTGCAATCGGTGATGCTGCTGCTCGTCGAGCAGGGGCTCGCGAGCTGTCCGCAGGAATGCTGGGCCATGTATGGGCAGACGGTGCGCGAGACGCTGGGGCTGGGCGCGGACCAGATCTTGTTCACCGGCCTCGCGATCGGCCACGCCGACGATGGTCAGGCGGTGAACCAATGGCCGGTCCCGCGCGTCGAACTGGACGAGGTGATCGACTGGCAAGGGTTTTGAAAGGCAGAGTTTTGAAAGGTGGGGTTTTGAGGATCGATCGCAAACAGGCGGCCTATGCGGTCGCAGCGGCGATGGCGCTGGTCATGGCGGGCTGCACCGCGGTGCCGACGCCGCAGACGCCGCCGCCCGCCCCGGCCCCGCGCCCCGCGCCGACACCGGCCCCGCTGCCGACCGCCAGCCAGTCGTGGGAGGACCGGGCGCTCAATCCCGGCGCGTGGCGCTATGACGCCGACAGCCGCTCCGCGACCTTCGTCCAGGCGGGGAGCCCAAGCCCGCTACTGACGCTGCGCTGCGCCGGTGGCGCGCTCCACCTGACCGCGCCGCTCGACGGCCCTGTCGCGCTCCGCACCAGCGCCGGGACCGACCAGATCCGCTTCGACGGCGGCGCCGCGACGGTGCCGAGCCGCGACCTCAGGCTCGACCGCATCGCCTTCAGCCGCGGCCGCTTCGCGCTCGAATCGGGCAGCGGCGCGCTGACCCTGCCCGTGCAGTCGGAGATCGGGCGGGTGATCGAGGATTGCCGGGGGTAAGCCGTCATTCCCCCCCCTTCCTTCACAAAGAGAGGATCGCCCGAAAAGGCCGCTTTCCTACATTATCCGGCTGTGCGACCTTCAGGCTCGGCTCTTTGAATCGTCGATCATTGCTGGCGCGGACCTGTCTCCCGCACCCCGCCTTAAAGCCCCAAAGGACACAATTCGGACGCGAACATGCGGGGCTTTTGGGGCTTTAGGCCCCCAGTTGCACCGTTCCGCCCCGGATCCAGCCCCAGCGACACGGTCCCTGATATTCGCGCGCGTTTTGCACCGACCTGCCGACGCCGCACATATCTTCGTCGATCCCCGGCCCCGCGAAGACGATGCCGAACCAGGCGTCGTCGTCGGTTGCCTCGCATACCGACACCTTCATCGCCCCCGCCAGCTTTGCCTTCACCGCGCGCGTTTCGCCCGGCGCCCAATAGACGTCGGTGCCGCCGGCCTTGACGCGACTGATGCTCGAACAGGCGGGCAGGCTCGCACCTTCGGTGCCGATCATCACCGCGCGGGTCGCGATCGGTTCGCCCGCGACCGCGGGCGCATTGTCGGCGGGGGGCGCGGGCTGGCTGCACGCCGCGAGCGAGGGGGCGAGCGAAAGGGCGAGGAGGACGGCGACGGGGGCCCGGAGACGGTGTTTCATGCCCCGAAACTAGCCGCCGCGCCGCGCGCGCGCAACGGCCCATCCGAAAACGCCAAGAGGCGCATTTTCGCTTGGGTTTTGCGCCCCTCGACCCTATATAATCGCTATGACAGAACCCCATGAGAATGGCGCGAGCGAAAGCGCCTCCAAGCAGCCCAACACAAACGCCTATGGCGCCGATTCGATCAAGGTGCTGAAAGGCCTCGACGCGGTTCGCAAGCGCCCCGGCATGTATATCGGCGACACCGACGATGGGTCGGGCCTGCACCACATGGTGTTCGAGGTCAGCGACAATGCGATCGACGAAGCGCTCGCCGGGCATTGCGACCTCGTCCTGATCACGCTCAACAGCGACGGGTCGGTCAGCGTCGAGGACAATGGCCGCGGCATCCCGACCGGCATCCATGCCGAGGAGGGCATTTCGGCGGCCGAGGTCATCATGACCCAGCTCCACGCCGGCGGGAAATTCGAGAACACCAGCGACGATAATGCGTATAAGGTGTCGGGCGGCCTTCACGGCGTCGGCGTCAGCGTCGTCAACGCGCTCAGCGAATGGCTCGAACTGACGATCTGGCGCGACGGCGAAGAACATTGGATGCGCTTCGAGCATGGCGATTCGGTCGCCCCGCTCAAGGTCAACGGCCCGGCGCCCGCCGGCAAGAAGGGCACGCGCGTGACCTTCCAGGCCTCGACCGGGACCTTCAAGAACGTCCTCGAATTCGACTTCGACAAGCTCGAACATCGCTATCGCGAACTGGCGTTCCTGAACTCGGGCGTGCGGATCAAGCTCGTCGATGCGCGCCACGCCGAGCATGTCGTCCACGACCTGTTCTATGAGGGCGGGATCGCGGCGTTCGTCAAATATCTCGACCGCAACAAGAATGCGCTGCTGCCCGATCCGATCGCGATCAGCAGCGAGCGCGACGGGATCGGCATCGACGTCGCGCTCGAATGGAACGACAGCTATTATGAAAATGTGCTGTGTTTCACCAACAATATCCCGCAGCGCGACGGCGGCACCCATCTGGCGGCGTTCCGCGCCGCGCTGACCCGCACGATCAACGGCTATGGCGACAAATCGGGCCTTCTCAAGAAGGAAAAGGTGAGCCTGACCGGCGACGACATGCGCGAAGGGCTGACCGCGATCGTTTCGGTCAAGCTGCCCGACCCCAAATTCAGCTCGCAGACCAAGGACAAGCTGGTCAGCAGCGAAGTGCGCCAGCCGCTCGAAAGCCTGATGGCCGACCGGATGACCGAATGGCTCGAGGAAAATCCCGCTTATGCCAAGGTGGTGATCCAGAAGGTCATCGACGCCGCCGCGGCGCGCGAGGCGGCGAAGAAGGCGCGCGAGCTGACGCGGCGCAAGGGCGCGATGGATATCGCCTCGCTGCCCGGCAAACTCGCCGACTGCCAGGAACGCGACCCGACCAAATGCGAACTTTTCCTGGTCGAGGGCGATTCGGCGGGCGGATCGGCCAAGCAGGGCCGCGACCGTCACATTCAGGCGATCCTGCCCTTGAAGGGCAAGATTTTGAACGTCGAACGCGCGCGCTTCGACCGCATCATTTCGTCGAAGGAAGTCGGGACGCTGATCCAGGCGCTCGGCACCGGCATCCGCGACGAGTTCAACCTCGAAAAGCTGCGCTATCACAAGATCGTGATCATGACCGACGCCGACGTCGACGGCGCGCATATCCGCACGCTGCTGCTGACCTTCTTCTATCGCCAGATGCCCGAGATCATCGAGAGCGGCCATCTCTACATCGCCCAGCCACCGCTCTACAAGGTCGCCAAGGGACGGAGCGAAGTCTATCTCAAGGACGACGCGGCGCTCGAAAATTATCTCGTCGATGCCGGGATCGACGCGCTGCTGCTCGAAACGCCGGGCGGCGCGCGATCGGGCAACGACCTGCGTGCGCTGATCGAACATGGTCGGCGGCTGCGCGCGCTGATGCGCTATGTGCCGCGCAGCCTCGACCACGGGCTGGTCGAGGCGCTCGCCTTTACCGGCGCGCTCGATCCGGCGCTCGACACCGCCGGCCGCCACAGCGCCGCCGCGACCGCCGCGACCTGGCTCGGCGCCGCCGAGCGCGCGCTGACCGGCGGCGCCGAGGCCGTCTGGACCGTGCAGGCGGTCGAAGGCGGCGGCTATACGCTCGAACGCCGCTGGCGCGGGGTCAGCGATCATCATGTCGTCGACGCGGCCTTCCTCGCAAGCCAGGAAGCGCGCCGCCTCCACACGCTGGCGAGCGAGCAGGCCGAAACCTATGCGCGCCCCGGCCGCCTGGTGAAGGCAACCGGCGCGACCGTCGAAATCGAAGCCCCCGATGGCGAGGACGAGGAGGCTCCGGCCGCCTCGAACGCCAAGGCGACCCCGATCACGCGCCCGTCCGAACTGCTCGACGCGATCTTCGCGCACAGCCGCAAGGGGCTGTCGATCAGCCGCTACAAGGGGCTGGGCGAAATGAATGCCGAACAGCTTTGGGAAACCACGCTCGACCCCGCGAACCGCACGCTGCTGCGCGTCGACGGCGCCCAGGCCGACGACGTCAAGCTGATCTTCGAACAGTTGATGGGCGATGAGGTCGAGCCGCGGCGCGAATTCATCCAGACCAACGCGCTGAGCGTCGCCAACCTCGACGTCTGATCGCCGCGGTTGCGGATCACGGCAGGATAACAGTCGTTGATGCGGCCGGCGCCGATGCCCGCCGAAAGGTGGCGTGGCGTGCATCCGTGCGTTTTTTCACATCCGGGCGCGGATAGGGTTCGGGTCGGCGCGGGCGGCTTGCCTTGGCGGGCAACCGCTGCTTTTGACGCATCCACCGAAAGGGGATGGTGTCATGCGGGCCTTTTCAGCGATGCTCATGCCGCTTCTGCTCACGGTCTCGGCCGCTGCGCAGGAGGTGGAAATCGCCGACGACAGCGCCATCGGAATCGATGCGGAAACAGAAATCGATGGCGGAATGGCGAGCTATTACGGCAGTGAACTCGCCGGCAACCGCACCGCGAGCGGCGAGCGTTTCGACCCCAGCCAATTCACCGCCGCGCATCGGTCGCTGCCCTTTGGCAGCAAGGTGCGCGTCACCAACACGTCCAACGGCGACAGCGTCATCGTCCGCATCAACGATCGCGGGCCCTTCTCCCGCGGGCGCGTGATCGACGTCAGCCAGGCGGCGGCGCGCGAAATCGGCCTGCAGCGCAGCGGGATCGCGCGGGTGAAACTGGCCCTGCTCAACGACGATTGAAGAGCCGGACGGCCCCTGTCGTCGGGCATGGCGCCATCGATCGCTGACCGTCCCCGCCTGCACGGGCGCGCGGGGCTGACGTTTCATGCGTTGCCCGACCTTCGGCACGCCATCCGGCCGCGAACATCTTACAAGGTAAATCGCTGATTTTACAATGTAGTTAGGGGCAACCTGAACCTTCTTGACACAAAAGTTCTACGCTCGTAGGGGTCACCGCCGGCGGAGCGAGCGGTCGGCTCGCGCTCTTCAGACAACCGACCTAAGGCCCCTTCGTCTAGCGGTCAGGACGCGGCCCTCTCACGGCTGAAACACGGGTTCGATTCCCGTAGGGGTCACCAAAATCCTCTCCCAGAGGGTTCCAGAAGATGCCACAAGTGGCTGATTTCTGCGGTTTTTTCGTGGTATAGGTATCCCATACGGAGCGGCCGAGTGCCACCGGATACCAGCGGTTTGATGGTATATCTGATGGTAGCGCGGTCCTCCCCCAAAAGGAGATACCATCATGGCGCTTACCGTTGTTTCGATCAACAAGGCCAAGGGCCGCGCAAAGCCCTACAAGCTTACCGATGGCGACGGGCTGTTCCTCTATGTCACCCCCAACGGTGGCCGCTACTGGCGCATGAACTACCGCCACCACGGCAAGCAAAAGACGCTGGCGTTCGGCGTCTATCCCGACACCGGCCTTGCCGAAGCCCGCGAGCAGCGCGACGCGGCGCGCAAGATTCTGGCGAAGGGCAACGATCCCGCCGAGCAGGTCAAGCTGGAAAAGATCGCGGCAGCGGTCGCGGCTTCCAACAGCTTTAAGGCCGTTGCGGACGAATGGCTTGTGAAGGTCGAGCGCGAAGGCCGCTCCGCAGTCACCATGAAGAAACTGCGCTGGTTGCTGGACTTCATCAACGAGTCCATCGGCAAGCGGCCTGTCGCCTCCATCACCGCTCAGGAGCTTCTTATCATGCTCCGCAAGATGGAGGGCAAAGGCCGCTACGAGACAGCGAAGCGGCTTCGCAGCACGGCCAGCCAGATATTCCGCTATGCCATCGCCACGGCCCGCGCAGAGCGTGACGTGGCGGCGGACCTTCGCGGCGCGCTGATTGCGCCGCAACCCGTCCACCGCGCGGCGATCACCAACGCCAATGCAGCGGGCGGCTTGCTCCGCGCCATCGAGGCGTTCGACGGCTTTGCGAACACCAAGGCGGCGTTGCAGTTGCTTCCGCATGTGTTTGTCCGTCCCGGCGAGCTTCGCTATGCGGAATGGGCCGACTTCGATTTCGACAAGGCGCTTTGGACGATCCCACCGCATAAGACCAAGATGCGCCGCGTCCACAGCATCCCGCTTTCCCGGCAGGCGCTGGCGATCCTAGAAACCATCGAGCATGACGAGGACTATAGCAGCTACCTTTTCCCGTCACTGCGTTCGGTGGATCGGCCCATGTCGGAGAACACCATCAACGCGGCCTTGCGGCGCATGGGCTTCGCCCAGGACGAAATGACCGGCCACGGCTTCCGGGCAATGGCGGCCACCCTCTTGAACGAAATGGGCCTATGGCATCCCGATGCCATCGAGCGCCAGCTTGCTCATTGCGACAACAACGCGGTGCGCCGTGCCTACACGCGGGGCGAGTATTGGGACGAGCGCGTCCGCATGATGCAGCATTGGTCCGACCATCTCGATTTCCTCCGCGACGGCGCGAAGGTCATCAAGGGCACGTTCCGCAAGGCGAAGGCCGGGGAGTAACCGGCCTTGCGTCATTCGGCGCGATCCTCGCGGTAGGCGGCGGGGTTGGCGATCCAGCGATCCACGGCGGACTCATGCCAGCCGGTGCCGTGGACGCTGATTGAGATTTGCCGGGGAAAGCTGCCTTCCGCGATCTTGCGATAGAGAGTGGAACGGGAAAGCCCGGTGCGGGTCAGCACGGTCTTGAGACGGATGATCCTTTCAGGGTTGGACATTGAGGTAACTTTCGGTTGGTAGCGGTTGACAAAGCTCCCCTGCGAATAGAATTGGCGACCTTGACGCTGCCCGCAAGGGCGTCACGGTCGCTATGTGGTGAAGATGATGCTTACGGCGGTATAAATGGGGGTTGCTGCGGCGAACGGCGGCGCACTTCGGAATACTGCGGCGCACGGCAGCGGACTACGGAGTAGGGTATTAGGTTGCGATCTACTCTTGCACGTTTCTTTGCCGACCGTGACAAATAAGCCACGGCATTGCCCGGTTTGTGGTGGGAAGAAGCGGCCGGATGAATCCAGCCCGATTCCGATTCGCACGACATGGCGGACCTTTCAAAACGCCCAGTCCGTCCGCCACATTTCCATGCTGTATCGCTTTGCCCCGCCGCGCAAAAGGGGAGGCACTACAGTGCCGCTCGCAGCCAACTTAGTCGTAGATGCGCCAACATAGTCGCTTTCGGCAGTCGCCAGCATTGCGTTCAGCGACCTCTTGCATTACATTGTCATGCAGAAAGGAAATCGAGATGGCAGCAAACGCACTTGTCCAGACCCGTATCGACGGGGCCGTGAAGGAGGAAGCCGCGACCGTGCTGGCGGCGATGGGGCTTACCGTCTCGGATGCCGTGCGGCTGATGCTCACCCGCGTTGCCCGCGACAAGGCGTTGCCGTTCGAGCCGCTGACCCCGAACGAAACGACGATTGCCGCGATGAAGGAAGCCCGCGAAGGCAAGGGGAAGCGTTCCGCCACGATTGCCGATCTGATAGCCGACCTGAATGCGGACGATTGAGCGCACCGGGCAATTCAAGCGCGACTACAAGCGGGAGAAGAAGGGGCAGCACGCCAAGACGCTGGACGCTGCCCTGATTCCCGTCATCGAGGCGCTGGCGACCGACGAGCCGCTTGAACCGCGCCATCGCGACCATGCGCTTACCGGCGACTGGCGTGATCATCGGGATTGCCACGTCAAGCCCGACCTCGTGCTGATCTATCGCAAGCCCGACGGCGAGACATTGCAGCTTGTGCGCTTGGGGTCACACGCCGAATTGGGGTGGTGACGCGGAATCTAATGGTCCGCTGGCAACTTATTCCTTGGACGATTCCGGGCTTTCGCGGCGCTGCAATTCGTTCTCCACCGCCTCGCGAATGAACAGGGCCAAACGCCGGTTGCCAACCAGCGCCTCGATACGGCGGATCATATCGGCTGATAGCCTGATCGTTGTCGGCTTCATTCCAAGCGGCGGGCGTCCCATTATGCTGTCGCTATCGGCCACGTCTGCCAACTCCAAGCCAAACACGTTGACGCCACCGTTTATTTGAATATACGCCATCGTTTATGTGATAAACGATGGCGTATATTGCTGCAATGGTCCTGCCCCCTCTGGCCCGTCAGCACTCCGGCATCGCGAATCGCGGGAGTGCCGGGACCGTGCCGCATCCGCCCCGTCGCTTCCGTCCAGCCGCCAAGGATGCGGAACGGAGGTGCATATGGGCCGTGTCGTCCCTACCACGTCGCGCCGTGCGCTCTTGAGAGCGTTGACCGCCGCACCGGTCATGGTTCCGGTGATCGCCTCGCCCTGGGGCGAGGCGCTGGCGTCGCTCCATGCGGATTATGGCGACGATCCGGCCGCGATCATCCGAACGAAAGAAGGGCGGGCCTTGAGCCGCCGCCGCTATCATGTCGCGGAGGGATTCTTTCCCGCCGAGCATGAGCGGGCGGACTGGCGCGGCTATCTGTATAGGGCCGGGATAACCGCCCAACTCGCCCTGTCCTCTCACTTGCTGGACATGGGCTTTGCCGATCAGTGGTGCGCCCGTCATATCGGCCTGCGTGTCGCCAAGTCGCTCGCCTACGCCAATGCGACGGGATTGGGGGCATACTGTCCCGACATGGCGCGGCTCGCTGCTGTCCTCACCCCCTATTGGCGATGGAACCAAGGCCGCCTGTTTGGCGAGCCGGAACCCGATGACGGCGGACTGACCGCTCCGCAAGTCTGCGCGCTGCTCCGCGCCCTGCTGGACCGCGTGCGGGACGTGACCGGCCATCCCCGACCGCGCGCGCGGACGGCGCATTTGACGACATAGCGATGACGGATGATCGGCGCGGCAGGCAGAACGGGGCCGGTCCCTTGCTGCTTTCGGCGCTGGCGCACATTGCGCTGTTGGTGCCGCTCTCGATTCCCGGTTGCTCGATTTCGCAACAATCGGAAGATCAAGCGGAACGGCCGAAAGAGCCAGACGCTTTGACGGTCGATCTATTGGACGAGCCTCCGCCGCAGCAAAGCAAGCCGCCCCGTCTTAGGGGCGAGATATGCGACCCGAACGCACCCGCCGAATATCACTACTTCGACATAAAGCCCGGCCCGGCAATACACCGGATATATCATGCCGCGCGGCCCCACTTTCGCGAAATAATAATGGCGACGGATTCCTTGACGGGAAAGCGGTCACGCGCCTTGCGCGGCTGGTTCAGGCCGTTTGATGCCGTGCGCCTGCTGGCAGGGGATGCAGGTCTATGCGCCATCGATATGAGGAATGGGATTGGCATCAATTACTGCCACGGATCGAACGCACCTTTCAGCAGATCAAACGAGGCATGGGCGCGGCAGGAATGGAAGCCGCGCGATTGCACGGACGCAAAGCCCGCACCGTTGCAGAAACCGGCAGTCGTCTAGCTATTGTCGATGGCGTTTACCTCGCTTCCGCGCAATGATGACCGCAGTAACGTGGCGATTGGAGGAAAACGGCCAATGGAAATAGACGACCGCGCGCGGAACGGCCCGGATCGCAGGATTGCGTTGTTGATCGACGCGGACAATGTTTCGCATAGCAAGATCGCTGCGATATTGGCGGAGCTTTCCAAATACGGTGCGGCCAATATTCGCCGTGCTTATGGGGATTGGGCGGGCGCGGACCTTAAGGGATGGAAGGACAAGCTGCACGATTTTGCAATCCGGCCGATTCAGCAATTCAGCTATTCGACAGGGAAAAATGCGACCGACATTGCGCTGGTGATCGACGCAATGGAATTGCTCTACACGCAGAAGCCGGATGCCTTTTGCCTTGCATCGAGCGATGCGGATTTCACGCCGCTGGTGATGCAGTTGAAAGCCAACGGCCATGAGGTTTACGGCTTTGGGGAACGCAAGACGCCCACTCCCTTCGTCAATGCCTGCACGACCTTTCTCTATCTTGATACGCTTGATGAACCGACGCAACCCGCTGCCATTTCCGAACCGGCCGCAAAGCCAAAGACCACAGGCAAACCGGCGACCAAGGCGAAGGCAACACCCGCCGACAAGGCAAGCGATAAACCGGCGAGCAAACCCTTGTCGCAGGACACGACGCTTGTGACGATATTGCGGGGCGCGGTTGACGCCGCCGTGCGCGAGGATGGATGGGCGGCGATGTCGGCGGCGGGAAGCGCGGCCAAGCGGCAAGCGCCCATCGACCCGCGCAATTATGGCGTCAAGAATTTCCCCGCACTCTTTGCGGCCACCGGCTTGTTCGAGATTGTGAAAACCGAAAGCGGTCAAAGCTACGTTGCTGACAAGCGCAACAGGGACCGAACGCCACAACCGAGCCGATAGGCGGGGTCAGCTATTCCTTGCCTCTTGTTCCGCCTCGAACGCGCGTCGGCCTTTGCGCTGCCAGAGGGCAAGCGCGTTATCGCGTTCATCGCCTCGTAGCCTCTCCGCAATCGTGAGGAACGCGCCATAGATCGTGGCGCGATCATCGTCCGTCAGGTCGATCAGCCTTGCCTTGACGACGAGGCCGCCCAGCTCGATTAAATGCCGTGTGCGCTCGCGTCGTTTCATCACCCATTCCCGCGTGTCGGTTCTCGCCTTCCTTGCCTCAATGCGATGCCGCGCCGCCTTCGAGCGGTAGAGCGCCTTCCGAGTTGCGTTCAGATCGCGGCGCAGGCTTGCGTTGTTTGCCGCGAAAGAAGGCCGCGCCCGCTTTGCGCCAGCCCTCCCTTGTCGCGGCATCTTTGCTGGCGACGGCATCGAGCAGCACGCCCGCCAGCAATTCGGCATCGAGCGCATCGGCCCCGGTTGCCGTCACCAGTTCGCCAAGCTGGCGCACCCGCCGTTCCTTGAGCGCCTTCGC
Organism: Sphingopyxis lindanitolerans; assembly: GCF_002993885.1. Classification (NCBI taxonomy): domain Bacteria; kingdom Pseudomonadati; phylum Pseudomonadota; class Alphaproteobacteria; order Sphingomonadales; family Sphingopyxidaceae; genus Sphingopyxis; species Sphingopyxis lindanitolerans. Next base: position 2,153,484 of record NZ_CM009578.1, read on the forward strand.
CTTGTCGGCAAGCACCTTGAGTTCCGAATCAAAGTCGCGTGGTTTACGCATCGCAAAGTCTCCATTGAGTGACGATGCGGCTATGATAAAAGAACGGCAGCGGTAATGCAGTAGAGTCGCCGGGACGTGGTGACACCGCCTAGTCCCTGCCCGGATTTTATTCGAGGAGGGCGCGCTTATACGTCGTGCCGACGTGCTCTTTGAAGTGTAGATGGTTGGCCGTCATGGCGATCTTCCATCTCTCGGTCGAAGTCATCGGCCGCGCCGCCGGGCGGAGCGCGGTCGCGGCGGCCGCCTATCGCTCGGCCGACCGGCTGCACGATGAGCGGCTCGACCGGGCGCATGACTTCACCAACAAGTCGGGCGTCGTCCACAGCGAAGTGCTGCTTTCCGAGAATGCGCCCGACAAATGGCACGACCGCGAACGGCTGTGGAACGACGTCGAGGCGTTCGAGAAGCGCAAGGACGCGCAGCTTGCCCGCGAGGTCGAGTTCGCGATCCCGCGCGAGATGGATCAGGCGCAGGGCATCGATCTCGCCCGCGACTTTGTTAGCCAAGAGTTCGTCGATGCCGGCATGGTCGCCGACCTCAATGTCCATTGGGACATCGGTGCGGACGGCCTCGCCAAACCCCATGCCCATGTCATGCTGACGATGCGCGAGATCGTCATCGATGCCGACGGCGAAGCGGGGTTCGGCGCGAAGGTCCGCGAGTGGAATAGCACAAGCCAAGTCGAGCAATGGCGCGAGCGCTGGGCAAGCCATGTCAACGAACGGCTTGCCGGGCTCGATATCGACGCGCGCATCGATCATCGCAGCCTCGATGCGCAGGGGATCGATCTCGAACCGCAAGACAAGATCGGTCCGGCGGCCTCGCGCATGGAGGGCCGCGGTCTCGAAGCCGAACGGATCGAGCAGCACCGCGAGATCGCGCAGCGCAACGGCGAGCGGATCATCGCGGAACCGCGTCTCGCCTTGGACGCAATCACGCATGGGCAAGCGACGTTCACGAACCGCGACCTCGCCATGTTCGCGCATCGCCACAGCGATGGGCGCGAACAATATGATGCGGTTCTGGGCGCGGTCCGGTCCTCGCCCGACCTGATCGCGCTCGGCCAGGATGGCCACGGCGAGGACCGGTTCACCTCGCGCGAGATGATCGAGACCGAACAGCGGCTCGATCGCGCCGTCGAAAGGCTCGCCGAGCATCGCGACATCAATGTCCCGGCAGCATCATACCAGGGAGGGCTGGATGCCACCGGCACTGGCGGCCTGATACTGGGACATCAGCAGCAGGCGGCGCTGGAGCATATAACCGGCGAGGGCAATCTCGCAATCGTGATCGGCTACGCTGGGACCGGCAAGAGCGCGATGCTGGACGTGGCGCGGGAGGCATGGGAGCGCAGCGGATACGAGGTGCGCGGCGCGGCGTTGTCGGGCATCGCAGCGGAGGGATTGGAGAACGGCTCCGGCATGGCCTCGCGGACCATCGCCAGTCTTGAACATGGCTGGGCGCAGGGCCGCGATCTTCTGACCTCGCGCGATGTGCTCGTGATCGACGAAGCGGGCACGGTCGGCACGCGCCAGATGGAGCGCGTGCTGTCCCATGCCGCTCACGCCGGCGCCAAGGTCGTGCTGGTCGGTGACTCGCAGCAGCTGCAGGCGATCGAGGCGGGCGCGGCGTTCCGTGCGATCCACGAGCGGCATGGCGGCGTCGAGATCACCAAGGTCCGCCGCCAGCATGACGGTTGGCAGCAGGACGCCACCCGCCAACTTGCGACCGGCAGGACTGGCGAAGCGATACACGCCTATGCCGACCGGGATATGGTTCATGCCGCCGACACGCGCGAGGCGGCACAGGGCGAGCTGATCGATCGCTGGGATCGTGACCGGCAGGCGAACCCCGGCGCCAGCCGCATCATCCTTACCCACACCAATGCCGAGGTGCGCCAACTGAACGAGGCGGCGCGCGACCGGATGCACGCGGCGGGCGATCTGGCCAAGGATGTTCGCCTGAAGGTTGAGCGCGGCGACCGGGACTTCGCCTCCGGCGACCGCATTATGTTCCTGCGTAACGAGCACAGCCTGGAGGTGAAGAACGGGACGCTCGGGAGGGTCGAGCGGGTCAGCGAACAGAGCATGGCGGTTCGCACCGATGACGGGCGCAGCATCGCATTCGACATCAAAGATTATCGCGACTTCGATCATGGCTATGCGGCGACGATTCACAAGGCGCAGGGCATGACCGTCGATCGCGCCCATGTGCTGGCAACGCCGGGAATGGATCGGCATGGCGCCTATGTCGCTCTATCGCGGCACCGGGACGGCGTGGCATTTCATTATGGCCGCGATGACTTCAGGGATCAGGGCAAGCTCGTTCGCACCCTATCGCGCGACCGCTCCAAGGACATGGCGAGTGACCATATGCGCGCCGATCCAGCGCAGCAGTTTGCCGAACGGCGCGGCATCAGCTTCGGCGAACGTATCATCGAGATCGTCAAGGCCGTGCCCGAGAAAGCGCGCGGCATGTTCGACGGCCTGCGCCTGTCGATCGGCGGGCAGGATCGTGGTGCATCGACCGCGTCCAATCGGTCGAGAAGCATATTCGCGGACTTCAAGCCTCCCGCGCCTGCCGCCGACCCGGCGATGGAAGCGCAGGCCGATCGAGAGCATGTCCGGCGGTTTGCAGTCGAACGCCATGCACGTGCCGTCGCCGACATCTGGAAGATGCAGGACAAGGACTTGCCCGTCCTGCCGCACCAGCGCGCCGAACTCGACAAGGCGCGCGAAGCGATGGGGCGGATCGACAGACACGCAGCCAAGGACATGGAGGAGGCCTACGCCCGCGACCCTGCCCTGGCCACCGAGGCGGCGAGTGGCCGCACCGGCGGAGCGGTCCAGGCGATGCAACGCGAAGCAGATATCCGCACCGATCCCGACAAGCGCGCTGGCCGCTTCGTCGAAGGGTGGCGCGAGCTTGGCCAGCAGCGCGAAGAATACCAGCAGGGCGGCGATTATCGGGGTGTCCGCAAGATGTCCGAACAGATGGCGGGGATGGCGAAGAGCCTCGAACGCGACGCGCAGATGGAGTCCGTCCTGCGCGGCCGCAAGGCGGAGCTTGGCATCTCGATCGATACCGGGCGCCAGCTCGCGCACGACCTTGCGAGCAGCGTCGGTATCGAGCGGGGCCGCGACATGGGCATGAGCCGATAGGAGACATCATGGACAAGCAACCAGCCGACACCCCCGACACCGATCCCGCCGCGCGGGCGTTTGCTGTGCTTGGGCAAAAGGTCGATCTGCTCGAAGCGGCCGTCACCGGGCTGGTCGCAAAACGCGATGCCGCGCCCGATTACAGCCAGACACTCGGCGAGATCGCCGCACTGCTCGAAAAGATGCGCGTGGCGATCAATGACTTTGCCCGATCGCCGGCGATAAAGCTCACCCCCGACGAGATGGCCGAGCAGATCGCAGCCGCCGGAACGAAGGCCCGTGCGTCGGATAGTGCCACTATAGAGAAGGCGCGCGCGCAGTTCGATAATGCCGCATACCGGATGGAGCGACTTGCGGGCACGGTCGTCACGATCCGCGACCAGCGTCGCAGGCTTCTGTGGGCCGCAGGCGGCAGCCTGCTCGCGGGAATGCTGCTGTGGTCGTTCCTGCCCGGCATGGTCCTGCGCGCCTTGCCGCAGGGCTGGCATATGCCCGAGAATATGGCCCGCCATATCATCGGTGAGCTGTCGTTGTGGGAAGCTGGGTCTCGCCTCATGCAGGCCGGCAATCCCGAGGCGTGGAGCGCGCTGGTCGCCGCCGACGAGATGCGGCGCGATAATTACGATGCCGTCGCCAAATGCGGACGGGCTGCCGTGAAGGCGCGGAAGCTCGTGCGCTGCACGATCAGAATCAGGAATCCCCAAATCCTGATCCGGCCGCCAGTAACGAAAGCCGACCGGAGTAGTGCTTCCGCCTGCATTATGATTGATTCACGCACTGGAACGAAATGAATATCGCGCAGCGCCGTTGCAGAATCGTCGAAACACAGTTCGGAAATATCGGTACCTCCGTCCACGAAGCCAGCAATCGCTTCAGCAAAGTGGGCCAGCACGATTGATGTCGATGGAAGATCACAAGCCACGCCGCGCCCGCTCATGTAAGAGGAATGGGCGGATGGCCCGTCGCGAAAGGGGATCATAATTCAGCGCGACGTCGCCGAAGGCCCCCGGTTGAACCGTCGAACCGCGACACCGTCGCCGCGTGCGAGCGACCCGCCGCCAAAGCCAAGGAGCCGGATCAGGATAGAGCGTTAGCATCAGCCGGATCGGCCCCGCGTTATCGACGATGTCGGGATTGGAGCCTTGAGCCGATCCTTTGCATCAACGGTTGGTTCGGACACGATTGATGATCAGGCCCGAATCCTGGAATGTGCCGGCGACGTAGGCGCCGGACACCTCTGTGCGCGCGCCGACCACAGAAAAACACAAGACATGACGAGCAGCCCGGTCGTTCCGCCGAGCAGGGCAATCCCGATCCCGAGTTGCCGTGCAATCGCCCCGACCAGCGGCATGAAGACGCCCAGTCCAAGGCCGGTTCCCGCTGCCAGGCATATGCTGGCGGCAACGGCTCGCCGGTCACTCGGAAATATCTGAGAAATAGCGGGTCCCATTGTGGCTCCGATCGCGCCGTTCGCCGCCATCGCAATCATGTATGCGCCGGCTGAAATCGATACCGAAGGGACCAGAAAGGCCGCCAGGAACATCGCGATCTGCAGAATGTTCATCGCGATCATCATCGCGACGTGCGGCAAAACCACAGCCGCCCTGGCAAGACGGTCACCGACGATGCCGCCACCGATCGCTCCGACCGCCCCGAGCGCTACCGCGATCCCGACGACCAGCGCGGAACTCGCCAGATCCATGCCGAATTTCTCCGCAAAGAAATTATGGGCCCAGAAGAGCTGCAGATAGATCGTGCTGATAACGCAGGCGCAGCCGAGGAAAAGCCAGGCAGGCGCTCGTAGATCCGGCCAAGGGGAACGAACGTCGTTCGCGGCATATCCGACCGGCGCGGGATCGACCCTCCAGACCAACAGGGCAATGGGAAGTCCAATAATCGCCAATGCAATCAGGATGATGCGCCAGGACGACAGCCCGAGCCAAACGCCGTTTTGCAAGCTCTCGGAAATCGCCTGGATCAAATGTCCACCGAACCCGAGCGACAGCCCGCTGCCGAGCGCAACGCCCACTGTGAAACATGCGATGGCGATGCCCACCCGGTGATAGGGCGTGCGCGCCGGAATCCAGGCATAGGCCGCCGGGACGAGAGTCGCCTCGCCGGCGCCCACCAGCATCCGCGCCAGGAGAAACTCGTCGGGGCCTCGTGCGAGCGCGCACGCTGCAGTCGCCAGGCTCCACACGATAATGCCGAGCGCGATGGTATTGCGTGGATGCATTCGCGACAGCAGGATTGCCGCCAACACGCCGGCCACGGCATAGACCAGCGCGAAACCCGTACCGACGAGCAACGAGGTATATTCCCGTGAAATGCCGAGATCGCGGCTGATGTCGCTCATCATCAGGCCGACAATCGCCCGATCTACGAAGGCGAGCGAGTAGGCGAGCGCGAGCGACGCCAGCAGCGCCCAGGGCATTCGATCCGCGGTATTTGCCGTGACCATCATTAGAAGAAATTCTTTGCGATGCGTATTCCGAAGGTCCGCGGCGCCTCGATGACGCCATTGACCGGCGCCCCATAAGCTGGCGACCCAACGCGGAACGCCGACCACGAAAGCTTGTCGGTCAGATTGCGACCATAAAGCGAAACGGTAAGATCGGGTTCGGCCAGATCGACCGTCAGGAACAGATTGAACTTGGCTCTCCCCGGCTCGCGGAAGCGTCCGGTGTTTTCGGGATAAAAGAATTGAGAGGACCTGTACTCCGCCTCTCCTCTCAACGTCGCGTGAACCGTCGACGACAGGTCTCGCTCCAGGGTCAGCCCGACCAGCCCTTGCCACCGCGGCGCGCTGGGCAGGCGGTTACCCTTGACATTTCCTCCGCCGGTGACGGGAAAGAAGTCGCCGAATTCGGTGTCCAGATACGAGCCCGAAAAATCCAGCCTCACGCCGTCGAGGGGCTTGAGCACCGTCTCAACCTCGATCCCGGCGACCTTTGCCGAGGAAGCGTTGTCCACCGTCACAACGGTCCCGGTAACCCGGCTCACCTGCATATCGTCATAGTTGAAGTGGAAAGCCGTGGCGTTGAGCGTCAATCGCCCGTCGAACAGCTTCGCGCGCTCGCCAATTTCGTAGCTTTCAACCTTTTCGGGCTTGAATGCCGGCTGGTTTACGCCCGGGCTGAAGCCGCCGCTTTTGAACCCGTTGTTGTAGGTGGCGAACAGGAAAAGACTATCGGACGCCTGGTAGGTCACCCCCGCCTTCGGTGTGAAGGAGTTCCAGCTTTCCGAATCCGAGCGCGGATAGCCAGCTGCCGACAGGATGGGAATTCCCGGAAGATGCGGTCCATTGACCGGCGCGGTATAGGGCTGGTCACGCCGGAACTGGTAATTGTCCACGATCGACTTCTTCTCGGCGCTGAACCGTCCACCGGCAATCAGCGACAGCCGGTCCGTCAGCTTGAACTTGAATTCCCCAAAAGCGGCGCCCGCCCTTGTCTTCGCGTCACCCGCGACACGATAGCCCTGTGTCAGGAAGGTGGGAGGCACCAAGCCGCTTTGGACGAGAATATAGACCTCGCCATAGGCATTTTCCTTGAAGCCATAAAGGCCAAGCACGCCTTCGACGCGATCGGAGCTATATTGCAGCTGGAATTCCTGGCTGTACTGGTTTGATCTCTCAGCCTGTCCATAAGGTGCGAGAGAGATTTGGGTGCCATCCAGATCCGTATCCCAGACATATTGCGAGAAGCGGTATCCGGAAAGCGACTTGAATGTCCACCGCGCACCGATGTCAAAAGTGGCGTCGATAGCCACGCCGGACGTCTTGCGGCGATTTCTCGGATCGCGCTCACTGTTGATGTTCCGGGGATCCTGCGCGAAGACCCCGCCGTAGGTTATCGCCAGCGCATATGGGTCGCGCGTCTGCTCGGTCGAGGTGCCATTGTAGTGCGCCGCGTAATTGCTGTCGCTTTCACGGTGATGATCCGCCGTGATGATGACATCCGCAGCGTCGCTGGGTTGCCAGCGGAGCGAAAGCCTTCCGGAATAAGCATTTTCGTCGTCAATATCATTGCCTGTGACTTCATTGGTGCCCCAACCGTCGCGATTGACATATTGAAGGGCGACGCGAGCAGACAGGGTGGGCGCGATGCCGCCCCCGATCGCAAAGTCCACGGTCCGCGCATTATAGTTGCCGAAACCAGCCGCCGCATATCCTTCCGCAGCGTCGGACGGCTTCTTGGTTATGACGTTGATCGCGCCCGCCGTCGCATTGCGTCCATAGAGCGTGCCCTGTGGACCGCGCACGACTTCGACGCGCTCGACGTCGAACAACGTGCCCATGGCGACCGAATTTCGGCTGACATAGATTCCATCGACATGATAGGCGACGCGGCCCTCGGCTGTTGGGGTGGAGGCGTCATTTCCGAGGCCCCGGATGCCGATGCGCGCCTGCCCGAGATAGCGGTTGAAGCTCAAATTGGGCACCGCCCCCGACAGCGCTTCGAGGTTCGTCAGGTTACGCTGCTGCAATGCGTCGGATCCCAATGCCGAGATTGCGAGCGGCGTGTCCTGCAGGGTCGTCTCGCGCTTAGTCGCAGTGACGATGATGTCATTGGAGCCATCGTCGGATCCGCCAGCGGGGACAGCCGCTGCCTGCGTGGGTGTGGACTGGGCTGCAGCCGGAACAACATAACACGTGCTGGCGAGCAGAGAAAAAATAAAAGCATGATTCTTCATGAATAACCCCCTCCGGATAAATCTATTTATTCAATTTTTGCAAATGCCTCTGGCCCGTCAGTCCCGCGGGAAAACCGCAATATAGAGCGAGATGAACCATGACTTCTCTGAGCTCATCATGGCTGGCGCCGTTCTTGACGGCGGCTTCGAGATGGAGTGACAGCTCGTTTTCCCGCCCCGCCGCCGCGAGCAGGGCAACCGTAATCAAGGACCTCTCCCGCCGGGTCAGAATTTCGTTGGCCCAGACGCGAGCGTACGCAAACTCCACCAGAAGCGAATTCATCCGCCCGTCGGCGGCGTGCTCCGGATGGCTCCGCCGCTCGGCCCGCTCAGGGCCGAACATGTCCTCCATGAGGCGAATGCCGTCGGGGTCGATCGCGTGGGCGGGCGAACGGCGCCGCGTCATGCCGCCTCTCCGGCACGATTCTCGAGCGTTCCGATCGACGGATTGCTGAGGACGACGCTACTGCCGGGCCTGAGCACAAGCCCCCGCTCGAACATGGACCCTCCAAGAACGGTACCCGAACCGAGCAGTTCGGTGCCCGAAATCGGTTCGCGCGAATAAAGCTCGGCCACCGCCTCGGGGATGGTCCAATCCGCAGCCGCCAACGTACCCTCTGCGAAAAGCCGCCCATCGACCTCGATCCGCAAGATCTGGTTCATCGGATCGGCGACATCGTCGGCCATCACGATCATCGGTCCGAAACTGTTCGAGCCGCGGAAGTTCTTGGCCGGACCATGGAGGTTCAGCGTCCGTGCAAAGGTTTGAACCTGGACGTCGCGAAGGGTCCAATCGTTATACAGGGTATAGCCGAAGATTTCCGGATCGCCATTGTCCCGACGCCTGACGGCGACCGCCATCTCGAGCTCGAAATCCAGCTCTCCACCGGGATTTGCGATAGGATCACATGAGGCGGAAAGGGTAGCCGGATCGCGCTCGCCCCAGCTCAATGTTCGCTTCCCGGCGCCAAGCAGGCGGCTTTCCAGCGCTTGTAAGGCGGGGCCGGTGTCCACGTCGTCCATCTGCCGCAACCGTCCGATCATCTGGGCAAAGGCGGGCCGCAAATGGGTCGTGATCATTCCGCAATCGCGAATGCGCGTCGGGCGCGTGAGCGGGCAAAGCAGACGGATTTCACTCCCGGCCACATCGCTGCAATGCGCGGCGCCGCGAATATAGCCAAGGCATCGCCGAAGCTCCGCGTCGCGAAGGTCGAGCAGGTCGTCGAGCGTTGCAACGGCGGCGATGGACCGCACGGCGCACGTCGCATCGAGAAAGCCTTCCTGGCCGGCATATTGCGCGACCAGGATTGCCCGATTGGCGTGCAGGGCACTGCCGAGCCTCAGCATTCCTCGATCTCGGAATCATAATCCACACAGGGGTCACGCCGCGCGAAAGGATGGCCCGACGGATGCTCATCAAGATAATCATAGATATTGCCAAGCGAATTGCGCGCGATCAGTTCCGCAACGAGCGGCAACGCCTGCGGCGTGTCGTCCGAACCACTGTGCCTCGGCCGCAGCCTGCGCTCTCCGAGCCCCTCGGCGACCACCTGCTCCCTCGACCAACCCTTGCGGCGCAGGTCGCGAACCCGGTCGATCAATTCGAGGAGAGCCGAGCGCTGGTCACCGATACAATCGCGCGTCATCGGATCGCCGTGACCTGGTACATACCAATCGACGTCAAGCGCCTCCAGCGTTCCGAGCGTTTGCAGCCACGCCCAGGGATTGGCAGACTGGGCGGGAGGCGCGCAGGTGCCAGGAAAGACGTTATCCGCCACAAAGGCGACCCGATCGTCGACAGCATGGACAATGGACGAACCGCGCGTATGGCCCGGAGCTTCGAATATGACGAAGCGCTTGCCGCCGAGATCGAAAGACAAGCGGTTGCAGTACGTCAGGTTCGGACGACGAATGCGATAACCGGCGACCAACGCATCGTCGAAATCGCAGTTGCGCCCCCACCCCCGTAATGTGCGACGCATTTGCTCGTCCGAGCGGGCCGAGGTCGAGGACATTTCCAGGGCGGTGACTTCGCTCGTCACGAGCAGGTCGGCCTCGATTACCGAACCGCAGGCCGTGTGATCCTCATGGTGTTCGCAAATGACATGATAGCGAATTTCGGCATGCTCGCGGACGAAGTTACGCCATCGTAGAGCGACAGCCGGGGCCATCGGGCCGTCGATGAGAACGGCTCCTTCCCTGGTGATCACCGCTCCAGCCGTCGGATAGGTCACGAACGCATAAGCGTCTCCCATCCGAAACAGCCGCGGATCGTCTTTCGAAAGCGTGTCGATGCCCAAACCGCCCTCCCCAATGCATTTAATCAATCTAGTACGTACGTACGACTCCAATAACTGACTGTCAAGTGTGAGGGCAAAATCCGGAGCGGCACACGCCCTGGACCGCCGGCAAGGAACTTGATTTCGCTATCTATGGGTCTTGCGATCGAGCCCGACCGATGCGCACTCTCGGCCATATCGGTGAAGGCAAGAAGATGGCGATTTGGACACAGCGTTGCTAAGCTGGATGGAAAAGTCGCTACGAGCGCCTGCGATGCGAGCAGCGGCGTTTGAGAATTTTTCGAAGCAGAAAGCGAAGCAGGCAAGCCATATGAAGCAGCGGCGGAACAAATCGACGGAGCACGGTTCGCGGACGCGAATTCTGGACACAGCCGAAGCCCTCTTTTCGGAGCAGGGGTTCGCGACCGTCACGACCCGCCGGATCGCTTCCGCCGCGGGGGTCAGCCTGAGCGCCCTTCCCTATCATTTCGGATCCAAGCGCGAGTTGTTGTTTCAGGTTCTCGACAGGAGGCTGGGGCAGATACAGGCCGAGCGCGCGCGCCGTTTGCACACCATCGACAAGTTGGAGCCAGGCGATCCTGGTTCCACTCGTCTCCTGCTGGAGGCCTTGCTCGTCCCGACCTTTGAAATGGCCCAAACCCATCGATCCTTTACTAAGCTGCTGGGATCGGTTTCGATTGATCCTAATCCGGAAGTTCGTTCCGTGATGAACGAAGTCTTCGCAAAATATCCAACGGGCCTTCCGGAGTCGTTCCGCAAGATCATGCCGCAGTTGAGCGACGAAGCGTTTTACTGGCGCTATTACTGCGTGCTGGGTGCCATGGTTTATATTGAATCGGACACTGGCCGAATAGACGTCATGAGCGGCGGAAAGCTCGACTTTTCAAAACCCCTTGATAACATAGAACATATTCTGTCGTTCTTGATGTGGGGTTTGCACGGATCTCCGTACCAAAAGTTGGTAAACTCCTAGCTGTCTGGTTGTGACACATCATTGGAACATGATAGGCAGTGCCATTGCGGATCACGCATGGCGCTTTGCTGCGTTTGGTGATGGTGCAGATACATCCTCAGGCCCGAACCACGCTCGGTTGTCGATGCCGATGACCTTGAATTTATGGCCCGGGTGATAGTTGGTCTGCCCAACGGTTGCACAATGTCATTTCGACCCATACGAGCCCAATAGACAGATGGCATTTGTGATGGTATGGACGTTTTGCTTTGAGAAAATTTCAAAGTAATTTCAATACCTTGCCACGACAGCAGCGTGCCCGTAGGGGTCACCAGCGGCGGAAGTCTGCAGCTAAGCGCGCAGACGGGAAAGCCGAAGCGGCGCGTTCCCACAGGCAGCTTCAGCGACGAAACGATCGGCAAACGCCCCGTCGCTTCTATCTTCGCGCAAGAGCTTTTGGCGATCTCCGACTCTGCAGAAATGCGACACAACAACCGCGAAGCGATCGCGGCTTGCGAGCAGCAGGTCATTCAAGCGGCGAAACCAGCGCGCTGCACGATTTTGTTCGGGGCGAGGAGGCGCGGCGCTGGACTATGTCGAAGGAAGCCTGACCCTAAGGAGCTTTTCGATCAGATATTTAGTGGCGGAGCAACGGCGCGACGTTAGCGAAACGTGAAACCACGATATCCTTCCGCCGCACTTTCCGCGCATATTTCACGATAGCGGCCGAGGCCGCCGATATAGACGGGAAAGGTGCGGGGTTTGCCGGGCACGTTCGCACCCGTGTACCAAGTGTTCGCCGTGGGATATAGCGACAGGGAACCCAGTGTCGTCACCTTGTTCATCCACCAGGTCTCGGCATCGGCATCGGGTTCAATCGACCGCAGATCGCGGGCGCGCATATATTCGATGCAATCGCAAGCCCAGTCGACATTCTGCTCGTTCAGCAGGATGAAATTGGCGAGCGCGGAGGGGCCGTTGGGCCCCGCAATCACGAACAGATTGGGAAAGCCCTCGATCATCAGGCCAAGGTGCGAGCGCCCGCCCTTGGCCCATTTATCCTTGAGCTGTCGGCCATCCTTGCCCTCGATATCGATCGACAGCATCGCCCCGGTGAGCGCGTCATAGCCGATCGCGGCGATGATGATATCGACCTCGACTTCACCCTCGGCGGTACGGATGCCCTTTTCCGTTATCTCGACGATCGGCTGCTCGAGGCAGTCTTTCAGCGTTACGTTGGCGCGATTATAGGCTTCGTAATAGCCGCTATCGAGGCACGGTCGCCGCGCGAAAATCGGATAGCCCTGCGGAGTCAACCGGCGCGCGGTATCGGGATCCTTCACCACTTCGGCGATTTTTCCGCGGACAAATTCGGCGACGACCTCGTTCGCCTCGCGGTTGCTGAGCAAGTCGGAGAAGAGACCGAGGAAAGCGAGCCCGCTGTGCTGCCACGCCTCCTCCATCAGCCTCTCGCGCTCGGCGGGCGTCACACTGAACACCGGCCGATACGTGATCGGGCGGATGCCGCCGGTCAGCGAATGGCGCGCCACCGCGCGCAATCCCGGATAATGCGCCTTGATATGCGCGATATAGTCGTCGTCGAGCGTGCGGTTGCGCATCGGCAATGTGAAGCTGGGCGTGCGCTGATAGACATAGAGATGTTCGGCCTGTTCGGCCACCACCGGAACGATCTGGATGCCCGACGATCCGGTGCCGATCACCGCAACGCGTTTCCCCGCAAAATCGACGGGATGATGCGGCCATTTCCCGGACAGACAGAGTTCGCCTTTGAAGCTGGCCGCGCCCGGGATATCGACCTGTTTGGGCACCGAAAGCGGTCCGGTCGCCATCAGGCAATAATTTGCTTCGAAGATATCGCCGCGATCGGTTTCGATCCGCCACAGTGCTGCTTCCTCGTCATAGCGCACCGAGGTCGCGCGCGTTTCGAAGCCAATGTCGCGCCTGAGATCCAGCTTGTCGGCGACGAAGCGGGCATAGGACAGTATTTCGGGTTGCGCGGCGAACTGCTCGCTCCACGTCCATTCCTGCTGGATCTCGTCCGAGAAGGAATAGCTGTAATCAATGCTCATCACGTCGCAGCGGGCGCCCGGATAGCGATTCCAATACCAAGTGCCGCCGACATCATCGCCCGCCTCGATCAGATGGACATCAAGCCCCAGGCCGCGCACGCGGTGCAACGCATACATGCCGCCGAAACCCGCTCCGATGATCAGCGCATCGATACGGCGGGGAGTTTGTTCGGAAGAGGGATGGGCCTGTTGCATTGGAAATCCTTGGGAGAGTTTTCGTGTCGTCGATTGAGGAGCAAAGCGCCTTCGCCCCGCGGGCACGGCGCCGCGCACCGGTTGCGATCAGCCGGTGGACGGCAAGGCGGCAATTTCCGCACGCGCCATGTGCATGCCGCTGCGATAGTCGCTCTTGCCACTGGCATGTCGCGGCAAGGCCGCGACGCGGATGATCCGGCGCGGTTGCTTATAGGCGGCAAGATCATGCGACAGCGCAGCGCGCAGGGCTTGATCATCGAAGGCCTCGCCTCCCTCGATCAGCGCGGTAACGACGCTGCCCCATTGAGGGTCTGGCAGCCCGAACACCATGGCATCGACGACGCCATCGACGCGCTTCAGCGCTTCCTCGACCTCCTCGACGAAGACCTTCTCACCGCCGGTGTTGATGCACATGCTTCCGCGACCCAACAGGCGTAACCGTCCATCGGGCAGGCGTTCCGCCATATCGCCAGGGACCGCATAGGCCTGGCCGTCGATCGAGCGATAGACGCCGGCGGTCTTTTCAGGATCGCCATGATAGCCAGCCCCGAACGGTGGGCGCCGTGCGAGCCAGCCCTGCCCAACCTCGTCGGCGGCGAGCACGCGTTCCTGTTCCAGATCGATGATCACGGTCTGCGGTCCCGGCTCGAAAAGCCCGGTCGGGGTCGAACGATCCTTGTTGGTGATCGCATAGCCAAAACCGGAGGCCTCGGAAGCACCGAGGATGTCGAGCAGGGTCAGTTGCGGCAACGCGTCGAGCAACGCCGCCTTCACCTGTTCGGACCACATCAACCCCGCCGACGAAATCAGACGCAAAGAAGAAAGGTCCCATCGCCCTGGATTGGCAAGCAGCGCATCGGCCATCGGCCGCGCAAAGGCATCGCCGACGATCAGAATGCGCGTGACATGGTGGCGCTCGGCCTCGCTCCACAATTCGTCGGCGCTGAACCGGTCCGACGGCAGTAGCACGGCGGTGCCGCCGACCAGCAATTCGGCGAGCGAACTATTGAGCCCCGCCCCGTGCATCAACGGACAGGCGGGCATGACACGCCCCGCCACCCCCTTCAGCACTTGAGCGACATGATCCTCCATGTTCGCCGGCGTCGTGGTCGCCACGGGGGATTCGAGCTGCGACCAGCGCGCGTCAACCGAGCGCCACATCACGCCCTTCGGCCGGCCGGTGGTCCCGCCAGTGTAGAGAAGATAGCCGTCCTCGGGCGAGCGGACGATGTCGAGCGGCGCAGCGTCGCCCTCTTTGACGATGCCGTCATAAGCCCCCGCACCGTCGATCTGGACCGCATATGTCAGATGATCGATCGCTCCCCCGACGAGCGGTGCGACCACCGACGCGAACTCGCCCTGATAGAAGAGCGCCGCCGCCTGGCAATCGCGCAGCACATATTCGATCTCGGATGTCGTGTAACGATAGTTGAGATTGACGTGGGTCAGCCGCGCCTTGAACGCCGCCGCGGCGATCTCGATGAATTCGGGAACATTGCGCGCGAGGATCGCGACGCGATCGCCCGCGCGCAGCCCCGCGGCAAGCATCGCGCGCGCCAGCCGGTTCGTCCGCGCGTCGAAATCCGCCCAGCTTGTCACATGATCGCCGCGGATGATCGCCGGTCGATCGCCGGGCACATGCGCCGCGGTCGCGTCCAGCAAGTCGCCGAAATTCCAGTCCATTGGGATTATCCTCAGCGACCGAGAAATAGGGGAGGACGTTTTTCGACGAACGCCGCGACGGCTTCCTGCGCGTCGTGCGAGGTCGACAGCTTCGCCGTATTGCCCTGTTCATAGATATAGCCGTCGCGCAGCGTCATGTTCTCGATCGTGCGCATGCTGTCCTTGGCGAACCGCGTTGCCAGCGGGCTCTTCGATGCGATGACCGCCGCCATCTCCATG